>SAAH01000027.1 GCA_009929525.1 Clostridia bacterium | reverse complement strand
GGATATCGTGATGATGAATACTTCTTCCTTAAACTGTTTGATATCAGCAGGAAGACTTATGTCAGAAATCCTTTATCCCACAAAATTTGTGATTGAGCCGATAATATTATAATTTTTCGATATCTGTCCATACTTTTCCTCAAAAAATGACCATACAAAGAACATGGCAGTACTCTCTGTATGGTCATCAGTGGCTTGAAATTTGTTTTATGATAAAAAATTTATTCGTTACTTAATGAAGCTGACATGTTTGCATATTTCTTCAATTGCTTTATCTTTTCTTTCATTAAAGATTACTTTATTTTCTTCAAACAGATTACGTCCTTCGGTATCGATAGATACGATCAGCGGGCCAAATTCTTTTACACGACAATGCCATAAGGTTTCCGGCATACCAAGATCTCTCCACTGGGCGTCTACGATTTCTTCTACTTCTGTAGCTGCAACTACTGCATTTCCAGCAGGAAATACGCAGTGGATCGCTTTGTAGTTTTTACATGCATACTCTGTGTTTGGTCCCATTCCACCTTTTCCGATGATGATTTTTACCCCGGTCTGCTCAACAAATTCTTTTTCAAATTTCTCCATACGCATACTGGTCGTAGGTCCTACAGATACCATTTCAAACTTATCATTTTCCAGTGGACGAATAATAGGGCCTGCATGGAAAATAGCTGCATCTCTTACATTTACAGGAAGTTCTCTTCCCGCTTCTACCAGTCTTCTGTGTGCAACATCCCTACAGGTTGTCATACTTCCGTTCAAGTAGATAATATCTCCAATATGAATATCGGCCAGATCTTCTGCTGATATTGGTGTTGTCAGAATTTTCTTTCCATCTTTTATTTCTACCATTATAATTTCACCCCCGAATGTGTTGTGATTGTATAATTGAGATCCTTATCAAATATAATGTGTCCTCTTCTGTGAGACCAACATCCCACATTTACAGCAACTCCGATTGCTGATGGATGTCTTGCTGTATTTTCGATATGGACACCCATAACAGAATATTTTCCACCCATTCCCTGCGGTCCAAGACCGATAGCATTGATGCCATCCTCAAGCAGAGTTTCCATAGATGCCGCACGCTCATTTTCATTATGGCTTCCCAACGGTCTCATCAATGCTTTCTTTGAAAGCAAAGCTGCTGTTTCTACAGAAGTAGCTACACCTACACCTACCAAAAGTGGAGGACATGCATTTAATCCATAAGAAGTCATAACATCCATAACAAATTTTGTTACACCCTCGTAGCCAGCACCTGGCATAAGAACCATTGCTTTTCCCGGAAGTGTACATCCACCTCCTGCCATGTATGAATAGATCTCACACTGGTCACTGTCAGGAACGATATCCCAGAACACAGTAGGCGTTCCTTTTCCTACATTCTTACCTGTATTGTATTCATCAAAAGTCTCTACACTATTGTGACGGAGCGGTGCCTCAAAAGTAGCTTTTACAACTGCTTCTTTTAACAGTGCTTCCAATTCACCCATAAGCGGGAATCCAGTTCCACATTTTACCCAGAACTGAAGTACTCCTGTATCCTGACAGCTTGGTCTGTTCAATTCTTTTGCCAGTACCTGATTTTGCTTCATTGTATCATAGATTACTTTTGAAAGCGGATTATCCTCTTTTTCTGCAAGTTCATCCAGCTTTGCAATAATATCATCTGGTAATACTTTTCCAATATATGCCACAAAATTTGCCATATAATTGGTCAACTGCTCTACTTGTTGTTTCTTATCCATTTCTTTGCCTCCTTTATGGAATTGTTAATATGTACGGATCATTTTTCCTACGCTGGAAAGAATGGAAAAGCGATAGGAAGAATAATCATACTTACGATTGTTGCAATAACGATAAGCGGGAATCCGGCTTTTACATAATCCATAAATTTATATCCGCCAGCTCCTACTACCATTGTGTTTGCCGGCATTCCGATAGGTGTCGCATATGCACATGATCCGCCGATAACACATGCCATAAGTACAGCTCTTGGGTCTGCTCCCATCCCTTGTGCAATAGACAGACAGATGGGGACCATAAGTGCTGTAGTTGCTGTATTTGACATAAAATTCGTCATAGCACAGCAGAGAAGGAATACGACCAGTGTCAGAATATATGGAGATGGATTTTCTCCTAATGCTCCGATCACTTTTCCGGCAATCATTTCACCTGCACCAGTACTTTGCAGTGCTGCCGCCAAAGAAAGTGTGCCGCCAAACAGGAAAATAGTTTTAAGATCAATAGATTTCAAAGCATCCTTCTCAGAAATAACACCCGTGAGAATCAAAAGGATCGCTCCGATTGCTCCTGAAACAGAAAGTTTAATTCCAATTTTATCTTCAAAGATCATTGCCAATAATGTTAATACAAGAATGATCAATGATAAATACTGTTTCCACGCTGGTACATTGCTGAAATCTTTCTCTGTATCAAAAGCGCCTTCATCTTTGACATCATGATTTGGCAAAAGTTTATGCCCAATTGTTGCATAAAATATAATACCGACAACTAAAATTGGCATTCCTACGATCGCATATTCGAAAAATCCGAATTTCAATCCAATTTCTTCCAGTGCACTCTGTGCGATCAGGTTACCCGGAGCACCGATCAATGAAAGGTTACCACCCATAGCTGCTGCAAATACCAGCGGCATAAGTAAACGGGATCTCTTGAAACCAGACTTTGCTGCAATGCCAATAACTACCGGAATCAATACAGCTGCTGTTCCTGTATTTGACAAAACACCGCTCATCAATCCTACGATAACCATTATTGCAATGATCAGCATACGTTCTGATTTGGCAAACTTCGTTACAATTCCACCGATTTTATTTGCCATACCTGTTTCAAACAATGCTCCCCCGACGATAAACATTGCTACAAACAAGATTACATTACTGTCTATAAATCCCGCAAAAGCTGTCTTAACATCCAGTACTCCTGTTACAACCAGTCCGACGCAAACAATCATGGAAGTGACTCCCAACGGAATCTTCTCCAACACGAACATCACGACCGCAAACAGAAGAAAAATTAAAGTAATTGTAGATGGACTCATTTGCTTTCCCCCAATCCTTTTTCATTTATTTAGCTTTAACGAGTAATAATCGGCCAATTAATTACTATCAGGTGACCATTCAATATTTCCATGCCATGTTCTTCATGGAGTATGGATTACTGATCAGCTACACCACTTGTTACAATCTGATTATACGAAACTTTTTTGAAGTTGTATATTTACGAATAATTATATAGTCATAAAAAAAGATTAAATCCTTTTGTTTTTTTGTGCATTTTCACATGAATTATGATATAATTCAAGAAAATAGTCTATTATAGTTGGTTATTTTGTCCATTATGCACCCCAAAACAAATTTAAAAAATAAATCAAAAAAGGAAAATTACGATGAAGATCATTCAGTTAGAATACTTTTGTGCCGTTTGCTGCTATCACAGCATCACACAGGCTGCTCAAAAACTATATGTAACTCAACCAGCGATATCCAATGCGATACGAGAACTTGAGAAAGAATTTTCCATTAATCTATTTATGCGATCAAAAAACCATATGATCCTTACCAAAGAAGGGGAGATTTTCTATAAAAAGGTAAGTGGGCTGCTTGACTCCATTAATCAGACATCCTCCGAGCTCTATGACCTTGGCAAACAGATTGCTCCTATCAGAATCGGGATTCCTCCGCTTTTGAGCACAATTTTCTTCCCTGATATGCTCATCGCATTTCATAAAGCCTATCCCTCAATTCCTGTAGAATTGTTCGAATATGGATCAATAAGGGCTGCTAATCTCGTATCGGAAGATGCTCTGGATCTAGCTTTAGTAAATATGAATTTTTATGGAATCGATAAGCTGAATTATCATCAGATGCTGTCTGATCAGATTGTATTTTGCGTATCCAGTGAACATCACCTGTCGAAAGAAAAAGAATTGTCAATGGAAATGCTGAATAAGGAACCACTGATCATGTACAATACCGACTCTGTGCTCAATACTACGCTATATTCACGTTTTGAAGGACTCGGAATAAAACCTAATATCATCATGCATGCCAGCCAGTTGTATACAATTCAAAATTTTATAAACAGTAATCTGGGAGGTGCTTTTCTATATTCATCACTTATGAAAAGTCTTCCCGGTCTGGTTGCTGTTCCTATCAAACCGATCATTAAGCAGGAAATTGGACTTGTTTGGAAAAAAGGAAAGTATGTGAATGACAGTGTAGACAAATACATTTCTTTTACTAAAAAATTTTATTTTGAATCAATATAGTAAAAAACATATAGAAAGCGAAAAAGAAATTGTATTACCATATATTTCCTGCTAAAATATTTTTGTACTGAATAATTTGTGTATCAACTTGACGGGAGATATCATCGTGAATATTGTTGCTCATTTGAATATACATTTATTTCCATCGATTTTGCTTTTTATCATATGTATTTCTACTCATCGGGAGCGGATCCGGACTACCATGGATCGTCTGTTCCAGAATGTTTTGTGGTGCACATTTTTTATTCTTCTTACCGACATGTTTTGCTGGATCCTTGACGGGATCGTATTTCCAGGATCATATGTACTTGCCTGGATCCTTAATATCTGCTATCTTATCATGTCTCCGCTTATTTCCGCATTATGGTTAAACTATATATGTTTTTATCTCAGGCAAATATCTTTTAAAAATCTTATTTCCCGAAAAAAGGCCGTTATCATCAGCCTTGCTTCACTTTATTCACTTTTGGTCCTTATCAGTCCTCTAACCGGATGGGTTTGTTCCATTGATGATCATAACCGGTATCAGCGCGGTCCGCTCTATTTTATACCGTATATTGTGACCTATATTTTTCTTGTGTCAGCTTTGGTACTTTCGATCTATCATGGACATAAAGAGGTACTCAAAAGCCGGAAACGTGAGAGTTACACTCTGGCCTGCCTGATATCTCTCCCTGTTATCGGAGAGTTTCTTCAGCTGATGATCTATGATCTGTGGCTGGCACTTCCATTAACGGCTATCTCTGCGCTTTTATTCTATCTGAATATGCAGAACCACCAGATCACGATCGATTCTCTGACCGGGTTGAATAACCGTGGCTATCTGGATCGTTATCTTACAGAACGAAATCTGCAAAATGAGATTCCGGATGGATTATATCTTTTTATGCTGGACCTGGATCATTTTAAACATATCAACGATACCTACGGGCATCCTACAGGCGACCATGCCCTGATCCAGGCAGCAGATATTCTCAAAGAAATGTTTGGCAAAACAAATGCCATCCTGGCACGATATGGCGGGGATGAATTCTCCATCATAAAACAATGCCGAAACGACAGAGAGGCTCTTCATCTGATTGATTCACTGAACAAAGCTTTTGAAGCCTTCAACCAGGAGGGTACCTATCCATATACCCTGTCCATCAGTTCCGGCTTCTCCAGGTATGACAGTTCATGTGAACATCATCTGGAAAAACTGATCGAGAACGCAGATCGTATGATGTACGAACAAAAGAAAGCGAGGAAAAAATCATGAGTCTATCAACGTATCTCCAGATAGATGCGATCCCTCTTCTCACTTTGATCGTACTCTACTGGAATCTAAAAACAAAGTTTTCCGGTGTGCCAAATGCAAAGCGTTTCCAGAAGCTGGTCCTTCTGGTCAGTTTTATGCTGATCGTAGATGGATTCAACTGGTATTTTACCGTGGTGCCACAGGAATATGCCAATCAAAAGTTATGGTATATTAATATCCTGTATTTTCTTCTTACAGAGATCATCTCCTACTTCTGGTTTTCCTATGTTGTTCATCAGCTTTATGGAGAAAATCTTCTTCCATGGCAGAAACTTCTGCTCCGTTGGTGTATTGTCCCCTTGATAGCTATCTGTCTTATAATCATCCTTTCGCCATGGAACAGAGCCATCTTTTATATCGATGAAAACAGCGTATATCACCGTGGAAGCCTTCATCTGCTCCAGGTGGCCTGCGGTTTCGGATATATGCTTACTGCATCTTTTCTTGTCTGGAAACAAAAGCAAAAGGAAGTCCTTCCGGAAAAGAAAAAAGAATGTAATGCCCTTTGTTATACAGTTGCTCTGCCTTTCATCGGAGGAGCTTTGCAGATCATCAATTACGATATGATCCTTTTATGGCCTTTTACTGCTGCTGCCCTGTTCTTATTCTATGTGTCCTTTCAGCGAAATCAGATTTCACTGGACGCACTTACAAAGCTGAATAACCGTGGAAAGCTTGAACAGTATCTGCTCCATCAGCGTGACTCCAAAAAAGATCCCTGGTATCTTCTGTTCATCGATATCGACAAGTTCAAACGGATCAATGATAAATACGGTCACATGTCAGGTGACAATGCTCTTCGTATTGTGGCAAATGCGCTGAAGATCACCCTGGGTAATACAAAAGCTTTTTTATCAAGATATGGTGGAGATGAATTTGCCATCGTTCTGGATGCCGATACCGACTCAGAGGTGGAAGAAGTGATCAAACTCCTAAACAAAAAAATACTAAGGGAATGTACAGAACAAAATCTTCCATACAGTATCTCCCTTAGTATCGGATATGCAAAATATGATAAAACTAATATGTCTTCCCTTGAAGACCTTACAAATCTGGCTGATCAGCGAATGTATCAGCGCAAAAAAGCTGCCAAAGATGCTTCTAAGATACCAGGGTGAGATCGATCACCCTGGTATCGCCATATCCGGCCAGCTAAGTACAAGCTCTGATATCGTAGTCTCATAATCACCTAAGATATCCTCACTTCTTCCTGCATGGTATACGTTCGTTTCCACACCCCATTCATCATCATCTGAGAATTCCCAGATATGGTATCTGAGACCTCTGAACTGAAAGTCCAGACTTCCGCGTCCTTCTTCCTCCGTATAGGCAAACTCGATATTCTTTTTTTTGAGTGCTCCCTGTATCTTTTCCAAACGCATATGATGCCCTCCCTCGCTATCTTTTCATCTTTCTCTTCAATTTATTCTATATCGGAGCTTAGCTTAGCTCCCTGCATACCCTTCTTTCGTTTCCACACTACTGCAAAACAGATCATATGAGCCACCAATGTGACTGTCCATGTGATCGCATAGGATAAAAACAGAATAAACAAGGTATGTTTCCACTGGAATATGGTAAATATCCACAAGACTCTGAGGCCGCACGCCCCTGCCAGCGAAACAAGCATCGGCATCACCGAATACCCCAGTCCACGGAGCATACCTACCATAACGTCCATCATACCACATAAAAAGTATAGCTGGCAAATCATCTTCATCCTCTCAATCCCATAACGGATCACTTCCGGATCGGAAGAATAGATTCCGAGAAGCTGCGTCGCAAAAAGATAGGCCAGATTTCCCAAAACCGCTCCCACTACAAAGACAATAATAAGACACTGGATCATAATCTTAGGGATTCTCTCCTTTTTTCCTCCGCCCATGTTCTGGCTGGTAAAGCTTAATGCAGTCTGATACACGGCATTCATGGATGTATAAACGAATCCTTCGATATTACTTGCAGCGGTATTTCCTGCCATTACGATCGATCCAAAAGAATTGATCGAAGACTGGATCAGCATATTTGAAATTGAAAATACAGCTCCCTGAAGTCCTGCCGGCAGTCCGATCTGTACGATGCGGATCAATTTTCCTTTATAGAGGCGAAGCTCCCGCATATTCAGACGATACATGCCATCTGTCCTGATCAGGCATCTCAGGATGAGCACTGCTGATATCACCTGGGATATCACCGTCGCAAGGGCAACTCCTGCCACGCCCATCTTAAGTCCGATCACAAATATCAGGTTCAATATCACATTTACCACGCCTGCTATCAGAAGATAATACAGCGGTCTTTGTGTGTCACCAATCGCACGGAGAATCGCTGCACCAAAATTATATACCAGCATCGCCGGCATCCCGATGAAGTAAATCCTGATGTAAAGTGCTGCCTGCCCCAGTACATCTTCCGGAGTGGCCATCAGCTCAAGCATAGGCTTTGCAAATGCCAGCCCTGCCCCGATCAGTATCACTCCTCCGATCACTCCCAGCAAAATAGAAGTGTGGACCGTCTCATAGACATTCTTTTTATCCTTCGCCCCAAAATAATGGGCAACCAATACATTCGTCCCGATAGAAAATCCAATAAATACATTAACAAACAGATTGATCAGCGCACCAGTAGACCCCACCGCCGCCAATGCCTGACTCCCTGAAAACTTTCCAACAACAACGATATCAGCAGCATTAAACAGCAGCTGAAGGATGCCCGAGAGCATCAGTGGAAGTGAAAAGACTAACAGTTTCCCCAATAATGGACCATTACACATGTCCATTTCGTATGATTTTTTCATTGATATAACCCTTCTCCTTAAAACTTCTTCTTAAAACTTTTTTATGATTTTCTCATCGTTTTCCTTAAAACGTGAGTTTTATGGTACGGATACTATGAGGCGGCAAAGAAAGTACTGTCTTTGTATCTTCCACCAGTGATATGCCCGTTTCTTCGCCCTGCATAACCTCTGTGTTTTCCATGATATCCGTCAATTCTGCCTTTTCTATCTTTCGCTCTGTCTTTATTGCTATCTTTTCTGGCGCATCACCCCACTGGTACAGGCGGATGATCCATGCATCACTTCCATCCTCCGCGCATTTCCATGCTGAGACTTTGGCCGTTCCACTGATTTCCATAAAACTCTTCTTAAGCGGCATATCACCGGTATGTATCGTATTGGAATATGGATATAAGGGATGTGAAAATAAAAATCCCGTCTTTATCAGGTTGTCTTTATTTTTCTCCACACCTAAACCGATGTTCATCATATGGATGCCCAGGTCCGGATATGGATCCGGATCATATGCCCCGCGAAGAAGATCCAGCGTCAGGGACTGTTTGCCTCCCCGATAGCCGTATTTGCAGTTGCTGGTAAGGCATATCATGCTCCCACCCCCCATTGGAACTGCCGCACCGTAATAGATACCCGGTACGTCATGGCCAAGTTCCGGGCGGACCTGACTTCCTGCCGGAATATCATATACATAATCTGCTGTCTGATATCCTACCGGAACGTAAAATTGAAGCTGCGGGATGCTTTCGCTCCTGCTTCCTGTCTCCTGCCAGTCTACGCTCACCTCATAACGGAAAACACTGCTTCCTTCATCCAACATGACTTTTGTACGAAGTGAAGATCTTTCAAACTTCATCTCATAGGTCAGCCATTTTTGAAGTCCTGTAAGCTGCTTCTCCACGATCCTCACCGGTACCGACTCATTCAGGTCTATGATCTGCATGTATCCGCCTACGATCCAGGCTGTCATATCATTCACATCATCCTCACGGATCAAACGAAAATACCCCGACGGCTCTGACAAAAGTTCCTCTCCCGTCATCTTATCAGCCAATGATACCAGCTTCATCGTCTCTGTGTCAAATGTTCCGCTCACTTTATCATTTTCCAGTGTAATCTTACCATCCTGCATCCTGTGTACCCGCGGATCTGTATATGGCTTCAGGATCTCTCGGGAAAGCCTCTCTCTTTTCACACAGTAGTTTGCATAACCAAATGCCGGCACCTCAGCCAGTATCAGCAATTTTATATACTTGTGCTGCCAATAATGCGTGCCATGTTCAAGGATCTGCACTGGGACTTTTTTCTTCTGATCATCCAGAACTGTAATTTCTTCCTCTTGATATTCCCAATCCCATAGAGTGATCTCGGCCAGCTCATTTCTGTCATATTGCGTAGTATTGAATAATGTATAGATTCTCGTGTCTCCGGAACCTCTGTGTGTATTTGTAAATCCAAAAGCACTGGTTCCCGCATTTCCCCACTGTCCGGTGGTGATGCCGGTACCGTATCCCACCCCTGCTCCTTCTGAACAGGAATCCATATCCGGTGTGCCGCCCCAGAGGGTCGTGTCGATACGGTCTCCCACCGCTTTCATCCCGCGATTGGCATTGGCACCGCAGTACGACATCGCCTCCTGGAACTGCCCCATCGCATACTCTCTGGTCTCTCTTACTCCCGATCCCGGAAGGATGTCATGGAATTGATTAAATAATACCTTCTTCCAGGCCTCATCCAGACGTTTTGTAAGATCATAACCTTTGTTGGCATATTCTCCAACTGCACTCAGCATCTCACTGTCATACAGCTGGTCTTCGCCTGTTCTGTTTGCCAGTTTGATCCTTGCCTGTGTCGTATAACACCCCGTCAGCACAAAATTAAGTTCATGATCAACGACAGGAAATTTTTCTTTTTCTGCTTCCGCTTCATGGAAAAATTCATGGATCGTACCAAAACGGATCTTTGGCATCAGCGGCCAGGTTTTCATATCCATGATCTTCTCGATATCTCTTCTGGTCGGACCGCCGCCATGATCGCCTACGCCATATACATACAGCAATCTATCAAAATGGCTCTCCTTGCTGTACTTTGGAATATACAAAACTTTCCCATATTCCACCGGTCCCAGATACCATCCCGACTCACGGTTCACAAGAACTTCCGCTCCTGACGGTGCTCTCCACCGATATAAAGTATGATCTTCATATCCTCTGCAGTGGTAATGATATTTTATCCCACCCTGAGACAATATCTCCGGCACATTGGCACTGTGTCCAAAAGTATCCGGCTCAAAGTCCAGTTCCAGCGAATCCTGCGAAATACCAAGCAGATTGGAAAGATAATTCTTCGTGTACAGGATATGACGAGCCATACTCTCCGTACCTGTCATATTCTTATCTGGTTCAACCCAGGTAGATGCTGTCACTTCCCAGCGTCCCTCACGGACACGTTCCCGGATCTTTGGAAGCATCGACGGGCAGTATTTTTCTATGATTTCATATACGGAAGCCTGTGACTGGGAAAATGTGAACTCCGGATATTCATCCATAAGATTCAACATAGTCTGGAAGGTATCGATCGTAAGATTCACCGTCTCCTGATATCCCCACATCCAGTTCATATCAATATGTGCGTGTCCGGCACATATCATGCTGTATTTTGCAGCATCTTCTTTTAGCCCGGCAAGTCTTTCCTCTGCCTCCTTGGCTGACATTTGTGATATCGTCCCCTCACACATATACTTTTCATACAGCCAGTTCTCCGTTTCCTCAAGTATCGACGGAACCGGACGCTCCTCAGCTTCCATGACCTTAAGCAAATATCCCATCTGGGTAAGGATCCTCTGTGCCCAATAATGAGTATACGCTTTTTTCTTCATCTCAAGATATTTTTCCATCCCCTACTCCTTCTCCATCTTTATCTGCTTTCAAGATAAAATGGGCTGCCGCATCAATCCTCTCACGAAAACCTCGTGCAGATGCACTGGTTTTCGTGAGAGGACTGACGAGACAGCCCTTAACAATATTCTGATCTGTGTCGGGAAAATCCCGTCATTTTCTACAGATATAATTTGTATGTTTTGATTTCAAATGGTTTTGCAAGGAACTCTACAGATGCTCCTTCTACAGCTTCCCCACAGTCATGCTCTAACAGATTACATGGTACGATGCGTTTTACCGGGAACTGGGATGACAGTGTGACCATCTCGCTTCCGCCGCGGCACTCATGCAGTCTTACTATCAGACAATCTTCATCTTCTGCTTTTTTCACAACATCGATCTGAACATTGGAGTTTGAAACTTCAACGATCTTTCTGCTGTCTGCGAATGTTCCACTGACAACCTGTGCCGGCAGATTCAGCTGATTAGCCATCTCGATAGTTCCATTTTCAACAACTGCGCCTGTATGTGGATACAGAGAATATGTGAAATCATGCTCTCCCATATCTGCTTCTGTATCAGGGTGTTTTGCACTCTTAAGAAGACTCAGTTTCATTGCATTGTCTTTGATGCTGTAACCATACTTGCAGTTATTCAGCAGGCTGACACCATATCCTGTCTCAGAAAGATCTGCCCATTTGTGTCCGCATACCTCAAAACGTGCCCAATCCCAGCTGTTGTTCCAGTGTGTAGGACGCTCTACGTGTCCAAACTGGATATCGTAGGTAGCTTTTGTGGAACGGATATCTGTATAGAAAGCTGTCTTTAACAGTCTGTGATCTTCATGCCAGTCTACGTGAGTCTTGAAGTCGATTCTTCTGGAATCTTTGTATACGATCATATCCTGACAGATTGTGGATTTGTGGTACTCGTAAGTGAAACGGATCACTGCACGAAGTTCTCCATTCTCGATCACTTCCGGTGCTTTTGCAAGCTTCACAAGTTCCATCTTCTCTGTATAGAAAATGTCGATATCCCATGCATCATAATTCATCGGCTTATCTTCATAAATCTCAAGAGCATTTCCCAGCTGTCCTTCTTTTAATACAGAGCGTTTTGCGTCTTTATCAAAAAGTTTTGTCAGCTGTCCTTCTTCATTCCACTCCATGGAATAAAATGGTGTCTCGAGAGTATTTCCAGTAATTGCAAATGCTGACTCGGATGCTGCTTCTGCTTTCGGTGCAAAGTTTACTGTCACTGCTGCAAATGGCTTCACATCAACGAGTACTTCGTATCCGCCTTCTACCTTCTGAGCCTCCAGTGTCTGTCCATCTCCATCTGTAAATACACCAGCTTCCATCTCTGGGATGCAAACAAGTTCTTTTCCGCCATAGCTGTTTGTAGAATATACACTGTAAGTATGTTCTGCTGCATTTGTAATTGTATCAAGAGCCTGTGCTTTTACTTTGTCTGCACGAGCTTCAGCCACACCATAATTGATATGAGAATCTGCATATACTTCATGGATAGAAGATCCAGGAATAATATCATGGAACTGATGAAGAAGTACACACTCCCAGCTGTCGTTCAATTCCTGCTGTGCATATTCTCCGCCAAGTACGTATGCCATAGATGAAAGCCACTCGATCTGAGCCAGCTTATTTTCCATATGACGATTTGTTCTCTTGTTGTATGCCTGGGAAGTATAAGTTCCTCTATGGTACTCAAGATACAGCTCGCCATCCCATGTATGCACGTATTGATCAGTATTCTCCACATTGTTATGGATCTTACGGAAGAATTCGCCTGCCTGAGTAGTCTTTACATTCGGAAGTCCCGGGATCGCATCCATTGCACGACGAGTCTCAAGCATATCTCTTGTAACTCCGCCGCCGCCGTCTCCGTATCCATAAGAGATCAATGTGTCTTTGCTAAGTTCTTTATTCTTGAATTTCTTCCAGCTTCCGATAACTGAATGTGGTGTTACCATTCCATTATAAGTGGAGAATCTGGTATCCATATCTGCATCTTCATCTGGTGTATCTACGAAATAAGTAAGGATCTCTGATCCATCGATACCTCTCCATTTGAATAAGTCATCCGGGATACTGTTGAACTGGTTCCAGCTGATCTTAGTAGTCATAAATGTGCTGATCTCACACTGATTCAGGATCTGAGGCAGTGCCCAGCTATATCCAAATACGTCTGGAAGCCAGAGATACTCACATTTCTTTCCAAACTCACTCTCAAGGAAACGTGTTCCATGAAGGAACTGACGGACTAAAGCCTCGCCTGAGGAAATGTTACAGTCAGCTTCTACCCACATACCGCCGTCCGGTTCCCATTTTCCTTCTGCGATTCTTGCTTTCATTTTCTCATAAATCTCAGGACAATCTTCTTTTACATATTTGTAAAGCTGAGGCTGAGTCTGCAGGAAAATGTATTCGTCATACTGTTCCATCAAACGAAGGACAGTTGTGAAAGAACGCTGTGCTTTTTCTCTTGTATGTTTCAGTCTCCACAGCCAAGCCACATCAATATGTGTATGTCCGACAACATTTACAGTAACATCTGTATGTTTTTCCATACAGTCAAGTTCTGCCATCAGAACATCATGTGCTTTCGATGCTGTCTCATAGAAAGATTCCTCATCCCAGTTGATACAGTTCAATGCTCTGTTCAGTGCATTCTTCAGGTCTTCATACTGTTCATTATCTTTTTCCAGCAATACCAGTGTCTCTGTGATCGCACGTGCAAAATAATACAGTTCATCTGTTTTTTTGTGCAGGTAAGCAAAATCTGCCTGTTTGCACTGATGGAAGAATGTGCGATGAGCACCGCCTCCCTCAAGTCCTGTCCAGAGAAGGAACGTAAAAGTAGCGTCTTCCCCTTCTTTTCCCTGGAAAATTACTTCATTATGGTTAGTGTCTACGCCCTGATATGGATGTCCATCCAAGTAAAGCATAGACTCAAATCCGCTGTTATATCCGCCGCCTGTCTGACCAAAATTAAACAGACCAACAACTTCGCAGCCTTCTTTTGCTTCAGGAATCTTTACTTCCTTCTCCAGCCAGAGATATCTGTCTCTTCCTATAAAGGAATCATTGATTCCAAAAGGTGCTCCTTCTATCTTCTCCGGCAGTTCATGATAACTTTCATCCTCCGGCAAAGTGCCTTCCATAGATGTAAATGGGGCAATACACTGATTGCCAAAATATCTCCGTTTTCCTAACTCTTCAACTCTTCTTTGAAATTTCTCAATTGTAAAAAACAAAGTACGCTCCTCCTAATATGATAGTATAGTAAAAACCATTCCGCGCATGTTCAGTATACGGCAAACATAAATGGTTTTCTATTATCTTAATAGACAAAAATAAAATTGGATTTTCGTCTTTTTCACTATCATAAAGTATGTTTTATGGGGGGGGACGCCAGAGATTTTTGGGGGAGTGGGGGCCAAACGAGAGCTGAGAACTTCCGAGCTACCACCCAAGCCGCACTAAGCTCATCGCCAGTGGGCTCTTCGCTAAGTGCTTGCTAGGGTGGAAATCTCGTAAGATTCTCAAACCGCTCTCAAATTGTTCGGCCCCCACTCCCCCAAAAATCTCTGGCTGTTCATTGGCTCCGGTAGGGCGCTGCTCAATGTTATTGGCGCAGTTTTTACGTTTATGACATCTGCAATGTCATTTTCTTTTCTTCAATATTAAAATATTGGAATACCCTATAAAGACACTATCTCACAATACCGCAGGAAAAACATGGTTTTCCCAAACCACAACCTCAAACACACATCCCTCCCCTCCCTCACTGAGCCACCAGCCTTCCAATGCCGGCAGTCCAGGTGATCCGGGATGCGGGTGGATGTGGCATCGGGATTGAGCTGATAAAAAACATGCGCGAAAAGAACAACTCCGACAGGGTGTTGTGTGCTTACCAAAGCACACAACAAGGACATCTGAGGTGTATATGCATCAAGCATATATACCGAATATGTCCGATCCCTGCCGGAGTTGTTCTTTTCACGCATAGTTTTTTACAGCGAAATACCTGCCACACCCACCCGCACCCCGGATCACCTGGACTGCCAGCATTGGAAGGCGTCCGCCCTCAACCACTCCTTATTCCTGCGCCTCATACTCCTCCAAAGCATCCTGAAATGCCTTCAAAACGCGGTCATTATGGCACACCATCGTCACTTCTTCCACAATCTGTGTCCACTTAAGGAAATCACAGATAGTACTCACAGCGACACGTGCTGCTTCCTCCGGAGGATATGCATATACTCCAGTACTTATGGAAACAAATGCGATCGTCTTTAATTCATATTTTTCTGCCAATTTCAAACAATGTTCATAACAGCTTTTAAGCAGTGCATCCTCATAGTTGTCTCCGCCATGCCATACCGGCCCCGGAGTGTGGATCACATACTTTGCCGGAAGATCATAGCCCTTGGTAATCTTGGACTTTCCGATATCACAGCCATCCAATGTCTTACACTCATCCAAAAGTTTCGGTCCTGCTGCTCGATGGATCGCACCATCTACGCCTGCTCCGCCTAACAGTGTAGGGTTCGCTGCATTGACAATTGCATCTACAGCATACGTGGTAATATCGCCTTTCTCAATCCTAAATTTTTCCATAATTCTCCTCCTGCCAACCTGTTGCCACCATTATATACGTTTCGAGGAAAAATGACAAGCATTTATCATTCGTATCCTGCTTAGTTACTTACACAATTCTCCAACTACCTGGTTGATGACTTTTCCGTCTGCTTTGCCTTTCAGCTCACCCATGACAGCTTTCATGATCTGTCCTTTATTACCTATAGCCAATACCTCTGCAAATTTTTCCTGAATACATGCCTTTACTTCTTCGGCAGACATCATCTGTGGTGCATACTCGCTGATGATATCATATCGTGTCTGATACTCCTGACGAAGTTCTGCTCTCTCTGCCGGGCAGGTATCGATCTGTTCTTTAACCGTTTTTAACTCTTTAAGGATAACCTTATTTACCATTTCTTCCTTAATATCATCGCGGCAGCCTTCGTCGATAGCAACTTTTTTTGCTGCAGATATCAGAGATGAGATCGCCTCTTTACGAACCTTGTCTTTTGCCTTCATTGCAGCTACCATATCTTTTTGTAATGTTGTAAATTCCATTTTTTATTTCCTCCTTGATCGTTTGGTTATCTATTTCATGCATGTATGTGAAATATCTTATCACTCTGTATCTTTTCGTGAATCTATTTTTTTGTTTTATTATAGAAATAATGCTGTACTATAATATCTGTCGCCGCTGTCCGGTAGGATCACAACTATGGTTTTCCCCTTATTTTCCGGTCTCTTGGCAAGGCCTGCCGCTGCGCATACCGCCGCACCTGATGAGATCCCCACAAGGATCCCCTCTGTCTTTGTCAGTGCTTTCGCCCAGTTGATCGCATCCATATCGCCGACAGTATAGATTTCATCACAGATTTCCCGGTTGAGTACGCTTGGGACGAAGTTTGCACCGATCCCCTGGATCCCATGACTTCCACTCCGGCCTTTCGACAGTACCGGTGATGCCTCTGGCTCTACAGCTACAATCTGGATGTTGGGATTCTTCCCTTTCAGATATTCTCCTGTACCCGTGATCGTCCCTCCTGTTCCAATCCCTGCCACAAGGATGTCAACAGTTCCATCGGTATCTTCCCATATCTCCGGCCCAGTCGTTTCTCTGTGTATCTTGGCATTTGCCGGATTATCAAACTGCCCTGCTATGATACTTCCCGGTATCTCAGCCTTTAGTTCTTCCGCTTTTTCTATCGCACCTGACATTCCCATAGATCCTTCTGTCAGTACGATCTTAGCACCATAAGCTTTCAATATATTCCTGCGTTCCTGAGACATGGTCTCCGGCATCGTAAGGATCACCTGATACCCTCTTGACACACCGATCGCCGCAAGACCAATTCCTGTATTTCCAGAAGTCGGCTCTATGATCGTCGCACCTGCCTTCAATATCCCTTTTTCTTCCGCATCCAGGATCATCGCCAATGCTGTTCTGTCCTTTACGCTTCCTGATGGATTCAGATATTCCAGCTTTGCCAACAGCCTTGACGGAAGCTGGTAACGTTCCTCCATCCCGCCAAGATGCAAAAGTGGTGTATGTCCAATCAGATCTGTGGTTTTTTCATAAATATTCGCCATAACAATTCCCTCTTTTCCACTCATACTATAATGAGAAAGAATCTCACGCCTTCAAAGTATCCACTGCTGTTTTCAATTACTTCATTGCCTTTTCCAGAACGCTTCGCGGACATGTAAGATTCAATCGTTCAAATCCTTCTCCTCCGCTGTCTCATTTGAATGTGTAATGATTCACATCAACGCATTTATTTTAACTCTAATATCCCTATTCAGCAAGGCATTTTCAAAATCTGATCGGATCCTGATCAAAAACACTCAAAAATTTACTATATTTGTATCGAAAATGTTTATATACTTATATTCATAGAAAGTCAAAACACTTTTCCATAAAACAGTCAAAGGAGGTCCTGAATATGTTAACTTACAATACGATCAACAATGATACTTCACAGACCAATCTGCTATTCTTTCGGCAGGACCTGCCGCATAATGTAGCCGTCACCGCCTGGAAGAACCAGCCGGAGATCGAGCTTACATTTGGAAAACATAAACATAGCGTACTGATAAGCAACAGCCGCGTGGACGATCATCTTCGCGATCTCAAACGCAATCTGAAAGCTTATCTGAGTGCTCGCCAGAATGTAGGAAAAGAACCATTGAGCATCCGGGGCTATGGAGATATGACTCTGCGCTTCAATGAAAGAAATGAAGGCGTATGCATCGAAGATTACCTTTGCATCGCAGCAACCGAGAAAGAATATGATTATTATGCTGCTGCCCTTCGAAAAGCCAGAGATATTACACTTTAAAGAGGATCACTACCATTATTTATAAAATGCCACCCGGTCAGACCGGAAAAAAGCAGAAAACAATCTAGGGAATTGTTTTCTGCTTTTTAGTTATCCATCGTCTATATCTGACCACGAACATAATCCGCAAGCATCTCTCCTGCACTTTCCTCTGCTACCAGACCCGGAAGAGGCGGTGCTGCAATATAATGGATTTTCTTCTTTAGCTGCTCAGATGCTCCCACTGCACCACTGGCAATATCAAGAAATGTTGTGCTCTCCGGCCAGTCTTTTCCAATCTCCTCATCTGCGATCATCGCCGGTACGGAATTGATGATGATCTGCGCCGGCATTTCTTTTTGCCATGTTTCCAGACTCATCACACACTCACCCTCTTTGGCGACTTTTGAAACTTTATCCACGATCCGATGAGAAATATTCATGGTTTTCAACAATCGGTGCGCTGCTTTCCCCACTCCTCCAAATCCAATAATATCCACGGACTGGGCGAAGATACTTTTCTTTGTCTCTTTGATCATAAGATAAAGGATCCCTTCTGCAGTGAGGGCTACATTTTTAAGATGTACCGTCTCATCTTCAAAGTAACACAGAATCTTTCTGTCCAGCTTCTTTAAATATTCTGTCTGAAGTCCGGTGATGACCAGGGCATCTGTGCGAAGGTTTTTCATTATCGTTTCCATGCAAAATCGTACCTCGCCCACCACAGAATATCCTTCTTTATCGATTCCTCTGATCGGCAGCAATAGCACATCCCATTCGCCGGCTCTTTTTTCCATCACTTCCATATCGTCATAGCTTTTGCAGACCCAGACCTCATGTCCATCTGTACGAAGTTCTTTTGCTATGATATCCATACGTCCGTCCGAAGCCATGACAGCTATCTTTTTCTTCTTCATAAAAACCCCCATATTCCAAAAAATCTGCTAGATATGATGTAGGGGACAAAATTAATTTTGCCCCCTGCCCATTACGGACTGCTCTGCATTTTATGCTCCACAGCCTTGATATTAAATATACATAAATATAAATCCGACCAATGCCATGCAGATGCACATCGGTACCATATAGAACATAGATTTAAGCGGATCTACTTTCTTGCCAAGGATACCGCCTACGATACCTGCCACAACGAAAGTAGTCAGATCAACTGGCGGGAATCCCATACCTGCTGCTGCAAGATGAGCTCCTGCCACAGCTGTAAGTGTCACATCGCGGCCGGTAGCCACCAGTGCCGGTCCAAAGAAAGTAAATACTACGTTCTGAGCTGTTGACTGTGATCCTGTCAGCATACCCATGAGCATCATAGCTGCCGCTCCGCCGATCTTCAGCACATTGGCATCAAGATGCATAGCAAATTCCTGAACTGCGTCTACCTGTCCGCCTGCATAGAAACATCCCAGCATAAATGCTGCACAGACCTGAAGTGTCACTGTCATCTTAACCTTACCAAGTCCACTGTGAAGTGTCTCACGGGCGTGACGTCTCACCCTCTTAAATCCAAAAGATACGATCGTTACAAAGATGATTGAAAGAACGATACCATTGGAAAGTCCTTTCAATACTGAGATGTTGCTCATCCACTCATACAAAGAGATGCTTGTGTTCTCATCAATGGTGATGAACTTGATCTGAGACAAAAGATCCGGCATCAGATCAAAATGCAGCTTCTCATTGGTGATCGTACGAAGGATCACCACCAGTATCAAAAGAGCCAGCGGGATCAGTGAAGTCCAGTTTTTTCTCAGGATATGTCCTGCTGTTTCCGTGATCTGGATTTCATTTCCATCATCGTCATACTCTTTGATGACCGGATGGCCTTTGATAAAGAAAAATACCATGTACGCTGTTACTACAAGAACGATCAGCGGAACGGTAATGTATCCGTATCGGATCGTTGCATCCGGGTCAGAGCCTGCCAGTGATGATGACAGGGCAAATGCCTGCGAGATCGGGGGCATGATAGAACCCATGGACGCACCTGCCACGATGATGCAGCAGATCTTCTCCGGTGATAATCCGATGGATGCCAGGACACCGATCGTAAGAACACCGATTACAGTGGATGCCGCAACTGCATCACCCAGCAGGGAACCGGATAATACCAGTGCGATGACCACACACACAACAAGGATACGGGGAGACTTATAAAACTTTGCTTTCAATGCCCCCATAACGGTATCCATTGTTCCAAGTCTTACCTGTGTCTCGGCATAGATACTGCCGAAGATAGACAGGCAGATAACCCAGGATATACGGTCCAGACCGTCTATCCATGCGCCTATCCATCTGGTCGGCGCAAAAACTTCCCCCATCAGCAATGAGAGTACACCAGCGGAAATCAATGCCACATAAATATTTCCGCCGATTTTCGGTAGCTTCTTGCATAGGATGATGATCAGCAAGACTGCTATCGGAATCACTACCTTGATCATACTTGATCCTCCTTAAATATAGTTTTTGTTTCATCTATTCTTTTCTTTCAGAACCTGCCTGAAAGCAGAATACGTCAGTCCGGTCAGTTTTTTAATGTTTTTATTTAAGTGGGTCTGATCATAAAATCCAAAATCATACACACAATCCATTACATTGCCGCTGTCTTCAAGCTGTACTTCCATAATACTCTGCAGACGTAAAATATCATACAGCCGTTTCGCACTGATCCCGGTATACTCTTTGATGATATCTCTCACATAGCGGGGCGTATAAGTAATATGAGCGATCAATTCTTCCAGAGAAAGATATCTTGTCTCTCCCATACTGTTTTTTACAAATTGATTCACGATATCACTCATCCAAAAATGAAGCCTTGAATCTGTTATCAGCTTCATCAGCATCTCGAACCGCTCTGACGGATCTGTCGTCTCCATCGCCATCCGGACAGCCTCTTCCCCGCCAAAATCCTCCAGGTCCAGATAGATTTCCTGGTTTACAACCCCTTTTAGTTTTTCAAACATATACTGGGGTGGGAATCTCAGCATGATATATCTGGCATTTTTCTGCTGTTTCGTCTGCATCGTCTCTGTGATCCGCCCGATAAAACGCACTGCTACTTTTCCATCCTCGTACTGTTCAAAACTCATCAGTGTACAGGCATTGGAGTACATTACCATACCTGTGTCTTTACGAAATCGTATACAAAACTCCTGGACAGGCAGTTCACCGCCCTCCAGATAATGAGCTCTTACCTGATGAACCAGATAATCTTCCGGATAACATCTTTGAATAGGTATTACAGGTTTCGTCTTTTCTTCTTTCATTTATATCATGCCTCTTGCTTAAGAGGAAATCTATTCGGGTCAAATGATTCCAGCGAATAAGATTCCTTTCCATATACTATTTGTTCCGCCAGCAGTTTTCCTGTGATCGGCGACAATGCGATACCATCGCCTTCATGGCCTGCTGCCATATAAAATCCGTCCAAAGCATTTACTTTACCAATCAGTGGAAGTCCATCTGGTGTGTACGGTCTGAGACCTGCAAATGCACGAATGAAGCAAATATCTTTCAACGCCGGGAAGAAACGTACTGCACGGCGAAGGATCGTCTCGATCGCTTCCAGTGTATTTTCTCTATCGTATCCTGCAAACTCCCTTGTTCCGCCGATGATCATCCCGCCGGTTTCTGTCTGCTCGATGCTTAAGGAATTGCCTATCTTAAGGGCCGCCGGATCGTCCACTGCATCCGGTCTGAACTTGATGACATTATACCTTGCACACTGGAGCGTCGCATCCATAAACTGTCCGATCGGTTCTGTAACGATCAGCTGTCCTTTTCTTGGCTGGATCGGAATATCAAGGCCTGCCATCTTTCCTATATTTGCTGCCCATGCACCACAGGCATTGACTACGATGTCTGCATGATAATCACCTCTGGTAGTTTTTACACCCTTAACTGCCTGACCCTCTATGATAAGATCCGTCACTTCTGTCTCTGTCTTCACCACGGCTCCAAGTTTCTTAGCTGCCCTTGAAAATGCCATCGTCAATTTGATAGGATTTACTTTTCCGCCTGTCGGTGAATACAGGGCACCTTTCAGATCTTTTGCCAGCATCGGCTCGATCTTTCTTGCCTCATCGATGGAGATCATACGGATGTCCACACCACTCTTTTTTTGTTCTTCCACTATTTCTGAAAGGATATCCCACTGAAGCTGATCTTCTACCGGCTGCATTCCACCGCACTGAAAACCGTACTCAATATCTTCTCCCAGCTCTTCACCGAGATGTTCAAACATGGCGATACTCTGTACCGCCAGATCCATCTGGGCACCTGGTTTCTTCGTATGATATCCGACAACTCCGTCTGTTGCTCCTGCTGCTCCGCGGGTCAGTTCTTCTCTTTCGATCTGCAGTACCTTCTTTCCCAGTTTTGATAACTGGTAGGTCACGGAACATCCGATGATACCGCCGCCGATCACTATAACATCTGCATCTTTACTCATCATCTTTTCCTCCCACGATACCTATCTTAACTGGTCTTACCGGGATCCTGCTCTTAGGAGGAAGAATCTCTGCCATCGGTTTTCCTGTCTGCTGTGCTATGATCTTCGCCACGAGACGTTCACATGTCTTTCCCTGACAAAGGCCCATACCTGCCCTTGTTCTTCTTTTTACCCCATCTACTGTCGTTGCTCCGTCCGCTATGGCATCCAGGATCTCCTGTTGGGTCACTTCCTGACAACGGCAAATAATAATATCGTCCATCTTTGTCCCCTCCTATCGTGGAAGCCGCTTCATACTGCGGACCTCATCTGCATATTTTTTTGGCACTGCCATACTCACAACAGCAGTTCCTGCATAAGCTTTTGGTTTTTTCACACTAAGTATCCTGCCTTTACAGACTACCTCTCCTGCACGGCTTACCGCATCTACTTCATCACCTTCCACCGGGAGCGGAAGATATTCAAATGGAAAATCAATCGTTGCTTCCTCTTCTTTATATGCTTTATTCACTATCGTGATCGCAAGTCCCGGACAAGATGCCACACATACTCCGCAGCCTACACATTTTTCCTCGTCGATACGGGGAAGGCTGGTGATCTCCTCACCAATCGTGATCGCGCCAAACTTGCATGCAGCTTCACAGGGATTACACGGAATACCCTGAACACATTCGATACATGCCACTCTTCCCTGAAGCATCCTTGCCTCACTTGGTACACCTGGAGCTTGTGCCAGTTCTTCTCTGGACGGCACCCCAGTGTATATGATTCCTTCTTTACACATGTTCTGGAGTCTCCTTTCCCTGCTGGCTTACATAAGCTTCCATGTCAGCAATCTGTTTTTCTTTATTCTTACGTCTTCCTTCACCAAATACTCCTGAACGAAGAGTGTTCAGCCTTCCGCGGATCTCTTCTTTTTTCTTTGATGCTTCTTCCTTCGTCAGATATCCCAAAGCTTCTGCCGCGCAGACTCCTGCCATATTTCCCTCTTCCATAGCAGAGGATGCTTCTTCAACGCCTGTCACATCGCCCGCAACGTAGATACCTTCCACTGTAGTTTCCATGTTGGCATCATGGAGCGGTACATGGCCTCCGAACTGAGGGATAAAGTCAAACTTACATCCTGCCATCCAGACCATATAAGAACGCTAATTTTGATACGGTGAGTATCGAGGTTAGCGTTCTTGTTTTATGCCCGAAAAGCCTGTGTTTACAGGCTTTTTTGCATTTCTATGTAGTTTAATCTTGGCTTCACGCCCGTCGGATACCGCAGATTTTCACTGAAACTGCCTCGGCTTCTATACTTGCGCTTTCGATTACTCGAAATAGTTTCATTATTTCGGAGGGTTTCATTTTCTAAAATAAATAGTTTCATCCATGCGCTTGCGATTGGTGAAAAGAACAAAAGAGGTGGAGTACTTATCGCTCCACCTCAATATTCCTGCCATACTTGAACTTGAACATGATTCTGCCGCCCCGAAATACTGTCGCCCGGTCGAGAAGCACTATTCGCAGCCTATCGTCCCACCCTTCGAGGACAAGGCGTTTCTTTTTTTAGTGCAGCCGCAAGAGAATTCTTAACACAAAGTGTGCTCAATTAGCCGCTCCGCTAAACCGTTAACTTTCTCAGATATTTTATGTACTGTTATGATAAATGCATCATCACCTTTTCCCGTCGGGTCATCAAGCCCCCAATCCTCCCGGTGCTTGCAGGGCAGATAGGGGCACTCCACATTACAGCCCATCGTGACAACCACATCCACGGGCGGAATATCCGCCAGCAGTTTTGGGTGCTGCGACAATTCCATATCAATGCCATAGATTTGTTTCACCAAGCGCACAGCAACGGGGTTGATACAGTCTTTTGTTTCTGTTCCCGCTGAATAGCTCTCAAACACATCGGACGCCAGATGTTTCCCCAACGCCTCCGCGATTTGGCTGCGGCAGGAATTATGGACGCAGATAAATGCAACTTTCGGTTTACTCATGCAGGAAACCACCCCTTTGTTCTGTTTGCGATTTTCACCAGCGTCAGCATGACTGGCACTTCGACTAAGACTCCGACAATGGTTGCGAGCGCCACAGGGCTTTGTGTTCCAAATAGAGAAATCGCCACGGCAACGGCCAGCTCAAAGAAGTTGGACGCGCCGATCATTCCAGCCGGAGCCGCTATATCATGCGGCAGTTTTAGCGCCTTGCTTGCGAGATATGCGATGAAGAAAATCAAGAAAGTCTGAATAATGAGAGGGACAGCAATCAGAACGATATGGAGCGGATTTTCCAAGATGACATTGCCCTGAAACGAAAAGATGATTACCAGCGTCAGCAACAGCCCGATAGTGGTAACATTTCCAAACTTCGGGATAAAGCCGTTTTGAAAATAGTCTACGCCGCGCTTCTTCGTTATGACGGAACGGGTCATAATTCCACCCGCAAGAGGTATCACCACAAACAGCACTACCGAGAGGATCAGCGTATCCCACGGAATTATTACGCCACTCACGCCCAGCAGAAACGCCACAATGGGGGTAAAGGCCACAAGAATGATAAGGTCGTTGGTCGCTACCTGTACCACAGTGTAGGCGGGATTTCCCTTTGTCAGATGGCTCCATACGAACACCATAGCGGTACAAGGTGCAGCTCCCAGCAGAACAGCGCCGGAGAGATAGTCACGGGCAAGCTCCGCCGGAATAAGCGCCTTGAACACCACATAGAAGAAAAACCATGCGATACCAAACATGGTAAACGGCTTGATAAGCCAGTTTGTTATCCATGTTACAAATAAGCCTTTCGGATTTTTCCCCACATCTTTGATGCTCTGGAAATCCACCTTGAGCATCATCGGATAAATCATCAGCCAAATGAGGATGGCGACGGGGATCGACACATTGGCGTATTCAAACCGTCCGAGAAACGTCGGGATAGCCGGAAAAAACTTACCGATCAAAACGCCCACGGCCATGCACACAATGACCCATATTGTCAGATACCGTTCAAAGAAGCCGATACCGGGCTTTGCCTCCTTTGACATAGCATTACCCCCTAACTTTTTGCAATACCTTTACCACTTCGTCTGTTTTGAGGACTTTACCAAAAGATACTACCTTACCGTCCACAACCAGCGCGGGCGTGGTCATCACGCCATAGGCGGCGATTTGCGAGAAGTCGGTCACATGGTCGATGGCGGTATCCATGCCCAGCTTTCCCAAAGCCTCTCTTGTGGCGGCCTCCAGCGCGTTGCACTTGGCGCAGCCGCTTCCGAGGATTTTCACGCTTGCACCAGCAGCTTTCGCGGTTTCAGCCTTAGCCATGCTTTCAGCGTCACAGTTTCCACCACAGCAGCAGGAGGTAGTTTCCTCTTTTCCTTTGTTTTTCTTACCGAACAGTCCCATAATCGTAATCTCCCTTATTGATTTTTATTAAAAGCCAAGATAGAACAAATAAAAGCCAATGAGCAGAATAAGCGCGCCCATGACGATTTTCAAAACGGTGCTGGCCCTGCCGTACTTGTCGCTTGCTGACAGTTTTTCTACAAAGCCGATGGATGTTCCCGCGACAATGGCAAGGATACCGTGTCCGATGGAGTAGAGCAGAAGCAAAAGGATGCCCCACAGGATGCTGCCCTTACCCGCGACAATCGCCAGCAGCGCGATCAGTACAGGCGTTGAGCAGGGGGAAGAAAACACGCCGCCAAGTATTCCGGCAATAAATGCGCCCACATACCCCCGCTTTGTGTTTTTTGAAATGAGATAGCTGGAGGGGATAATTTCAAATATACCCCATGTCTGCAAGGCCATCAATACCATTAGGACGCCAAGAACAATATACCACCATGTTGCTCCGTTTCCCATAAGTCGCCCAGCCAAAGAAGCGATAACGCCCAATACCGTGAAAGTGACAGCCGCACCAGCCGCAAAGGTCAGCGACAGCCGGAACGCTCTTTTGGTATCCTTCTGGCCCGTACCGCCCACATAGCCGATTACCACCGGAATGCTTGACAAGGAGCAGGGCGTGAAAGAAGTCAGCACTCCGGCCAGAAGCGCCAGCAGCGGAGCCAGCCATCCGCTCGACTGAATGAGAGTAGATAGATGGTCGAGAAGCTCTGTCACTCGCTTGCCACCCCCATATCCGTAAGAATGGCCCGCATTTGTTCTTCCGTCATCCCGCCTTGATGCGTGGTAAAGGCGTGTTCGCCCGTGTCCTTATAGGTGTACATGGAAAACTTAATGCCGGACTCCTCCATGCTTTCGCTTGGAACATAGGGTGTACCGTCAGCGTTTATAATGACCTGCGTGGGGATAACCTGTACCGGAAAATCGTTGGCTGCGCTGGTATTTACCCACACATCCACAAACTTGATAATTGCCAGCCCCTGCATTTCCGCGTTCATTGTTTCAAGAACGGGGGCCATTTCCTTACAGGGAATACAGGAATCGGAGCCGAAGTCGATAATCAGCGGCAGACCGTATGCGGTCAGCGCATCCAAGTCGATGGCATCCGATTTCAAGAGAAAATCCGTGTCATTCAGCGGTTGGACGCGATCCTCGCTGATTACGGGGGGAAGCGTTGCGGCAGGATCATCCGCTTTATCTTCCGCGTTCTTAAATACCCATATCCCGCCGATCACCAACACGACGCAGAGCGGAACAATGATTTTAACGAGCTTGCTTTTCACCGACAGTTACCTCCACAGGAGCATTGAGGTGTTTTCGCCGCCTTTCCATCAAAAAAGCGTTTCAAGTTTTCGGGCAGCTCATAGTATCCGCAGGAGCAACCGCAGTTTTCACCAAACGCCGCTTTGAGAATGGACTCGGCCAGCATCGCTTTGGGCGGCACTTCATAGGATTTGCCCTCGTATTCAAAAACACGACAGTCAACATCTGTTCCGCTGATCTCGCCGCAGCAGCCGCAGTTTGACTCGGCAACGCTCTCGCAAATATCCAGCCCATTCACACGGATGGTCGGAGAGGACAAGAAACGGTATTGTGCCGCCACATCAGCCGAGGTTATTTCCACCTTGTTATATTTCACAGCATACCCTGCCAGCTCAAACGCGGGGGTGAGCGCAACCACGACTTCCTCCAGCACCGCATCCGTACCGATGCAGCGGTCACAGGTGTTGAGGTCGAGATACAGATATTCAATGGACACTTTTTTGCCGGAGCTGTCTGCGCCGCAGGAGCATAAGTTTTCTTCTTTTGCATCACCGCCACAGCAACAGGGCGCTTCCGCTTCCTGTGCCTTCCCATTGGGCGGTGTCCAGCCCGTGTCTTCCCCCACATAGGTAATTGCGCCGACGGGACATTTTTTGCCGCAGCCGTGACAATGATCTACACAACTCATGGTGTCAGTTACCGCCGGGGACGGGGCTTTGGCCTTATCATAAACATGATGGGGGCAGAAATTTACGCAAGTCCCGCACTCTATACAAGAAGCATAGTCAATTACGGGATACCAAGTTTTAGCCATAGTCTACTTCCTCCTAAACGATGAATGGTTGTATCGCGTTGAACAGATAGCCGACGATAATAATGCCAACCGTACAGATGCCGATAAACAGTCCCAACAGCTTTGGTTTCACAGCCTTGCGGAGCATGATGATGGAGGGCAGGGACAGTGTCGTGACCGCCATCATAAAAGACAGGATGCTGCCCAGCAAAGCGCTCTTGGCGAACAGCGCCTCCGCAATAGGGATCGTGCCAAAAATATCCGCATACATGGGAACGCCAATCAGCGTTGCCAGCACCACACCAAAGGGATTGCTGCTGCCAAGCACAGCCGCGATCCACGCTTCGGGTATCCAGTTGTGAATGACCGCGCCGATGCCCACGCCAACGAGAATGTACGGAAAGACTTTTTTGAAGGTGGAAAGCATTTGTTCTTTCGCGTAAACGAGCCGGTCTTTTTTCGTCAAATCGGGCGACTCAATATCCACGCTGCCAGCGGCAAGGATAAAGCTCTCGACGTGCTTTTCCATGTGCAGCTTTTCAATCAGCGTACCGCCAGCGACAGCGATGACAAGGCCGAATACGACGTAGATAATGGCGATCTTCCAGCCGAAGATGCTCATAAGCAGCAACAGGGAGCCGAGGTCTACCATCGGAGAGGAAATGAGGAACGAGAATGTTACTCCCAGCGGCAGCCCCGCGCTGGTAAAGCCGATAAACAGCGGGATGGACGAACAGGAGCAGAACGGCGTCACCGTACCGAGAAGCGCCGCGATGGTATTCGCCCCAATGCCGTGAAAGCGTCCGAGTATCTTTTTGCTGCGCTCTGGTGGGAAGTAGCTTTGAATATAGCTGATAAGGAAAATGAGGAAGCACAGCAGAACAACGATTTTGATTACATCATAAATGAAAAACTGAATGCTTCCGATCCAGCGGTTTGAAATGTCCAGCCCCAACGCAGACAGGCCCGAGCCGATCACTTCATTGAGCCACTTCATACCAAGGATTTGATTTTGAAAGAAGTCCCAAATTGCCTTTAGCACTTGCATATGATTACTCCTTATTAAATGGATAAATGGAAAACTGTCGATTTATAGGGCTTTTGAAAAGCCACGACCTCAAACGTGGCCTTTCATTATTTGCAGCAACCATCTTGTTCGTTGCCGTTGACTGTTAATATCTGACGCAGCACTTCCTGCGCCTGTTCGCTGCCTTCCGGGTCAATGGAATAGTGCGTCCATTTGCCCTCCTTGCGGCCCGTCACAACGCCCGCATCGCACAATATCTTCATGTGATGGGACAGGGTTGATTGCTGAATGTTCAAATCCTCCAGTAGTTTGCAAGCGCATTTTTCACCACTTCGCAGAAGCTCCAAAATCCGCAGCCGGTTTTCATCGCAGAAAGCCTTAAAAATCCGCGCATTCATTTCGTATGTTGAAGCCATTTCATCACCTCACATCGATTAACTTCGATATTATTATATGCACCAAATCGAGATTTGTCAATATGTAAAATGTAACTTTTCTATGACTTCCCCAAAAGGTGGAGCACTCAACGCTCCACCTCAATCTCTCTGCCGCTTTTGAATTTGAACGCGATCCTGCCATCCCGAAATACTGTCGCCCAGTCGAGAATCGCAATCCACAGCCTTTCGTCCCATTCTTCGAGGACGAGGGGCTGTTTCTTTAATTCCTCAATGAAAAGCCGAAGCTCCCGGTTTTGGTCATGTTTCCGTTCTTTTTCTGCGGTTACCTCCGCAAGCCGTGCCATCGCTTTCTCGTAGCGGGCAAGCAGCCCGTTGTACTTCTTGGTGTATTCGTCCTGCGACTGCGCTGTGGAAGCGTTATCCCTAACGCAGGTCTTGACCAGCTCCGACACCACCGTGATTTCCTCGTTCAGACTATCGAGCTCTGCATCCAGTGCCGATGTGTTGGAAAGAACCTGCTGCATTGAGACACAGTCGGAGATAACGCTATCGCGGTCTGTCATCAGGCGATTGTAGGCAATCAGGAACTTCTGCTGTATGGTTTCCGTGTCAAGATGAGGTGTGCCGCATTTCGTTTCGCCCTTGAACTTGCTGTTGCACCGCCATATCACCTTGCGGTATGGGTCGTTGGAGTGCCATACCTTTTGACCGAAGAAGCTACCACAATCGCCGCATACCAGCTTCGACGAGAACACACTGTTGCCGCTGTAAGCTCTGCCGAGCGACCTGCGCCGGGTAATCTCTGCCTGCACCATGTCCCATTCCAACGGCTCGATAATGGCGTCGTGGCTGTGCTCCACATAATACTGCGGTACCTCGCCCTCGTTGACCTTCATCTTTTTTGTGAGAAAGTCGGTCGTGAACTTCTTCTGCAGAAGCGCGTCGCCCTTGTATTTTTCGTTTGAGAGGATGCTGTCGACTGTGGTCTGGCTCCATTTCTGCTTGCCGGACGGCGTCGGAATGCCCTGTTGCTCCAAGTACCGGCAAATCCCAGCAGGCGTCTTTCCCTCAAGGAAAAGTTTATAGATGAGTCGGACAATGGCGGCTTCTTCTTCGTTTATCACGGGCGTACCGTCCTCTCCTTTTTCATAGCCGAGGAACTGCTTGTACGGCATACTGACCTTGCCGTCTGCAAACCGCTTCCGCTGACCCCATGTGACGTTCTCGGAAATGCTCCGGCTTTCCTCTTGCGCCAGTGAGGACATTATCGTGATGAGCAGCTCGCCCTTGCTGTCGAAGGTGAAAATGTTTTCCTTTTCAAAATAGATCTCCGTGCCGTGTTCCTTGAGCTTCCGGACTGTTGTGAGGCTGTCTACCGTGTTGCGGGCAAATCGGCTGACCGATTTTGTGACGATGAGGTCAATCTTCCCGGCAAGCGCGTCCTTGACCATCTGTTTGAAGCCGTCGCGGTGCTTGGTATTAGTCGCTGAAATTCCCTCATCGGTATAGACACCGACGAACTCCCAATCCTCGCGTGATTGAATGTAGTGGGTGTAGTAATCCACCTGCGCCTCGTAGCTGGTCTGCTGTTCCTCACTGTCCGTAGAAACGCGGGCGTAGCCAGCCACCTTGCGTCTCGCCACCGAAGCCGTCGGCAGAGCTGTAAAACGGTTCTTGGTGGCCGGTATCATTGTTACTGCTCTTGACATTTCTTTTCACTCCTTTTCCTAGTTTTCTCTGCCGCTGCCTGCCGCATTTCCTCCGTCCAGCTCTCGGAGCGTGAGCGGTCTTGCCATACGGCTTTTCCCGAATGCCCATCCGTAAAGCTAAACTCAAGCGTGTTGTTAGGCAGCGCGGTTATAAAGGTAATACGCTCTGCAAATGCGTCCTCGTCGAAGAAATCGCAGCCGAGCGCCTCGGCGGTCACGGATTTCAGCGTTTCTTCCGGTATCTGCTTGGAAGCACAGTATTTTTTTCCATTGGTGTTGTAGGTGGCGCAGGCCCACGTGATACCGGTACGCGTAGTCTTGCGGCGGTAATTCTTCCCGCAGATGCCGCAGCGTATTTTGCCGGTGAACGCCGTAGCCGTGCCGGGCTTTACCTGAACGCTATCTGCTCGTCTGGCAAGCTCCTGCTGCACCGCCTCAAAGGTCACCCGGTCAATGATAGGTTCATGTGCATCCTGAACATGGTACATGGGAAGCTCGCCGTGGTTTATCCTCGTCTGCTTCGTCAGATGGTCGGTGCGGAAAGTCTTTTGCAAGAGCAGGTCACCGGCGTATATCTCATTTCGGAGCATCTTGCTGATGGTACCCTGGTGCCATGTCTTTTCTAATCGCGTAGGAATGCCAAGCTCGTTGAGCCGATTGGCGATCGCCTGTCTGCCCAGCCCCTCAAGATACCACTTAAAAACACGCCGCACTGTTTCCGCTTCTTCCGGCACGATCTCGAAAACCCCATCCTTTGCCCGGTATCCAAGAATCGTGCAGTCCCACGGTTTTCCGGCCTCGAAGTTTCGCTTGATGCGCCATTTCTGATTTTCGCTTGCGGATAGACTTTCCTCCTGCGCGTAGGACGCGAGAATAGTCATCATCAGCTCGCCCTCGGCGCTTATGGTGTGGATGTTCTGTTCCTCAAAAAAAACGTCCACCTCCAGCAGTTTCAGCTCACGCACAGTTTCCAGCAGAGTAACCGTGTTTCGAGCGAAGCGGGAGATGGACTTGGTAAGTATCAGATCAATGCGTCCGGTGCGGCAGTCAGCAAGCAGCCTTTGAAACTCGTCGCGGCATTCCTTGGTGCCGGTCATCGCCTCATCAGCGTACACACCGGCGTATTCCCAGTCGCCGTGCTTCTGTATCAATGAGCTATAATACGCGACCTGCGATGAGAGCGAGTGCAGCATTGCGTCCTTGCCGCTGGATACGCGGGCATAGGCAGCGACGCGCTTTTTTCGCTCCAGCTTCGGCGGATGCGCCACCTTTTTTATTGTTTTTGGCATATTGTCACCCCCTCGTAGTGTGACATATTACCTCTGATACTACTAAGTAGCAAGTCATTTTCCCGGAATAAACTACACGAGGATAAGCCGTATTTCTCGGCCATCATTGTATCAATTATGGCGTACTCAGCCTCGGTGATGATGCTCGCCGAGAGCATTCGACGCGCTTGCGCCATAGCGGATTTATATCCAAGGACAAGGTCATTCATGGCCGCCACCTCCGAATCGAGCAGCAATATAACACTGATGAGAGCAATACTTCCGTGCCTTGTTCCCCGCGCTCACAAATGGCTTACCGCAGTTCGCGCAGGTCAGATGGTATTCCGTTCTGGGCTTGTTGCCACGGTTGGCATACCACCATGCCGCGCGGCACTTGTCCGAGCAGAACTGACGTGCCCTGTGTTTGTCCTTTACCTCGATGGGATTACCGCACAGCTTACATACAAGAGCGGCCTTCAAATTATCTTCGTTAAGCCGAGTCCTGCGGCAGTAAGTTTTTATTGTGTTCTCCGAAATAGAGAGCGTTTCAGCGATCTTCGCATAGGTACAGCCTTGTCTCCGCATTTCGGCAATTCTGTCTTTCTGTTCGGTTGTCATAGCCTTGTCCTCCGTTCTGAGGAACCCATCCTCAAAACTCGCTGGACATCAGCAATCCGTTTTGACGAAAAAAGAGCAAAAAAATAATGGCCATCAGAGGGGCTAACCTCCAATGGCCATAAAAGCAAGAGCGCAAAGTGGCACACATGTTTGCGCCCTTGCGCTCTTAAATTATTCGCTGTACTTGATGAACGCATCGGTGAAGCCAGCCGCCTTGATCTTTTTGAGCATGGTGTCGGCGTTTGCCTTGACTGAGAACGCGCCAAGCTGGACGCGGTAATACTTCTTCGGAGTGGTTGGTGTTAGCGGCGTAGGCGTTTCCGCAGAGAGCCCAGCCTTCACATCGGCGCGAAAGGTGTCCATGTTCTTGCCATGCTTCGGGAACCAATGCATGACGTCACCGTGATTGCTGGCGATGCCGAGCTTGCAGCCTTCGCAGTGGCAGATGATGTTCTTCTCGGTCAGACCGTACTGCTTACAGAGATAGACGCACAGCTCGACCGCTTCCTTATATACGGCAGAAAAATATGCGGGGTCGGAAAGTCCGTCCTCGCATATCTCGAAGCCGATGTGGGTATCGTTGGAGCTGCCGCCGCCATGCCAGCCTCGCATATTCCACGGCAGCGTCTGGTAGGTGGCGATAGTACCGTCCTTCAGCTTGCCGATGAAAGCGTGAACGCAGACCTGCCGACCGCCCGGACGCTCGACGTTCCAGTGATTTCCGTACTGGTTGACGCCGAGCAGACCATCATCGGGTCCGACATACCGCTTGAGGTTGGGGTTGTTTGCGCCGGTCGAATGTACCATGATGCCCTTCGGCGTGATGGTGCTCCCGACCTTGTAGCACTCGTTGTTCGTCAGAATAAGTTTATGCAGTTTCATTTACTTGTTCTCCTTGCCGCTGCGGTCATGGAGTTGCTCCAAGACCTCCTTCAGCTTTGCCGGGATAGGCAGTCCCAGATGTCCGGCGTTTTCCAACATCGATACACCCTCGTTGGATAGGTAAAAGAAAATAACCGCCGTGCGCAGCACGCCAGCCTGTCCGAGCACCTGTACGTCAATGATGTTACCAATACCGACCATCGTAAAGATGAGCACCTTTTTAAAGATGCCTTTGAAGCCAATCTCACTGGAAAGCTTGTGGTCGACGATGGCGCACATGATGCCGGTGATGTAATCGATGACCACAAAAGCAATCAGCGCATACAGGAAACCGTCTGTCCCTCCGAGAAACCAGCCCAGCCAGCCGCCGATGGCAGCGAAGACCACCTGTATTACATTCCAAAATTCCTTCATATTAACCTCGATTCTGGCGTTACCCACCCTGGGTTTTTGTTTTCGCAAGAACCTCAAGGTACATCCCACGCCCCTTTATGTTTTCAACGGATGTGATTTCAAAACGCCGGCCATTGTTTTCAATGGTCATTGAAGTGTTCACTGTTATATTTGGTATACAGCGAAATTGAAACAGCTCTGTCGCTTCGGAATAGATCGCCATATTAGCCCACTTTTTACTGCCGTGCCGACCTTCTCGATATGCCCTAACGGAGGCTACAACAACCTCCGTTTCTGTGTCATACCCGTCTTCATCTTCCGCTTTTTGTATTTCAAGAATATCTATGAAGGTGTTTATCTTACCAAAGCTCATGTCACACCTTCCAATCTCGCTCAAGCCGGAGCAGCAGATTAACGGTATTCCACACCTGCTGCCCCGCCTGAACGCTGTCTGCAAAAAAGCCGCCAGTGCTGCCATCCCTGGATTCGTAGAAATGGGATGACAGCATGATGACGGCTTGCTCTGTAGTAGGGGGCATGGTATTGGAGTCGTAGTAGCTTTCGGTGAGATGCTGATAGCTTTCGGCATATCGGGTGGCGGCGGTGATGTACATTTGCAGAAGCTCATCATCCGCATCGTGTTCCAGAATGAGATTGGCTTTGACCTTTTCAAGCAGAGTGTTTATCACCGCTGCCTCCTTTACTCACTCTCCGCGTCTGCTTCCATCAGACCGGCGGTCTTTAACTTTAAAAGCAGAGCGTTGAAGTCATCCTTGAGACCCGCGATGGTGGTAGCGGCGCTGTCTGCCTGATTTGCCGCAGGGGTAAATGAAGAAGGAAGCCCCGTCACCGAGGCTCCCTCCTTGATCTCCAGCATACCGCCGATAACGGTTTTCTCGCCGCCCTGTTCAGTGTAGTTTTTTGCGTTATAGCTCATAGGTTAGTCCTCCTTACTCGTGCATCTTGAGGAGCTGAATGCCTTCGGGCAGGATGATCTTACCGTCCACACGCTCAGTGGCGACAAAGCCCACCTGACCGTTGGTGGAATACAGCTCGTTCAGACGCTGAACGGTTCTGCCGGTGCGATCTGCAATCCAGTAGTTCTGGAAGTCGCCGTAGGCAATGGCATAAGCGCCAGCCGCCATAACGGGAACATAGGGGCTGGTATATATATCATAACCAAGTAGCTTGTCCGGCTGACCTGCCTGTACGGAGGGCTGCCACAGATACTGACCGTTGCCGTCCTTCAGCTTGCGAAGCGCGGCGACCGTGGAATCGTTCATAAGGAACTTGGCATTCTTGCGGTAGGGCGCTTTCAGGGCGTAGATCAGAGAGATGATTTCGTCAGCGGTGACTGCCGTAGCGCCAGCCGCAGTGATGCCGACCGTACCGCCGTTCGCGGTGAACAGGCCGGTAGGCTGCCCGGAGCCGGTGCCGACGCAGAAAGCCGTTTCCTCGGCGACGCCGAATGCGCTGGCAAACTCCTGCGCAATGTACGGTTCCAGAGGAAACGCACTATCGTCCAACAGCTCGATGCTGACTTTGATAAGGTCGGTCAGCTTATACGCATCGATAGTCTTCTGGTCGAAGGTGGGATTGCTTTCGGTGTAGGCTGCATTCTCGGCAGTCCACGCTGCGACAGAGTGTGTGCCGGAAACGGGAATCTTGCGCTCATTGGCAGTCGTGATGACCTTGCAGAGCTTTCTCATCACGTTTTCCTCTCTCAGCGCCTGCACGATCTGCTGCTCAAACTCCTCAGGGACAAGGTATCCGCCATTGGCGTCAACGCCCTCGGAGAGGACATTGTGGAGCAGGTGCTTGCCGCGAAGGTGCAGTCCGAAGTCCTCCTTATACGCATTGGAGGCGCGGCCCTGCTTTTCCTCCGCACTGGGCTTCATAGGCCTTTCGGTGAGAGGAACGCCGACGGGCTTCTTGAGTTCCGCCTCGATAGCGTCCCGGCGCTCCGTGCGCTTAATCTCGTTTGTGAGATCGTTCAGTTCTTTTTCCATGTTGTTGTAGGTAATGTCGTCGTCAACGGACAGCACACCCTTTTCACTGCGGTGCGTGTCGAGGAACCCCTCCATTGTAGCCCACAGCTTCGCGCGCTTATCGCGCATTTCTACGATGTTCATAAACAAATCCTCCTGTTAAATGTAGTTTTTGATGTCGTTCAGCTGCTTTTTTAGCTCGTCAACTGAACGTCCGTGTGGTGCTGGTGTCTTATCTGCGGCGTTGATGTGCAGCTTGCTCATCAGCGAATTGGTAACGGCCCTGCGGGAAAAGGCAAAAGAAACCACGGCATCAGAGGATTTCTTTTTGTCCTCCAGAATGCCGTCGGCAAAGCCGTATTCTATTGCCTTGTTTGCGTTCATCCATGTCTCCGCGTCCATGAGCTGTGAGAGTTTGGATCGGCGCATATTGGTCTTAATCTCATATGCGTTAATGATGCTTTCCTTAACCTCGGAGAGCATATCTATCGCTTTCTGCATTTCGGCCCTGTCGCCGATAGCAAGTGTTGCGGGATTGTGGATCATCATGAGTGCGGTCGATGCCATGAGCACCTTGGTACCCGCCATAGCGATTACGCTTGCGGCGGATGCGGCCACACCATCAATCTTGACGGTGATGTCGCCCTTGTAATCCATGAGCATGGCGTATATCTGGCTTGCCGCCACGCAATCGCCACCGGGCGAGTTGATCCAGATGGTCACGGGGCCGGAACCTGCAAGCAGTTCATCACGGAACATCTGCGGTGTGACATCATCGTCCCACCAGCTTTCCTCCGCAATGGTGCCGTAGAGCTCAAGCACTCGCTCAGTTTCCGGCTCTGCGCTGGCTTCGTTTTTCCAATGCCAGAACTTCTTCGGATTGGTCATTATCTGTTTCCTCCTTTCCGTCATAGGTTTGTGTTGTATTTGCAAAAGCACCCGCATTGGCAAGCGGAAGCATATTGCCGTTGATAAGGTACAAGTCACCGCCCTGCTCGGTGGGAATACGGTCGAGGTTTTCAAGCTCCCGGATGTCATTTGCAGACATCCAGCCGTTCTGCCGTGCGGTGGCGTAGCCTGTCATGCGGCTCTGATAATCGCCGCGCAGCAAACCTTCCAGATTGAATTTCACGAAATACTGCTTTTTCTCGTCCTCGGTGAGAAGCCTCCGCATGATGGACTGCTCCCAGCGGATGACCCAAGGGTCGAGGGTGTACTTCACGAACTCCAGCGACTGCTGTTCAATATTAGAAAAGCTCGACTTTTCAAGGTCACCCACCATGTGGGGCGGCACTCTGAAAATTCGAGCGATTTCATTGATTTGGAACTTGCGTGTTTCAAGGAACTGGGCTTGCTCCGGCGAGATGCCAATGGGTGTGTATTTCATGCCCTCCTCGAGGACGGCAATTTTGTTGCTGTTGGAGCTGCCGCCAAACTGGGACTGCCACGCGTCCCGGACGCGCTGCGGGTCTTTGAT
>SAAH01000026.1 GCA_009929525.1 Clostridia bacterium | reverse complement strand
ACCGCTACTTTTATTTTTAAAAAAATTGAAATTCTTTCAAGAAAGTGGTGGAAACATTGTAACTGGGGCTAGCCGTCGCGCTAGCGACTTGGTACAATAGGGACATAACCAAAGCTGCATTATTTTACTAATCGTTCATGCAGGAGAAATGGCGCTGAGGAGAATATGATAGCAAAGGAGAGTAAATTATGAAGAACAAGAGGGTGAAGATGATCGCTGGCATAGTGATGCTTAGTCTGGTCATGAGTGCTTGCGGGGGCGCAGGTGCTAAGAAAGAAGCGGATGAGAGCAAGACGGAGATTGAGAGTACTGTGGAGCCGGAAGTGACAGAGGAAGCCGATCAGGAAGAAATGGAACCTGAGGTGACTAAAGAAGCTGAAGAAACGGACGCAGAACAGGAAGAATCGGATGCAGTCAGCCAGGAAAATGGTTCCGACACAGAAAGCCAGCCGCAGAAAGTAACTGCTGAGGAATCTGCAGGTACCGATAACAGCGCGGAAAGTTCAGCACCGTCCGCTCAGTCTGAGAAGGCTTCAACAGACAGTTCATCGAATAAAGCACAGGTTCAGGTATACGCAGGAGTTTATTTTGACAGTGCAGTTTACGCGGCTTATTCTGATGAGGATTCTGGATTGGATTCATACTGTGAGATCAATGTGTCCAATGTAACAGATTCTTCCTTTGATTTTTCTGTTTCTCAGGTGGAGATCGAGGAGAATCAGGATGGGACAGCTTCAGAGAATAAGAGTACCATATTCAAGAATCATACAGCCAAGTTTACGGCGGGGGGAACACAGGCAGTCTATAATGGCAATGAATATACCCTGACTTTTACCTTTCCGGACAATCATTCCGCATATCCAGTGGCTACGGACATGGTTGTAAGCGGTTTTTCTCCATTAGAAGGTCACACCTACGTCAACAATTCTATTCCAGGCCATGAGTTTGGCTGATCAGTAAACGGGAGGTTCATATAAGGGGAGTATAGATGAGGTTCCGGGATCTGTTTAGGCGAAAGCCGAAAGCGGATCCCGGAACCTCATTCTAATTGTCTGGAGAGCTGCGGGCGATTCTGCAAGCAGGTTTCGGAAATTTTTCAAATGCAACTACAATTCTGAAAATAAATACAAAATAAACAGTTACAACGAAAGAAAAACAATAATATTGAAAATAAATTAAAATTTATCGAAAAAAGTGTTGACAAATCAATAGCCTGATGGTATTATAATCTCAACAACAAACAAAACACTTAATTCACAAACATCAACAAACCATTTTCAATGAGAGAGACGAGAAATCATCATATGAAGAATGGAACCATCAATTTAGAAAAAGAAATCTAAATAGATTTCAATTAATTGATTAGATGAATAGGATTTCCAGAAAGTTTGGACGATAAGATTGAACGGGAAGTTAAAGAATCTTATTAAAACGTGAACAGAAATCAAAAACAATAATCAGTTAAATCAAAATCAAAAAAAGATCATAATTTCAAATTGAGATGTTAAAAGAAATAAGTGAACATCAAAAAAAGGAGGATTAGACCAGTGGGATAATAATTTAAAAACAATCAATATAAGAGTGGTATGATAAGCATTCCCCGCGAGAAAGACCTTTCATGAATGATGAAAATAAAAAGAACATACATATAAGTATGATAAAGATGGATGAAAGGTAATAAAAGAGCTGATCCTTATATTGAATATATACCACAAAAATAATAGATAAGATTTTAAAAAATGTGCAAAGAAACATTTTTTAAGAAGATATAAGTTCTATTGATTAAAAGTATATAGATTATTAAAAAAGAATAGTAACAAATCTGGAAGATGTAAGCTTAGAAATATTAAGTAAAATGCATAGACTACTGGATAGCAGATGTATTTGAAAAAAATATAATAGCTGCATATTAAGAAATTCAAATAAAAATCTATATATCAAATGAAAGTAGAATTATATATCTGGAAAATTTATAGACGGAAGTATAGATTAGAAGCTTACTATTATCATATATTTAAACATAGATATAACATTTCTAAACAAGTAAAGAAAACTTGTGAGCAGGGAAGAGAAAAGAAAATTTTATATAGATAATTGAATATGGAACTTATAAAAAGTAAATCTATTATCATTATTATATAAAAACAAGAAACCAAAAAACTATAAAATAAAAAGGAAAAGAAGAGGAAAATACAATTGAATAATGAAGATTACTAGAACAACCGTTATATCATATAAGATGAGATAACGGTTGTTCGCTGTCCGGAAATATGAATGATTGAAGCCAGATGTAAAATGCGGTACAATAGCAACATACATATAAAAACAGAGTACAGGAGATAATAAAAATGGCAGGTTGGAATCCGGAAGATATATTGTTCGAAGATGCGCAGCTTCTGGTGTGCAGGAAACATGCAGGGATGGCAGTGCAGAGTGCCAGGATCGGGCAGATGGATATGGAGAGTGCGATCAGGAATTATCTGAAAGGTGGATTTGTAGGAATCATACAGCGGTTGGATCAGCCAGTGGAAGGTGTCCTTGTATTCGCAAAAACATCACAGGCAGCGGCAGCTTTGAACAAGCAGCAGCAAAGCGGGAAGATGAAAAAACAGTATCTTGCAGTATTTACAGGTGAGCCGGAAGGTGAGAGTGGTAAACTGGAAGACATTCTGCTCAAGGAAGGAAGAAGCAATACTTCCCGGGTGGTAAAAGAAGGAACAGCACAGGGAAAACGTGCAGTTTTATTTTATAAGATTTTAAAACAGGCCAGATTTTTATCAATCGATAAAAAGACAGATGAAGAAACCGAAGAAGGCACAACATCGGAAGTATCGGCAGGACTTGTAGAAGTTACGCTGCAGACGGGGCGCCACCATCAGATCCGTGTGCAGATGGCATATCATCATATGCCGTTGTGGGCAGATGGGAAGTATAATCCAAAGCTTTCGCCGATAGAGCAGGGGGAGAACCTGGGACTTTGTGCGTATAAGTTGGAATTTGATCATCCAAAAACAGGAAAAAAATACAATTTGAGATAGAGCCGGAAGGAGCGATTTTCAAAAAACTGTCAGCATATTAAAATCCTTAAAACAGATACTATAAGTAAGAAGATGTCGAAGCGTGGCTGCCGGGACATGCGGAGAACTTGAATCGAGGGTATCTGTGAGAAAGGGAGGTGATGGCAGTGGAATGGAGAAGAATATTGCTCGTTGCGGGAATCGGGATCGCCGTCTATGCAGGTATGCGTTATCTGCTGCCGACAGCGATTCCTTTTTTATTGGGTTGGCTTCTGGCATCGCTGATACTGCCGGCAGCCAAGTGGATCGAGAAAAAAATGAGGATAAAAAGAAGTGTGGCGGGCGGTATCCTTCTGGGAACGCTCAGCCTGGGACTGGTATTTGGTCTGTGGAAGATTTCTGATTCGTTATTGTATCAGGTGAAAAATCTCATGGAGAATCTGGGACTGTGGGTCAAACAGGCGGATGGATTTTTCAACACCTGCTGTCAGACTGCAGAAAGTTATCTCGGAATCGATGCAAATGAGATGAGAAACTTTCTGGTCTATCAGGCAGGAAAGATGCAGGAGGAGATCCAAAACAGGTTCGGAACAGAATTTGTCGGGTATTTTTTTACGATGGTAAAGGGAGTGGTCGCGCTGTGCGGCGGCATATTGATCATGATCATATTTGGAACATTGGTGATCAAGGACATGGAACTGTTTCGCGAAAAAATGAATAAAGGAAGGATCAGCGGCAGGATCATGTCGGTGGGCAAAAAAATATGCGCAGCGGGAGGATGTTATATAAAAGCCCAATTTATACTGATGGGTATCGTGAGCCTTGTATGTATGGCGGGATTCTGGCTGCTGGACAATCCGTATTTTGTGGTGTCGGGAGTAGTGGTGGGAGTTCTGGATGCTCTTCCGCTTATCGGTGCGGGAACGATCCTGATCCCATGGGCACTTATCTGGTGTCTGCAGGGAAGGTATCTGATGGCAGCAGGATATCTGGCGCTGTATCTGACGGCAGACCTGATCCGGCAGTTTTTGGAACCACATTTGCTGGGAAAAGAGATGGGGATCCATCCGGCGCTGATGCTTGTACTGGTGTATGTGGGATTTTTCTTATATGGGATAGCGGGATTCTTTCTGGGACCGGTGACATATCTGATCATCAAAACGATATGGGAAGAGGTAGAAACCGGTGGAATATCGAAAAATCAATAAAAAAGACACAAAAAAACCACAAAAATGTTAAGAATCTCCTATAGACTATTTTTTCAAGTCATGTATAATTAAGGCGTGCTTCTAAATGACCTTGTTTTACAGATTAGGGGAATATATTATGATGAGAAAAATGAAAATGCTGATGGTATGTCTGGTGACGGGAGCGCTTTTAGCGGGATGTGCCCAGAAAAGTACAGAATCGGCAAATACCGACGAAGTGAGTGAGACAGAACCAACGGAAGAGGTGACTGCCGAACCTACACAGGAAGCGGAAGAAAGTGAAGCGGCGCAAGGAGAGAACGCCGGTGAGACTGAGGAGAACAAAGAGGATGCAGCAGATCCTGAAGAAGAAAAAGAGATAGAGATCCCGAATGAGGAAGATCTGGTTGCAGATTATACTTCTGTAAATGGATTGATCCTGGAAAAAGGAAGTCATATAGCGATCGTTGTGAAGAACACAGAGACGGGGTACTGGAAAGCAGTAAAGCTGGGAGTGGACCAGGCGATCAACGATCTGAATACAAGCCTTGGATATACAGGGGATGACAAGATCAAATGCACTTTCGAAGGACCTAAAAGTGAGACAGATGTAGATAATCAGGTGAATATCCTGGATGCCGTGATCGCGGAGAATCCAGCGGTGCTTTGCCTTTCTGCGATAGATATGGATTCCTGTGAGGCACAGCTTGAGGCAGCAGAGGAAAATGGTATCCCGGTGATCATCCTGGATTCCGGTGTGGGAAATAATGATATGATAACGACTACCTGTGCGACAGATAATGTGGCAGCGGGCAGGGAAGCAGCCAGAAAGCTGTGTGAGCAGATCGGGGATGAGGGCGAAGTGGCAGTGATGGCCCATTCGGAACTGTCGGAGAACAGCAAGGAACGTGTACAGGGATTTAAGGAAGAGATAGAGAAGAATCATCCGGATGTAAAAGTGGTGAAGATTTCTTATGAGCCTGTAAAAGATACGGATCCATCCATCGAAGAACAGATGACAGAGGTTTTGGAACTTCATCCGGAACTGAAAGGGTATTTTTGTTCAAATGAGATCATGAGTGTAGCTGCCCTTGATATATTGGCTGATTATCAGGATAGAGACATCCAGATGGTAGGATTTGATCTGGGTGATACTCAGGCGGATGCGATACGGGATGGAAGTGAGGCAGGTGTGATCTGCCAGAATCCTTACGGAATGGGATATGCCACGGTTGTTGCTGGTGTACGTGCCGCATTGGAGATGGAAAATGAAGAATTTATCGATGCAGGATACCAGTGGATCGATAAGGAAAATATTGATCTGGAAGAAAATGCCAAATTTTTGTACGAATAATATGGTGATAATGATACGAAAGAGGACAGTTGTCAAAAGTAGACAGCTGTCCTTTTTCGTATATGGGTATATAAAGCGAAGTTTTAGGAAATAATAAAATAATCATGAATATTGTCTCAAGTATTGACAAAAGTTTAAAGAAAAGGTAAGATTTTTTTATACATATTACACAAAAATATGGTAGAAGGTGGTGAGCAGATGGTTCATGAAACAATAGCCGCAGTACAGGAAACAGAGGCAAAGGCCGAAAAGATAGTGGAAGCGGCAGAGCAGGAGGGTGTACAGATACTGGAAAAAGCCAAAGAAGAAGCAAAATCTATAGTTGAGACGATGGAGAGTGAGTTGAAGTCCAAGGCATCAGCCATGAGGAAGAAGATGCAGGAGGAAGGCGAAAGAAGTCTGGAAGAGGAAGAAAAAATAGTACAGACAGAGATTCTTCAATTGGAAAATAAGGCAAAAGAGCGTGAGGATGGCGCGGTGAAAGTTATGTTGTCCAGTTTGCTTGCCTGAATGATCATGAAAAAACAAAATAAGGAGGGATGCGGATATGGCAGTATTGCAGATGCAGCGAATCAGTATCTGCGGAATGAAAAAAGATCGAAAAGCCATATTGGAACAGCTGCAGGAGCTGGGTGCGGTCGAGGTCAATCTGGATATCGTAGATGATATCGGGATGGAACGCATGGAGACAGCACCGGCGAGAGCAAACTTTGAGAAGAATGCCCGGCAGGCTGCACAAGCTTTGCAGATTTTGCAGCATTATGTTCCGGAGAAGTCATCCATATTTTCCAGTTTTGAAGGTAAAAAACTGGAAGATGAGAATATCTATGGTAAGGGTGCACAGCTGAGGGACTATTTCTCTTCTGTTGCCAGCCAGCTGATCAGCCTTGATAAGCAGATTGCAGAGCTGAAAGCGGCGAATCTCAAACTGGAGAATCAGATTGAGAGCCTGGGTCCATGGATGAGTCTGGATGTTCCTATGAACTGCAAGGGAACGAAGACCGCAGCTTTGATGAAAGGTACGATGCCGGGATTGCTGAATCTGGAACAGGTTTACAGTATCCTGACGGAACACGCACCGGATGCAGACGCGGTGGATATTGAGATCCTTTCGCAGGACAAAGATTTCACTTATATGACAGTGCTGTGCCCAAGAGCAGATGCTCAAAAGGTTGAAGAAGCACTGCGGTCAGAGGGATTTTCAAGACCTTCGTATCTTAGCCACAGGACACCGGCTGACAAAAAAGTGAGACTGGAAGGCTTTATCAAAGAAAATACGGATGAGATTGAAAAATGCAGACAGGTGATTGAAGAACTTGCCAAACACCGGGATAATCTGAAATTGATGGAGGATTATTTTAGGATAAGGGCAGACAAATATGAGGTCTTGGGGCAGCTTCCCCAGACAAAACAGACTTTTTTTATCAGCGGATATGTTCCGAAGTATGTGGCAGAGAGAGTAGCGTCGCATATGGAAGAGCAGTTTGATGCAGTAGTAGGCGTGGAAGAATTGAAAGAAGACGAGGAACCACCAGTGATACTTCACAACAATGGTTTTTCCGAATCGATGGAGGGAGTAGTCAGTTCCTTCGGACTTCCGAAAAAAGGTGAAGTAGATCCAACTACAGTGATGTCCTTTTTTTATGTTTTTCTGTTTGGTTTGATGTTATCAGATGCAGCATATGGATTGATCGTAATGATCGCCTGTGCTGTCATGTTAAAGAAATTCCCTAAGATGAGTACAAATATGCATAAGTCATTGAAGATGTTCTTCTGGTGCGGCGTATCTACCTTGTTTTGGGGCGTGATGTTCGGCGGATATTTTGGCGATATCGTAGATGTTGTTGGTAAGACGTTCTTCGGAGTCCAGCTGGCGGAAGGACAAAGTCTGATCCCGGCACTGTGGTTTGTACCGCTGAATGATCCGATGAAGATGCTGATGTATTCCATGCTGTTTGGAGTCATCCATCTGTTTACCGGTCTTGCGATGAAGGGATATATGTGTCTGAAAGATAAGAAATATATGGATTTTGTCTGCGATGTGGTATTTTGGTTTATGCTGCTTTTGGGACTGATCTTTATGCTTCTTTCTACAGAGCTCTTTGCTTCATTGGCAGGAGCTGAGATCGTATTTCCTGCGTTCGTACTGACTTTGGCGAAGGCACTTGCCATCGTGGGTGCAGTGGGTATCCTGTTCTTCTCAGGAAGATCATCGAAGAACTTTGGTATCCGTATCGCCCTTGGTGCATATGATCTGTATGGTATCACCAGCTGGCTGAGTGACGTATTATCTTACTCGCGTCTTCTGGCTTTGGGACTGGCAACGGGAGTTATCGCATCGGTTGTAAACCAGATGGGAAGTGTACTTGCCGGAAGCATACCGGGCGTGATCGGTTTTATTATTGTATTTATAGCAGGTCATCTGCTGAATCTGGGGATCAATCTTCTGGGTGCATATGTGCATACCTGTCGTCTCCAGTATGTGGAATTTTTTGGAAAGTTTTATGAAGGCGGAGGAAAAGCATTTAACCCCTTCAGAGCAAATACTAAATACGTGGAAATTAAGGAGGAAACTAAGTTATGAGTGGTATCGTTTGGGCATTATTGGGGGCTGCATTGGCAGCGATTTTAGCAGGATGCGGTTCTGCATATGGTGTTGGTGTTGCCGGACAGGCAGCTTCCGGAGTTGTAACAGAAGATCCCAGCAAGTTTGGTAAAGTATTGATCATGCAGCTGCTTCCTGGTACACAGGGTATCTACGGTCTGCTGATCGCATTTATTGCTCTTTCTAAGATCGGTCTGATGGGCGGCGGCGGAGCAGCAGAAGTATCTATGGCAAGCGGACTGTCTATCTTCGCAGCTTGTCTTCCTATCGCTATCGTAGGTCTTATCTCTGCGATGCATCAGGGACGTACCTCTGTGGCAGCTATCGGGATCATTGCTAAGAAACCGGATCAGTTTGGTAAAGCTATGTTATTCCCGGCCATGGTTGAGACTTATGCGATTCTGGCACTTCTGATTTCTTTCCTGGCGATCAATGCGATTCCTCTGACAATGTAGGAATATTTGGAATCAGGATAACTGTCCGGACCATAGGTCAGGGATAGTTACAATAAAGGAAAGGAAGGCCTGGATATGACTGGATTAGAGAAAATTAAAAACCAGATTTTGGAGGAAGCACAGAAGAAAGCTTCCGATACAAAGTCTGCGGCCGAAGCCAAGGCAGAGAATATAAAAGAGACCGCCAGAGAGCAGGCCAGTCAGATGGCAGCACAGATGGAAGAAAGATCCAGGACTGAGGCAGCAAATTACAGAGACAGGATAAAATCATCCTGTGATCTGAAAAGACGTACGATGCTTCTGGAAGCAAAACAAAGGCTCATTGGTCAGGTGATCGAGAAGGCTTATCAGTCTTTGCAGGAAGCAGATACGGAAGAATATTTTGCTATGATGGAAAAGCTGCTGGCACGGTCAGTGCAAAAAGGCGATGGAAAGATGTATCTGTCTGCAAAGGATCTGGAGCGTATGCCCGCTGATTTTGCTGCAAAAGCAGCAGCGGCTGCAAAAGAAAAAGGCGGATCTTTGAGTGTTGAGAAAGAGCCGAAGGCGATGGACGGAGGATTCATACTGGTATACGGTGGAATCGAAGAAAATTGTACCTGGAGAGCTCTCTTTGATGCAAATAGAGAAAAACTGCAGGATCTTGCACATGGATATTTATGGAGGGATGAGAATGGCTGATACAAAGTATACTTATGCCGTGGCCCGGATACGTGCCCTGGAGCTTGCTTTGTTTTCGGCATCGTCCATAGAACAGCTTGTAGCGTGTAAGGATTACAAACAGTGTCTGCAGTTTCTGACAGAGAAAGGATGGGGAGGTGCTGACACACCGCTTGACGGCGATGCGATCCTGACCCGCGAAAGTCAGAAGACATGGGAGATGATCCGTGAACTGCACGTGGATATGGATGCTTTTGATGTGCTTTCTTATCAGAAGTTATTTCATAATCTGAAGGCTGCGGTAAAAGAAATATGTACTTCTGAGGTAAATGCACATATTTTCTTTGAAGACTGTGAGATCGGCAGCAAAGAGATGCTGAGGATCATCAGTCAAAGAGATTATCAGGCATTGCCTGTATACATGCAGGAAGCGGCGAAGGAAGCTTATGAGACACTGCTTCGGACCAGAGATGGACAGCTGTGTGATGTGATCGTAGATAAAGCGGCGCTTGAAGCCATAAGTGCGGCAGGCAAATCATCTAAGGTGGAGATCATTAAGAATTATGCGGAGTCTACAGTGGCTATCGCGGATATTAAGATCGCATACCGCTGTGCCAAGACCGGAAAATCCATGGATTTTATGAGAAGGTCACTGGCAAAATGCGGTACGCTCAATCTGGAACTTTTGATGAAGGCAGCCACATCCGGCGTGGATGCAGTGAGCGATTATCTTTCTCAGGCGGGATATCAGGAAGCAGCAGAGGCTATGAAGGAGTCCAATTCAGCATTTGAACGCTGGTGCGACAACAAGATGGTCCAGACGATACAGCCGCAGAAGTATAATCCGTTTACGATCGGACCGCTGATCGCCTATGTTCTGGCACGAGAAAATGAGATTAAAACAGTGAGGATCATCCTGACATGCAAGCAAAATGGACTGTCAGATGATTCCATCAGAGAAAGGGTCAGGGAAATGTATGTATAAGATAGCAGTGCTGGGTGCTTATGACAGCATCTATGGGTTTGCATCCCTGGGACTGGATACATTTCCGGTGTCTGATCCTGAGGATGGCGAAGACAAATTAAAGAAACTTGCGTCTGGGGAATATGCAGTGATCTATATCACAGAGGAACTGGCAGCCCAGCTTACGCATGAGATCAATAAGTTCCGGGAGCAGCAGCTTCCGGCGATCATACTGATCCCGGGCATATCGGGCAACACCGGTGCAGGGATACAGGGAGTAAAAAAGTCGGTGGAGCAGGCAGTAGGCTCCGATATCCTCTTCGGCGAGGAGTAGACGCAAAAGAAAGGTGGGTGAATCGGCCAAATGAGTATTGGTACGATAAAGAAAGTAGCAGGACCTCTTGTAATCGCTGAAGGGATGCGGGATGCCAACATGTATGATGTGGTACGTGTCAGCAATCAGCGATTGATAGGTGAGATTATAGAGATTCATGGAGATGAGGCTTCGGTTCAGGTATACGAGGAGACATCAGGACTGGGACCGGGCGAACCGGTAGAATCTATGGAAGTACCGCTTTCCGTAGAATTGGGACCTGGACTGATCACAAGCATCTATGACGGTATCCAAAGACCTCTGGATGATATCATGAAGATCTCCGGCAATAACTTAAAGCGTGGAGTAGAAGTTCCGTCTCTGAAGAGAGACAAAGTATGGGAGTTCGTTCCCACTGTTAAGGTTGGCGATGAAGTGGAAAATGGTGATTTCCTCGGAAATGTCCAGGAGACCATCGTAGTCCAGCAAAGAATCATGGTTCCTTATGGAATAAAAGGAACTGTAAAAGAGATAAAAGCAGGAAGCTTCCGTGTGGAAGATGTGATCGCAGTGATCACTACTCCGGACGGAGACAAAGAAGTAACGATGATGCAGAAATGGCCAGTTAGAAAAGGCCGCCCGTATCTTAGGAAACTTCCGCCGTCCATGCCGCTGGTGACAGGCCAGAGGGTTATCGATACCTTCTTCCCTATCGCAAAGGGTGGTGTAGCAGCAGTTCCGGGACCTTTCGGAAGCGGAAAGACAGTTATCCAGCATCAGCTTGCAAAATGGGCTGAGGCAGATATCGTAGTTTATATCGGATGCGGTGAGCGTGGCAATGAGATGACAGACGTTCTGAACGAGTTCCCGGAACTGAAGGATCCAAAGACAGGACAGTCTCTGATGGAGAGAACAGTTCTGATCGCGAATACTTCCGATATGCCGGTTGCAGCCCGTGAGGCTTCTATCTATACAGGAATCACGATTGCAGAATATTTCCGCGATATGGGTTATTCCGTAGCACTTATGGCAGACTCCACATCCCGCTGGGCTGAGGCCCTTCGAGAGATGTCAGGACGTCTGGAAGAGATGCCTGGTGAGGAAGGTTATCCTGCATATCTGGGAAGCCGTCTGGCACAGTTTTACGAGCGTGCAGGCCATGTCATTTCTCTTGGAAAAGACGGACGCGAGGGTGCACTTTCCGTTATCGGTGCAGTTTCACCTCCAGGTGGAGATATCTCCGAGCCTGTATCTCAGGCGACACTTCGTATCGTTAAGGTGTTCTGGGGACTGGATTCCGCACTGGCTTACAAACGTCATTTCCCGGCGATCAACTGGCTGACCAGTTATTCTCTGTATCTGGATAATCTGGGAAAATGGTTTGACGAAAATGTTGCGGATGAGTGGATGAAGGACAGACAGAAGCTGATGAGTCTTCTTCAGGAAGAGTCAGAGCTTGAAGAAATCGTTAAGATGGTAGGTATGGATGCATTGTCTTCCCATGACCGTCTGAAGATGGAAGCTGCCCGTTCGATCCGTGAGGATTTCCTTCATCAGAACTCATTCCATGAGATAGATACGTATACGTCTCTGAAAAAACAGCTCCTTATGATGAAGCTGGTAATTGCATTTTACGAGCAGTCACTGGAAGCTTTGGAACAGGGGCAGGGTATACAGGGGCTTATCAAGATGCCGGTCCGCGAGCGGATCGGACGTTACAAATATACTCACGAAGATGCTCTGGATCAGGAATATGAAGCTACATGCAAGGACCTGGCAGAGCAGATCGCAAACCTGAAAGGAAAGGAGGACTAAATCATGCCAAAAGAATATCGCACCATACAAGAAGTTGCCGGTCCTCTGATGCTGGTCCGGGGAGTGGAAAATGTTACTTATGATGAGCTCGGCGAGATCGAACTTGCCAGCGGAGAGATCCGCAGATGTAAAGTCCTTGAGATCAATGGCACAGATGCCCTGGTACAGCTTTTCGAAAGCTCAACCGGTATCAATCTGTCCAACAGTAAAGTCCGTTTTCTTGGACGAAGCATGGAACTTGGCGTGTCTGAGGATATGCTTGGCCGTGTATTTGACGGTCTTGGCCGTCCGATCGATAATGGTCCTGACATTCTTCCTGATGACAGGATGGATATCAATGGACTTCCTATGAATCCTGCAGCAAGAAGTTACCCGGAAGAATTTATCCAGACCGGTATATCAGCCATCGATGGACTGAATACACTGGTCCGTGGACAGAAGCTTCCTATCTTCTCTGCATCAGGTCTTCCTCATGCCAATCTGGCTGCTCAGATCGCCAGACAGGCAAAGGTACGTGGAACATCGGAACCATTTGCGGTAGTATTTGCTGCCATGGGTATTACATTTGAAGAGTCTAACTTCTTCATCGAAAGTTTTAAGGAAACCGGTGCTATTGACAGAACTGTTCTTTTCATTAACCTGGCAAATGACCCTGCTGTTGAGCGTATCGCAACTCCGCGTATGGCTCTGACCGCAGCAGAGTATCTTGCATTTGAGAAGGATATGCATGTACTGGTCATCCTCACAGATATTACAAACTATGCAGATGCACTCCGTGAGGTATCTGCGGCGCGTAAGGAAGTTCCCGGCCGCCGTGGTTATCCTGGATACATGTATACTGACCTGGCTTCTCTGTATGAAAGAGCCGGCCGTCAGAGAGGTAAGAAGGGAAGTATCACGATGATCCCGATCCTTACCATGCCTGAGGATGATAAGACACATCCGATCCCTGACCTTACCGGTTATATCACAGAGGGTCAGATCATACTTAGCCGTGAGCTTTATCGTAAGGGAGTTACCCCTCCGATCGATGTGCTTCCGTCTCTTTCCCGTCTGAAAGATAAGGGTATCGGAGATGGAAAGACAAGAGCCGATCATGCGAACACCATGAACCAGTTATTTGCCGCATATGCCCGAGGCAAAGAGGCAAAAGAACTTATGGTTATCCTCGGTGAAGCCGCATTGTCAGATATCGACCTGATCTATGCGAAGTTTGCAGATGCCTTTGAGAAGGAATATGTATCTCAGGGTTATGATGCAAACCGTGATATAGAAGAAACCTTGAAGATAGGATGGAAGTTACTTTCTATCCTGCCAAGGAGTGAACTGAAACGTATCGATGACAAATTCCTGGATCAATATTATGGTAAAGAATAAGAGATAGGACCCCGGCAGATAGTCATGATATGTTGAAGAGAGGTGATCAGATTTGGCATCAACGCAGGTAAATCCTACCCGTATGGAACTGACCCGGCTGAAAAAGAAGCTGGTGACAGCCACCAGAGGGCATAAACTGCTGAAGGATAAGAGAGACGAGCTGATGCGTCAGTTCCTGGAACTGGTCCGCGAGAACATGGAGCTTCGTAAGAAGGTGGAGGCAGGTATTCATTCGGCCAACACAAACTTCGTCATAGCGAAGGCAAGTATGTCCGAGGAAATGCTCCATACCGCCCTGATGGCACCCAAGCAGGAAGTTTTTCTGGAGACAGATAAAAAGAATGTAATGAGTGTTGACATCCCGGTGTTTGAGTATAAGACCAGAACCGCAGATGAAAATGATATCTATTCTTACGGTTTTGCATTTACTTCGGGAGATTTGGATGATGCAGTAAAATCGCTGGCAGACATCCTGCCGTCCATGCTGGAACTGGCAGAAAAAGAAAAAGCATGCCAGCTGATGGCATCGGAGATTGAGAAAACGCGCCGCCGTGTAAATGCACTGGAGCACGTCATCATCCCGGAAACCCAGAAAAACATCAAGTACATCACCATGAAACTGGACGAAAATGAGAGAAGTACACAGATCCGTCTGATGAAGGTGAAGGACATGATGCTTGAGGAAGCACATCATTATAAGGATAGGGCATAACAAAATAGGAAGCGCGGTGCGAATAAAAGTGATATTCGTGTTGCGCTTCTTTTGATTTGACTATTGAGCAGTTAAGATTTTACACCTTTTTAGATTGCTTTAGAAGAATAAAGATAGGATTAGGATTGAAAGGAAAAAGATACAGATGAAGATATATATCACGCGCCATGGAGAAACATCATGGAATCTTGAGGATAAAGTTTGTGGAAGACCGGATGTGGAACTGACAGATCTGGGCAGAAGACAGGCAATGGAACTGGCCGAGAAGGTTAAGGGGAAGGGGATCACCAGAATGCTGGTGTCTCCGTTAGGAAGAGCACAGGAAACAGCAAGGCTTGCCAATGCTTACATTCAGGTTCCGATGCAGATAGAAGAAAGGCTCATAGAGCACAGCTTTGGAGATTATGAGGGTGCTCCAAGAAAGGATCCTGGATTCCAGGCGGCCAAGAGAAACCTGACAGCCCGATTCCCAGGGGGCGAATCTATCTTGGAAGCAGTACATCGCGTCTATAATGTACTGGATGAGATTCCTGAAAAATACCCAAATGATACCATTTTATTAGTGTGCCACGGAGCCGTCAGCCGGTATGTACACACGTATTTTGAAGATATTGCACTTGAGGACTTCGCAAGGTACAGTCTGAAAAATTGTGAACTGAAGGAATATCATTATTTTACCAGAGCGGATATTTCCTTAAAACGTGGATAAAGAGAAGTTTCCATCAGTTCGAAAAGCAGGGACTCATAGGAAGCAAAAGTAACGCCTTCCTTTTCCATACGTTCAAGGGCGATACGCTTGTCGGACGGCTTTCTGGAAGCGGCGCAGTCTTCGACTAATATTACTTCATAGCCCTCACGAACGAGATCAAGAGCGGTCTGCATCACACAGATATGTGTCTCGATACCACAAAGAATGATCTGGCTGCATCCTGATTTCTTGATCCTGCGAGCGATCGCCTCGTCGCCAAGGCAGCTAAAGGTACGTTTTTCCATATATTCGGAGGTGCCGGCATGAAGAAAGATCGAAGGATCTGACATGCCAAGACCTTTGGTATACTGTTGTGTGATGATCATGGGAACTTGCAGGATACGAAGACCCTGAATGAGAACCCCGGTATTGTAAAGAAGCTGAGTGTTATCTGCGATAGAAGGCAGAAGACGGGCCTGCTCATCAATGATGAGAGCAAGACATTGTTTACGATTTATTTTCATGAAAATATCCTCCATAATTATTTCTGATATAACTGTCCACCTGTTGTTATACTAAGGGGAACAGTTATATTAGAAATAAATATAACACATCTTTGAGATTCTGCATATAGTATAGAAAAATGATGTCCGAGGTGACTTCATGCAGTTTGACCAGCCACTGCCATTTTATATGGCGTATCCATATTTGCTTACGATAGAACCGGGACGGGATCAGGAGCGTGATCTGCAGGTGATGAGATCCTACTATTCGCGCCGTGCTGCGAAGATCCAGGAGAAGGTAGACAGAGAATGTGACAGGATGGAATATGATGGAAGCATGATGTTTGATGAATATCCAGACAAATTCATGATGGAGCATCTATGCCGGAAAATAGAAAAAGAAATTATAGATGAAGAAGGCTCCGAACCAGTACAAGGTGATGGGATGGAGGGGGCAGTCAATATACAGGCATCCCCCAATTGTAAGGACTGTGATCTGCGGGATCTGATCGGGGTTATCCTGTTCAATGAAATGTACCGGCGCAGGTGCAGGCATAGGAGACGCAGAAGATACTTTTGAGTGGGGGGCATTTCCCCTCACTATTTTTGACTTGCAGAAGATGGACAACTATAAATCTTTCGAATTTGGGTGTTGTGATTTTGTCCGAAAACCATTAGAATAGAAGAGATTAGATGAAAAATTATGCCAAGGATGGCAGGAGAATATAGATGACAGAATTACACGGTATATTAGATAGATATTTGGATATTAATCTCCGGCAGATTGTACTGAGCGGAGCGAAGAATAAAGAGGGTGCCGCCAAGGTCAGGATCCGCCCGGTGATGATCAAAGAAAAGCTGCAGTTTCAGTGCACGAAGACGGTAGGACCCAAAGAATTCCATGAAAATCATGGAAAGACAGAGACGATCACTTTGACAGAGGGCTGGATGGAGATGGATTTTAAGCAGCTCCAGTTAGAAAGTGAAAAAGGAACGGTCAGTGTCCTTGTGAGTAAAAAAGGAAAGCTGACGATAAAAGAAAAACAAAATAAACAGATATCTGCGGAAGAAGTGTGTGGGAATCTGGAAGTGAGGAAGCAGGAACTGTCACACAACCGCAAGAAAAGATATATATTGGAAGAAGGAAAACCGGTAGGATTTTTGATAGATCTGGGAGTTATGACACGGGAAGGCAAGATTGTCCGTGCCAGATATGACAAGTTCCGGCAGATCAACCGATTTCTTGAATTTATCGAAGATATCCTTCCTCGTTTGGCAAAAGACAGGGAAGTGACGATACTTGATTTTGGATGTGGAAAGTCCTATCTGACATTTGCGATGTATTATTATCTTCATGAATTGAAAGAATATGATGTTCGTATCATAGGGTTGGATCTGAAAGAGGATGTGATTGAAAACTGCGGCAGATTAAGCCGGAAGTATGGTTTTGAAAAGCTGAAGTTTTATCAGGGAGATATCGCTTCCTATGAGGGAGTGGAAAAGGTAGATATGGTGGTCACACTGCATGCTTGCGATACGGCTACAGACTTTGCACTGGCGAAAGCGGTAAACTGGGGAGCTTCCGTAATTTTGTCAGTTCCATGCTGCCAGCATGAGCTGAATAAGCAGATTGCCAATGAAGTACTGGAGCCGGTATTTTCCTATGGCGTGCTGAAGGAGAGAATAGCAGCGCTGATGACAGACGGTCTGCGTGCACAGATGCTCGAGAGTGTGGGATATGATACACAGATCCTTGAGTTCATTGATATGGAGCACACACCAAAGAACCTTCTTATACGAGCAGTTTATACGGGGAAAAAGAAGGACAATGAAAAGAAACTTCGGAAATGTCTGGACGAGTTCGGACTGCAGCCTACATTGGAGGAATTGTTACTAAAAGGAGGCATCGGAGAATGAAAAAGGGGTTAATAAAAGTGGGAGTATTACTGCTTTTGTTTCTTACGACAGTAGGGATCACAGCAGTATTGATCAATCGTGATAAAACAGTGGGAACGAGGACGATGGAGGCACCGACCCTTCCTGTAGTATATATGGAAGTTGCGGATGTAATGGTCAATCCGATGTATGGACATGCTCAGGAGATGGAGCAGCAGTATATGAGAGACAGCCTGACTCCGCTGCCGACCACTAGGGAACTGACGATGGTCATGGAACCGATGGGAAGCAAGGTAGAGTCTGTAAGTTATGAGGTTTCGACTGCCGATGGGACGACGGTGGTGGAAAACAGCAAGATCAGCGGACTGAAGGAAGATGGTGATTATACCAGAGCGGATTTTCAGTTGGAGACACCGATCCTGATGAATCAGGAATATACGCTGCGTTTTGATGTGACGCTGGAAGGTGGAAAAACATATTTCTATTATACCCGTCTTTTACAGAGAGCTGGTATCAATACAGACCAGTATCTTGCTTTTGTGGAGGATTTTTACCAGAAATGCCTGAATAGTGAGACGGCTTCCGACATTGCTACTTACCTTGAGCCGGATGAGACCCAGACGAACAGTACTTATACGACACTGAATATTCATTCCAGCTTTGATCGTATCACCTGGGGCGATATGGAGACAAAGCTTGAGAAAAAAGCAGTTCCGGTAATAAAAGATATCAATGAGACCACCTGCAGTATGTCTCTTTACTATGTGATATCGGATCAGAATACGGATGAGGAGGATGTGCCGGATTATTATAATGTGGCGGATTTTTACCGTATGAGATATTCCCAATCAAGGGTCATGCTGCTTGATTTTGAAAGAACAACACAGGAATTATATGACGGAGAGCATACAGAACTGACCAGCAATGGTATCAATCTGGGGATCGTTGACAAGGCGATCCAGTACCAGTCTAATAAGAATGCAGACATCGTGGCATTTGTGGAGCAGGGAGAACTATGGTCATATAACCGGAGTGCAAATAAAACAACAAAAGTATTCAGCTTCAGGGATTCGGAGCTGGATGCACGGACAAATCTGCAGGAACACGGCATTAAGATCGTTCGTGTCGAAGAGTCCGGGGATATCGATTTTGTTGTTTATGGATACATGAATCGTGATGTACATGAGGGAGAGGTTGGGATCGCCGTTTATCATTATGGTGCGGAACTCAATCAGATCGATGAGGAATTATTTATTCCGGTCAATACCTCCTATGAGTATCTGAAGAGTGACATGGAGATGCTTTCTTATGTTACTCAGGATGACATGCTCTATATTTTACTGGAAGATGATCTGTATCAGATTGATATAAAGGCAAAAACATCCACGATCATTCAGGAAGATCTGCAAAAAGACTGCTATGTGATCTCAAAATCACAGGCAAGCATCGCATGGATGAATGAGATGTCGGAAAATGCATCCTCGACGATCACAGTAATGAATCTGGAAAATGGTGAGAGTTATACGATCAGTGCTGGCGATGCCCAGAAGATCAAAGCCATAGGATTTATCAATGAAGATTTGATCTACGGACTTGCCAATGATGTGGATATCGTGACAGACAATGCTGGAAATACCACATTTGCCATGAGCACCGTGAGGATCGAACGGTTCGGCGGTGAGGTTGTCAAGGAACACCATGAAGACAGTATATGGGTCAGCAATGTGAAGCTTGAAGAAGGACTCATAGAGCTTGAACGTGTGCAGTGGGAAGAAAATGCGTATGTAGCCATAAGCAGTGCCCATATCATGAATAATCTCCAGACAAATGAGGAAACTGTAAATATCAGGCTGATCACTACGGAGAGAAAAGCAACACAGATCGGGCTTGATTTTGATAAGAGCGTTAAGAATAAAAATGTGATGTATGTGAATTCTAATATCGTTGATCTGGAACAGTCGCCTATTCTGAATATTGAACTGGTCAGACAGGAAAACAATATCTATTATGTATATGCGAAGGGTGTTCTTGACAGTACCTGGACGAAAGCCAGTGATGCGATCCTGCGGGCAGACACACAGATGGGTGTGGTGCTGAACCGGCAGCAGCAGTATATCTGGGAGCGCGGAAACAGAGCGGATATCTATACCGCGAATCTGGAAGATATACCGCCGGTGGTACTGAGTGGAACGATTGATGAAAGTACATTGCAGCAGTCCCTTGGTGAAGAATATACAGTCATGAATATGACAGGCTGTACACTGGACAGCGTGCTGTATCAGGTTGGAAAAGGAAATCCTGTGATCGCTAAGGTATCCGACACGATCAATGTGGTGATCATAGGTTACAATGCGAAGAACACGATCCTTTATTATCCGGCTACACAGGAACAGGGATATTTTGGCATGCAGGACAGTACGGCGATGTTTGAACGCGCAGGAAATGTATTTATTGGATATATGGAAAGTATGGGAGAACCAAGCAAAGGAGAATAGAGATATCATGGACGAGAGAATTATAAAACTGGCAAAAGGTTTGGTACAGTATTCGGTAAAAGTACAGGAAAATGACAAGGTTTATATTCATTATATCGGCAGCGATACAGAAGATCTTGCCCGTCAACTGGTAAAAGAAGTCTACGCAGCGAAGGGAATACCTTTTGTTCACTACACAGAGCCCCGCCTCCAAAGAGAAGTGCTGCTCCATGCAGCGAAGGAACAGCTGGAGCTGATGGCACAGGTGGATTCTTTTGAGATGGATCAGATGGATTGTTATATCGGCATCAGAGGAACAGACAATGTATCAGAACTGTCCGATGTTCCAGCAGAGAACATGGCGATGTATAACAAGTATTATAATACACCGGTACATCATGAGCGCCGCGTAGCACATACAAAATGGGTGGTACTCCGCTATCCGAACTCAGCGATGGCTCAGCTTTGCGGAACCAGCAGGGAAGCCTTTGAAAAGTTCTATTTTGATGTATGTACTCTCGATTATGCGAAGATGCGTAAAGCCATGGAACCGCTGGTGGAATACATGAACCGTACAGACAAGGTAAGAATTGTGGCTCCGGGTACAGATCTTACATTTTCCATCAAGGATATTCCGGCGATCGCCTGTGCAGGCGAGATGAATATTCCGGACGGTGAAGTATACACAGCACCGGTCCGTGACTCAGTCAATGGCAAGATCACCTACAACACGCCGTCCCCATACAATGGATTCACCTATGAAAATGTATGTCTGGAATTTGAAAATGGACAGATCGTGAAGGCCACATCCAATGATACGGAGCGGATACAGAAAGTATTTGATACAGACGAAGGTGCAAGATATGTGGGAGAATTTGCGATTGGAGTTAATCCATATGTCTTAAAACCAATGCAGGATATTCTTTTTGATGAGAAAATCTGCGGTTCCATTCACTTTACACCGGGAAGCTGCTACGATGATGCATACAATGGAAATGCTTCCGCGATCCACTGGGATCTGGTTCAGATCCAGCGCCCGGAATATGGCGGCGGAGAGATGTATTTTGATGGAGTTTTAGTGCGAAAAGACGGAAGATTTGTAGTTCCCCAGCTGGAATGCCTGAATCCGGAAAATCTGGCGGATTGATCTGCGATATGATACAACTATACAATATAAAAATGCCGGCTCATCATGTATATGGGTACGGCATTTTTTTTATCATAGGGGAAGTTGGAAAAAGTTAAAAAAATGTGTGATATTTTCACATTTCAGGGCGTTCTTCTTATGAAAGGCCTTTAGTTTTCGCATGTTTAATTTTTATTTTTTAATGCAACAATATGGCAGATATTATACACTGTATATATGAAATGCATTTCAGGGAGGTGAAAATATGGAAGGAAATCAGGAACAACAGGATTTTGTTCGGTTGTATCAGGAGATATACCGCGATATGTACCGTTTTGCACTATATACGCTGAAGAATACCCATGATGCAGAAGATGTGGTGGGGGATGCTGTTGCAGACGCCTATGCGGGTTTTGAAAAACTTCGAAACCGGGATTCTTTTCGCCCCTGGATCTTCAAGATATTGTCCAATAAGTGCAAGCGGAAGCTAAAAGAATATGTAGATAAGACGTCAGAACTTCCGGATGATCTGGTGAGTATGCAGGCAGGAGTAGAAGAAAATTATCAGGTCAGACAGGCCTTTGGGAAGTTGTCCAAGGAGGAAAGGCTGATCATTTCCATGCATATTTTTGCCGGATATACCAGCAAAGAAACAGCCAGGATACTACATAAAAATGAAAATACAATTCGTTCCAAAGAGAGTCGTGCACTCAAAAAAATGGAAGAAATGCTGCAGGGATAGGAGGTGTCAAAATGGAAGATTGGAAGAAAAAAATAAAAGATTCCGCAGAAGATGTAAAGATTCCGGAAGGACTGGATCCCGATAAGATGCAAAAAAAACTGGAAGAACTGGATAAAATAAAGAAGAAGAAGGTCGTATTCTACCGCAGACCGGCGGCAGTGATAGGCGGTCTGGCGGCGGCCGTTGTATTGATGTTTGTTGGAACATGGAAGGCCGGACTGTGGGGAGATTCTGAAAAGAGCCAGATTGCTATGAATATGCAAAGTGAAGAAGCCGCATATGCAGAGGCGGCTGTGGCGGAAGAAGCGGTAGAAGAAACAACGGAATCCACAGCAGAATCCGCAGCAGAATCCACAGAGGAAGCATCTGAAACTGCGGTGGAAGAGGACGGAGATACTGCGGATCAAGCTGCAGACGAATACACAGCAGACGAGAAGTTTAACAGCTTTTATCATACGACTACTTATGATGATATCAGGGGTCAGATAGAGGACGCATGGGAAGAGGAAGAACGGCTTTATGGAGCAAATGGAAGCCATCTGGAATCTGCCCCAGAGGAATCTGCGGATGGAGCAGCGGATGTAGGCGTGAGCGAAAGTAAAGATGAAGCTTCTATGGAAAGTACCACCGAAGATTCTGCGGATACCGGTGCAGCCGATATGGGTGCAGCAGATGCAGGTGATGCGGAAGAAACGTCGGGCGGTGATTATTCATCTACGAATCTCCAGGTAGAGGGTGTAGATGAAGGCGATATTATAAAAACAGATGGAACCTACATCTATGCAATGAAGTCAAGCGGCAGTGTTCAGATCATCGATGCCAAGAAACTGAAAGTAATAGCGGATATCCCGGCAGAATCCGATGAGGGCCAGTGCGAATACAGCGAAATGTATGTAGACAAAGAAAAACTGGTGCTGGTGGGGAATCTTTATACCAGTGGTCTCCAGTCAGATAATGCGGATGTGTATTACATGGCACAAAGGTATGAAACGATTATGGTGACATATGATCTGAGTAATATAGACCATCCCCAAAAGACAGGGACAGTGACTCAGGACGGAAACTACAGGACATCGAGAAAAGTAGGAGATCATGTCTACATTTTCAGTGATTATTATCGTTATAATGAGTCATTTTATGGGTATGAAACTGCGGAAGTCGCAAGGGAAAGCAGTATGGAAGATGTTACAGAAAGCAAATCGGAAGGCACAGATATGGAAGATACGCAATTGATCCCAAGGGTAAACGGGGAGCTGATACCGGAGGATGATATCTATGTACCCGATACGATCGATCAGTGCAGCTATCTGGTCATGTCATCTGTTAATCTGAAGAATCCGGATAAGGTGGTCGATCAAAAATCACTGATAGATTCCGGCAGCCAGTTCTATATCACAAAGGGCAGTGTCTACGTGATACAAAATGACTGGGGCAGCGATCAGTGTATCTCAAATGTTATCCGATTCCAGCTTACCAACGGAAGGATACGCGGTGTATCCGCAGCAGCTTTGAAGGGTGAATTGACAGATACATTTGCGATCAATGAATACGATGGATATCTTAGGGTTTTGCTGACGGACTGGCGGGGAGACGGCAGGTTCAGTAATCAGGTCAATCGTGTCTATGTGCTTGATGACAGGATGAAAATCTGTGGAGAACTGAATAATATTGCAAAAGGGGAGACCATTTATTCCGCAAGATTCATGAAGGATACCGGATATTTTGTGACCTATAGGAACACCGATCCGCTCTTTACCATAGACCTTTCTGATCCATACAAACCGGAGATCATCGGGGAACTGAAGGTGACTGGATTTTCAGAATATCTGCATTTTTATGGAAATGGAAAGCTGCTGGGGATCGGATGGGAGACAGACCCGGATACGGGGGCAACTCTCGGATTAAAACTGTCGATGTATGATATTTCAGATCCGACAAAAGTAAAAGAAGAGAATAAGATTCTTCTTAAAGACGTTATGGACTGTACAGCTTTGTATGATTACAAACGGGTACTCGTGGACCCTGAGAAGAATATAATAGGATTTTGTGTGGGAAACTATTCGGTGAGTGAAGATGAGTATCAGGAAAGATATCTTGTATTTTCCTATGATGAGCAAAAAGGATTTTCCAATAAAGTCGATCAGGTACTGGGCAGTCCGGAAGCTTACTATAGCGGATATGGATACACAGGAGGTCTGTACATCCAGAATGATCTGTACGTGGTAGAAGAAGACAAAATCACAGTCTATGATATGAAGAATAACTTTGATAAGACAGGAAGCCTTGAACTCACTTCGGAAAAATGATACAATAGGAAGAAATATTATAAGTGAGGGAGGACAAACTCACCATGCAGCTTACTACCGTAAGAGAGATATATAGAAACAGGGAAGCTTACCTGGACAAAGAAGTTAATGTTGGAGGATGGGTACGAAGCGTACGCGATTCCAAAACATTTGGATTTGTAGTGCTCCATGATGGAACATTTTTTGAAACACTGCAGGTTGTATACCATGATTCTATGGAGAATTTTGCAGACATTTCCAAGTTGAATGTGGGTGCAGCGATCATTGTAAAAGGAAAACTGGTGGCAACACCGCAGGCAAAACAGCCATTTGAGATTCAGGCAGAGGAGATCACAGTAGAGGGTGAATCCGCACCTGATTATCCACTTCAGAAGAAACGCCACAGTATGGAATATCTGAGGACCGTAACACATCTTCGCCCAAGGACCAACACGTTCCAGGCAGTATTTCGTGTACGTTCCCTTATCGCTTATGCGATCCACAAGTTCTTTCAGGAGAGAGGATTTGTATATGTTCATACGCCACTGATCACAGGAAGTGACTGTGAGGGCGCAGGAGAGATGTTCCAGGTTACGACCATGGATCTGAACAATATTCCTAAGACAGAAGAAGGCAAGATTGATTTTTCCAAAGACTTCTTCAACAAGGCGACGAATCTGACGGTCAGCGGCCAGTTAAATGGTGAGACTTATGCACAGGCTTTCCGCAATATCTACACTTTCGGACCGACCTTCCGTGCAGAGAATTCCAACACGACCCGTCATGCGGCAGAGTTCTGGATGATCGAGCCGGAGATCGCATTTGCAGATCTGGAAGATGATATGATCCTTGCAGAATCTATGCTGAAGTATATCATCAGATACGTTCTGGAAAATGCTCCGGAAGAGATGAATTTCTTTAACTCTTTCGTAGACAAAGGATTATTGGAGCGTCTGAACAACGTGGTAAATTCCGAATTTGCCCATGTTACTTACACAGAAGCCATCGATATCCTGACCAAGAAAAATGACAAATTTGAATATAAAGTATCCTGGGGATGTGACCTTCAGACAGAGCATGAGCGTTATCTGACCGAGCAGGTATTCAAACGTCCGGTATTTGTCACAGATTATCCGAAGGAGATTAAAGCCTTCTACATGAAGATGAACGAAGACGGAAAAACAGTGGCAGCAGTAGACTGTCTGGTACCGGGGATCGGTGAGATCATCGGCGGAAGTCAGAGGGAAGACGATTACGATAAACTGGTAGCCCGTATGGAAGAGATGAACCTGAAGAAAGAAGATTATGATTTCTATCTTGACCTTAGAAAATACGGAAGCACCAGACATGCTGGATTTGGATTGGGATTTGAACGCTGTGTCATGTACCTGACAGGTATGGGCAACATCCGCGACGTGATCCCGTTCCCAAGAACCGTAAACAATTGTGATCTATAGGAGAATCTATGCGATTTATTCATATTGCAGATGTACATCTAGGAGCAGTGCCGGATTCGGGCTGCTCCTGGAGTGCTTTTAGGGAAAAAGAAATATGGAATACCTTTAAAAAGGTTATAAGTCTGACGAAAAAGGAAAAGATAGATCTTCTTTTGATAGCAGGAGATCTTTTTCACAGGCAGCCGCTCGTAAGGGAATTGCGGGAAGTAAATTATCTTTTCAGTACGATACCGGAGACGGAAGTGGTCTGGTGTGCGGGCAACCATGATTACATGAAGGCAGATTCCGCCTATCGAAAGATTGAGTGGGAGCCGAATGTTCATGGTTTCTTTAGTCAGCAGCCGGAAGCCATTCATCTGCCGGGGATAGATACCTGGATCTATGGATTCAGCTATGAGCAGCGAGAAATCCGTGAAAATATCTGCCGGGATATCCATCCAAATGGAAAACCGGGAGTTCATATCCTTCTAGCCCATGGCGGCGATGAAAAACACGTGCCATTTTCCGTGGAGGATGGCGCAGGATTTGACTATGTGGCGTTGGGGCATATCCACAAACCGGGTGTGCTTTTGGCAGATCATATGGCATATGCCGGTGCACTGGAACCCATCGACAGAAATGATATGGGACCTCATGGCCTTATGTACGGCAAGATAGAAAAAGGAAATACCAAGGCAGGATTCGTGAAAATGGCCTGCAGGGAATATCAGAATCTGGACGTGGCGATCCATTCGGGGACTACACAGCTGGCACTGGAGCAGAAGGTCCGGGAGGCGATAGAACAAAAGGGAACCCAGAATATCTATAGGATAAGGATCAGAGGCTATCGCAATCCTGATATGGAATTCGATAAGCAGCCGTTGTACCTGTGCGGATATATATCGGAGATCCTGGACGAAACCCGTCCCTGCTACGATCTGGAACTGCTGAGAAAGCAGCAGGAAGGTACTTTGGTGGGGGAATATATCCGGTGTTTTGACGGAAAAGATGGAACTGTGGAACAGAAAGCATTATATTATGGCCTTCAGGCTTTGATGGAGGCAGAATTATGAGACTGACATATCTTTGGATACAGCAATTTGGAAAGTTAAAAGAGAGAGAAATATTTCTTGATGATGGGATCAACGTGATCTATGGGGCGAATGAGAGCGGAAAAACAACACTGCATTCCTTTATACGTGCCATGATTTTTGGACTCCCCAGGTATCGCGGACGGGCATCGAAGACAGATCCATACACTAGATTTGAGCCTTGGGAAAGGCCGATCGACTATGCGGGAAGTATGAACTTCGAGGTTGGAGAAAAAAAATTTTGCATCGAAAGAAATTTTTATAAGAATGATACGCGGGAATCCTTTGTCTGCGAGACGGATGGGGAAGAACTTTCTCTGGCAAATGGGGATCTTCAGATGATCCTGGGAGATATCAGTGAAAGTGTCTATGACAATACGGTATCCATCGGTCAGCTTCGAAGTGAGACTGACGAAGGGATGGTGCGTGAACTTCAAAGATATATGTCCAACTTTGAGGGGACCGGATCAGGCGACCTGGATGCCCAAAGGGCGGCAGAACGCTTGAAAAAGAAAAGAAAACAGTGGGTTGAAAAAAGACAGGAAGCAGTTGAAAAAAAAGAAAATCAACATAAACAATTACAAAACCAGATTGATTATATAAAAGATGAAAATGTTGGATTGGAGCATCAGCTTGCGAATATCAGACAGCAAAAGATTGGAATGCAGGATGATCTGAAAGCGGCGATGGAAGAAAGTCGGAACACAGTCCTCCCAAAATCTGACAGAGAGTCGGAAGGGGCAGGTGTCGAATCGGGTATCATCGGTGAAGAGGCAAGAGATACGGATAAAGAGAACAGAAGATCTGGCGAAGCGGTGGGCGTTTTGCTTGGATGCCTTATCGTATTACTGGCGGCGTGGGATCCATTTTCGGCATCAATTGTTCTTCGTGTTTTGACGGCAGCAGCAGGATGCGCACTCATGCTGGCAAGCGTGGTATTGTTGAGACGACGGAAAGTGGCTGATTTACAAGATCCTGGGGAACTGAAGAACCGGGAAAAAATAGTGGATTTATCTGAGGATGAACGAAAACGAAAGGACTCTCGAGACTTAGTCATGAAACTTCGAGAATCGCTGAGTCGTCTTCAAGGAAAGGAAGAGGCTTTACGGCAGCAGCTTACAGAAAAGGAAACCATAGCGCAAAATCTCATGGAGAATCTGGAGGAACTGTCGGAGGCAAGCAGTGAGATCCGGGAGTGTGAGACGGAGATCCAAAGCCTTGACCTTGCGATAGAGACATTGAATCAGCTATCTGGTGTGATGTGCAGAAGGATAGGCCAGAGACTTCAAAGAAGGATGGAAGAGATCCTGGGCGAGATCACAGAAGGCAAATACAGTCGTATCGCTATGGACGATGACATGAAGATCACTCTGTATGAGTGGAACCGGCAGGTGTTTTTATTCCAGTTGAGCCGGGGAACGGTGGAACAGGTGTATTTTGCCCTTCGTATGGCGGTGAGTGAAATCCTGTGTGAAGAAAGACTACCGATACTTTTGGACGATGTTTTTGCCATGTATGATGAAAAACGGCTGACACAGACGATCCGCTGGCTGGCAAAAAGAGGCGGGCAGGTATTGATCTTTACCTGTCACAAGAGAGAAAATGAGATTTTGAAAAAAATAGGAATCAGAGCAAAAGAGATAAACTTGGAGGAAATGTAATGCTTAGAGTAGGATGTCATTTATCATCATCAAAGGGTTTTCTTCATATGGGGAAAGAAGCCATAGAGATAGGAGCGAACACGTTTCAGTTTTTTACCCGCAATCCAAGGGGAAGTAAGGCAAAAGCAATAGATGAGAAGGATGTGGAGGCTTATCTCGCGTATGCGGATGAACATGGAATCAGTCAGATTCTGGCGCATGCTCCGTATACGTTGAATCCATGTTCAAAAGACGAGAAGACCAGAGAATTTGCATGGATGACTATGGAGGATGACTTGAAACGGATGGAATACGTTCCGGGAAACTGTTACAATTTCCATCCGGGAAGCCATGTAGGGCAGGGAGCAGAAGAAGGGATCAAACTTATTGCAGAGATGCTCAATGAGATATTGAAAAAAGAGCAGAGAACTACGGTTTTGCTGGAGACTATGTCAGGAAAAGGCACAGAGGTTGGGAAAAATTTTGAGGAACTTCGTGCGATCCTGGATCGGGTAGAACTGAAAAATCATATGGGTGTATGCCTGGATACCTGCCATGTATATGACGGTGGATATGATATTGCAGATAATCTGGAACAGGTGATACAGGAATTTGATCAGACGATCGGTATGGGATATCTGAGAGCGATTCATATGAATGACAGTAAGAATCCATTTGCAAGTCATAAGGATCGTCATGAAAAACTGGGGGAAGGTTCTCTGGGAATAGAAACCTTCAGACAGATCATTAACCATCCAAAACTGAAAGGCATACCTGTTTATCTTGAGACACCAAATGAACTGGATGGATATGCACGGGAGATCCAGATGTTAAAGGCGATGGAGGAGTAAGTGATAGATAAAGCATATATGAAAAAAAGCAGGACGACTCCCGTGAGAGTTATCCTGTTTTTTTTATAGGTATCATGAACTTGATTTGAGTATACGGCCATCCTCCGAACAGATCAAACCTTTTCGTGATTCCGATATTTTGTCAGTACTTTCTGTATCCTCTCCACAGGATTCAACAACTTGCTGATAGAATCATCGTGGTTCAGAGTATCAATGATCAGGGCAATGTATTTGCTCATATCACAGTTTACATAATATGGGCGATCCAGAAGCTCAGGTGTCTGATAGATAAGATTTGTTGTCAGGATCCGATCAAAGATTCCTTTTTCAAAAGCTTTATCGAACTTATCAAGACCATTGGTGAACAGACCGAAGGTTGAACACATGAAGATCTTACCTGCACCCTGAGATTTTAAAAGCTGTGCTACTTCGAGCATACTGTCACCGGAGGAAATCATATCATCGATGATGACCATATCTTTGCCTTTAACATCAGCTCCCAGAAATTCATGCTCAACGATAGGATTTCTACCATCTACGATGGTAGAGTAATCACGGCGTTTATAAAACATACCCATATCCACACCAAGATTGTTGGCCAGATAGATAGCTCTTCCCATACCACCTTCGTCAGGACTGATGACCATCAGATGATCCTTGTCGATCGTAAGATCAGGCTGGTTTCTCAGAAGGTTCTTGATGAACTGATAGGCAGGCTGTACTGTCTCGAATCCGTGAAGCGGGATAGCATTCTGGATACGTGGGTCGTGAGCATCAAAAGTAATGATATTTTCCACACCCATATTTACCAGTTCCTGCAGTGCAAGGGCACAGTCCAGAGATTCACGGCTGGAACGCTTATGTTGGCGGCTTTCGTATAAAAACGGCATGATAACATTAACTCTGCGTGCCTTGCCGGCAACGGCTGCGATAACACGCTTCAGATTCTGAAAATGATCATCAGGTGACATATGGTTTTGCTGTCCGCACACAGAATAGGTAAGACTGTAGTTACACACATCAACGAGAACATAGATATCATCGCCGCGGACAGATTCCTTGAGGATGCCCTTTGCCTCACCGGTTCCAAAACGAGGGAGCTCAGACTTGATCAGATAAGTATCCCGCTCGTAGCCGTCGAATGCAATAGCGTTGTGCATGTGCTGGCTTTGGCTTCCGCTTCTCCAGGTCACCAGATAATTATCAACCTTTTCTCCAAGTTCAGCACAACTGTAAGGAGAAATGATCCCTAATCGTCCTACTGGAAGCTGCTGTAAACCGTTCTTGTTTTTCTGTGCCATTTTTACTGTCCTCCTAATAATTTTTTCTGGATACGAATATCGCTGCCAATAAGTTTTATCATTGTATAATTACTTGAAACCCGGGAAAAGACACGTTCAGAATAGGTGTCCATAAAATTACCCAAGGTCAGGTTCGTAGAAATGATCGTTGATTTCTTCCTCAGTATCCGCTCATTAATACATAAGAAAAACTGTGATGCCACAAAACTGTTGGTGAGCTCAGTACCCAGATCGTCGATGATCAACAGATCACAATTCAGAATATAATCATTCTTTCCCTGAGATTCGTCAGTATTTGAAAATGTATTCTGTGCAAAAGCTTCGAATAGATCAAAAGAAGAATAGTAGATAACACTGTGAGTAGTATCTAATAATTCCTTTGCGATGCAGTAGGACAGAAATGTTTTTCCAACACCGGTATCTCCATATAAAAACAGATTTTCGAATTCTTTATCAAAATTCCTGACAAAATCTTTTGCTTTTGTCAGAGCATTCAAGGCGGTCTCCCTGTTTGTCAATCCAGTTGCTTCGTTGATCGCTTCGTTGGAATAGTAATCCAGAGAAAAGGCATCGAAGTTTGCTGTATTTAATAATTCCCGAATATTGGACTGAGTATACAAGTGTTCGCTGATAGCTTTCTTAAAGCATATGCATTTTTCATTGTTCACATATCCGGTATCCTGACAGATAGGACAGGTGTACTGGATCTTAAGATAATCTTCCGGGAAGCCGTGAGAGGTAAGCAGACGAGTACGCTCATCAGAGAGGGACTGTATCTGCTGTGCAAGATCAAAATCCTGCCCGGTGTCATTGCCCAGCAGCATCCGTGCTTTTTTTAAGCTGATAGCTGCAATATCCCGGTCAATCTGGGCAAGACGGGGAATCTGCGTGTAGGCTTTTTCTATCCGCTCGTCCTGATCATGCTTGTTGCTAAGCTGAAGTTTTTGGTAATAGCGCATAAGCGCATCGTATTGACTGTTTCGAAGGGCCACAGCAACGCTCCTTTACTTTTTTAAAAGCTGGTTTTCGAGTTCGTTATAATCATAATTTCGTTGCTGGAAGTTGTTAAACTTATTGGAAGCAGACTTGCCATTGCCAGAAGATTTCTGTCGTGTCTGCTGCTGGGCACGATCCACCTGAAGCTGACGGTGAAGGGTGTCAAGTGCCTGAATATCTGTCAGATGACGAACTCCTTTTTCTTTCCAGCCGGATAATATCTTATCCGCATAACGAAAATTTGCTTTCCCGGTAGCCTGAACGGTTCGCGCACATGCTTCCGTTAAAATATCCATGGTAAATCCATAATCCTTCATCCAGTGATCGATCATGGTGATCTCAGTAGAAACAGGGTTACGGTTTGTGACGCCAAAAGCTTTCAGGATCGTAAAATAATTCTTGTGAAAAGTAGTGGTGTCCTGCTTGGCGCGGGTTACTGTGTCGATGCCATTCTCATGCCAGCTAAAAGCCACTTTTTTTATGTAATGAATGTCCCGGCTTCCTTTGGAAACACAGTACTCGATCAGATAATCAATAAGATCCACGGAAAAATGAAGTTCTTCATATATATACAAAAGTTCATCAGTCACAGAGCGTGACAAGGTAGAACCAAGGTACTGTTCAGCAATAAATAACATCTGGCGCACATCTTCATTTGCTTTCAGCTCCTTGATCCGGTCTGCACTCAGACGATGATTGGCCGATGCAGATGCCGCATATGTATCAGTGGCTGTACCAGAAGAGGCATATGGACGGCTTTTTGGCTCAAGTGCAAAAGCAGCCTCAGCAACAGGTGCCTGTGCTGCAGAACCAGAGAATGCGGAACTGGAAGCCACAGAGGCGGTGCTTGCAGCGGAATCCGAAGATGCAGCGGAAGCAGCCGGTTTGGCAGAAGCTGGCTTAAAAGACGGCTTAGAGGCAGCAGGAGCAGCCGAAACAGGCTTTTGAGGCGCTGCAGCTGGCTGAGTCCTGGCAGTTCTTGCCGGAGCCATCGGTTCCAGAAAATCAATGGAAGTCAGATCCCCCTTTCCCGAGAGGACCACCAGCTTGTGTGTCTCCCAGTAACGAAGGGCCCGCATGATATCAGTTTCTGTACATGAGAATATATCTGCCACAGATGACAGATCAAGATTCTTATCACCGCCCTTTAGGCAGCGAAGAAGATATAAGTAAATTTTGACAAATTCTCCATTTGCCAAAGGTAAGTAATGATCAATAAAAACATTGGATATAATGGTGACTCCGCTGGAGCTGCCATTATGTAAAGATAGTCGCATGGAATCACCTGCTTTGCTTATTTTATGCTGAAAAACAGGGAGTTCTCCAGCAACACAGACATTATAGCACAGACCCAAAAGAAATCAAATAGACATTTTTCCGAGGATTGAAAAGAAGAAAAAAATCGAATAAATGTGGATAATGTGGATAATGTGGAGAGAAAAATGGAATTGTCGTTATTTGCAACCTCTTGTTGTCGATAAATAAAGGAAATACTAGAAAAATGGTATAATCCAGATAAATTTTATGTAAACAAAGTTATGCACAAAAAAATCCACACGCTTTTACACTCAAAATGTGTATAAACGTGTGGACAATGTGGATAACTTACTCTCCAAGCAGGTTTTCCCCTATTTTAAATACATCGCCGGCCCCCATAGTTATCAACAAATCACCGTGGACACAATTTTCTAATAAATAATTTTCAATTTCGCTGAAACTCGGGAAATATTCGCATGGAGTTCCGGCTTCCTCGATAAGTTTCTGAAGATCACGGGAAGAGATCCCGATCGTATTTTGTTCTCTGGCAGCATAGATATCAGCCAGTACCACATGATCAGCCAGTGTAAGTGCCTCTGCAAAATCAGGCAGCAAAGCTTTTGTGCGGGTATATGTATGCGGCTGGAATACACACCAGGTAGTCTTATGTGGATAATTCTTTGCAGAGGTAAGGGTTGCTTTGATCTCTGTCGGATGATGTGCATAGTCATCGATGACAGTAACACCGCCAACTTCACCCTTCAGCTGAAAACGACGATCGGTACCTGTAAAGGAAGCGACACCTTTTTGGATATCTTCGATCTCCATGCCAAGTTTAATCCCCAGTGCGATAACAGGCAGGGCATTGGATACGTTATGTTTTCCTGGAACTTTCAAAGAAAATGTTCCGACGGTCTGTCCGTCGTGCTTACAGACGAAAGTGGGATGGCCCAGTGCATCATAGGTAACTTCACTGGCTGTATAGGTGGCATCCTGTTCCAAGCTGTATGTGATGACTTCGCAAGGAAGATCCTTGATCACATCTTCATAATGAGGGGTATCTTTATTGATGATCAGTGTTCCATCAGCTGGCAGCTTCTCGGCAAACAAGCGGAAAGAATGACGGATATCATCAATATCTTTGAAAAAGTCCAGATGATCAGCGTCGATATTCAGGATGATGCTGATCTTTGGAAAGAAACTCAAAAAGCTGTTGGTATATTCACACGCCTCTGTGATAAATGTGTCTGAATGACCGATTCTCAAATTACCGCCGATAGCAGGAAGGATACCTCCAACTGAGATCGTAGGATCAAAATCACCAGCCAGAAGGACATGAGAAGCCATGGAGGTGGTGGTGGTCTTTCCATGAGTTCCGGATACAGCGATAGGGGTCTGATAATTCTTCATGATCTGACCCAGCAGGTCCGCACGGCTCATCATCGGAATCCCTTTTTCGACAGCACAGGCATATTCTGGGTTATCCGGATGGATGGCCGCTGTGTATACAACAAGGTCGATTCCTTCTATTATATTAGATGCTCTCTGACCATAAAAAATCTGTGCTCCCTGGGCGGTGAGCTGATCAGTGAGTGCACTTTCTTTTGAATCGGAGCCTGAGATAGTGAAACCTTCCTGCAGAAGAATCTCAGCCAGTCCACTCATACTGATACCTCCGATGCCGATAAAATGAATATGGATCGGTTTATTAAAGTCAATGGTATACATAAAAAGTCTCCTTTGTTTTCTTTTCTAAATTAATTTTAGCAGATAAATTACTATATTATTATATGCTGAAACGAAGAAAATGAAAAGGATTTTTTGCTGGCCGGTAAAGTAGGGAGGCGAAGTATGCAGAAAGGAGCTAAAATATGTCCCCGACCTATCGGCCAGCATGAAAGTCTATATATGTCGAAAAATGTCGAAAGCTGTCGCACATAATCGTAAAACATCGATAGAAGAAGAAATCAACAGAAAAAATAAAGCGTTTGCAATATGAAAATTGTGTAAATGTCATAAAAACACGAAAAGAATTTAGAAAAATATGTAAAAGATGTTCACTATTTGCTAAAAGTATGATATAATTTTTAATCATATATGACAAGAGGTGATTGCATGATTAAGAAAGAAATGATCGCAATGTTACTGGCTGGTGGACAGGGAAGCCGTCTCGGAGTCCTTACAGAAAAAGTTGCCAAACCGGCAGTAGCATTTGGTGGGAAGTACCGTATTATTGATTTTCCTTTGAGCAACTGTATTAATTCAGGAATTGATACGGTAGGTGTATTAACACAATATCAGCCACTGCGGTTAAATACCCATATCGGAATAGGTATTCCTTGGGATTTGGACCGAAATGTAGGCGGTGTTACCGTACTTCCCCCCTATGAAAAAAGCGGTAACAGCGACTGGTATACAGGTACAGCTAATGCTATTTTTCAAAATTTGGCGTACATGGAAACCTATAATCCAGACTATGTGCTGATTCTCTCAGGAGATCACATTTACAAGATGGATTATGAAGTTATGTTGGATTACCACAAGGCAAACAAGTCAGATGTCACGATCGCTTGTATGCCGGTGCCGATTGAAGAGGCAAGCCGTTTCGGCGTCATGATTACAGACGGAAACGGAAAGATTACAGAGTTTGAAGAGAAACCAGAGCATCCAAGAAGTAATCTTGCATCCATGGGTATTTACATTTTCTCATGGCCAGCTTTGAGAGAATCTCTGATGGCTTTGAAAGACCAGCCAAACTGTGACTTTGGTAAGCATATTCTGCCTTACTGCAGAGACAACGGAAAGAAGTTGTTTGCTTATGAGTTTAATGGTTACTGGAAAGATGTTGGAACATTAGGATCTTATTGGGAAGCCAATATGGAGTTGATTGATATTATTCCGGAGTTCAATCTCTATGAGGAATTCTGGAAAATTTATACCAAAGGCGATATTATCCGCCCACAGTATATTTCTAGCGAGGCTTCTATTGAACGCAGCATCATCAGTGAGGGTGCTGAGATTTATGGAGAAGTACATAATTCAGTTATTGGTGCAGACGTGACTATCGATGCGGGTACCGTTATTCGTGATTCTATCATCATGAAGCATACCCATGTTGGCCCGGGCTGTCAGATTGATAAGGCGATCATTGCCGAGAGCGTTGACGTAGGAGCAAACGTTGAGATGGGTGTGGGAGAAGAAGCACCTAACGTTTTGAAACCTGCTGTTTATGGTTTTGGTTTGGTAACGATCGCTGAGAATACAGTGATTCCGTCCAACGTGAAAATTGGAAAAAATACAGCTATCAGCGGCATAACCGTACCGGCAGATTATCCGGAAGGTGAGCTTGCCAGCGGAGGCGCAATTGTAAAAAAGGACGGTGAGTGAGTATGAGAGCATTAGGAATAATTTTAGCGGGCGGCAATAACAACAAGATGAGAGAATTATCGCATAAGAGAGCTATCGCAGCCATGCCTGTTGCGGGAAGCTTCCGAAGCATCGACTTCGCACTCAGCAATATGGCGAATTCTCATATTGCGAAAGTTGCTGTATTGACACAGTATAATGCAAGATCACTGAATGAACACCTGAGTTCTTCAAAATGGTGGGATTTCGGTAGAAAACAGGGAGGTCTCTTTGTATTCACTCCTACGATCACACCGGACAATGGTTTCTGGTATCAGGGAACTGCTGATGCTATCTACCAGAATCTGGATTTCCTGAAAAAGAGCCATGAGCCGTATGTTGTTATAGCATCGGGAGATGGAGTTTATAAATTGGATTACAATAAAGTTTTGGAATATCATATTTCAAAACGCGCAGATGTAACTATCGTGTGCAAAGATGTGGATGATGAAGCAGATGTTACCCGTTTTGGTGTTCTCAAGATGAATGAAGACCACAGGATCGAAGAGTTTGAGGAGAAGCCTATGCTCTCCAATCTTCATACAGTATCCACAGGTATCTATGTGATCCGCCGCCGTCAGCTAATCGAGATGATCGAGCGATGTGCACAGGAAGACCGCCATGATTTTGTTAAAGACATTTTGATCCGTTATAAGAATCTGAAGAGAATCTACGGATATAAGATTAATGAATATTGGAGCAATATTTCTACGGTGGAGTCCTATTATAAGACAAATATGGACTTTTTGAAGGCAGAAGTACGAGATTATTTTTTCCATCAGTATCCTTCTATCCAGTCTAAGATTGATGATTTGCCGCCGGCAAAATACAATCCGGGAAGCGTTGTGAGCAACAGTCTTGTTTCCAGTGGATGTATCATCAATGGGCAGGTTGAGAATTCTATCCTGTTTAAGAAAGTATATGTATGTAATAACTGTGTGATCAAGAATTCCATTATCCTTAATGATGTGTATTTGGGAGACAATACACATATCGAAAACTGCATTGTGGAGAGCCGCGACACGATCCGTGCAAACTCTTATCACTGTGGTGAGGATGAGATTAAGGTCGTTGTGGAAAAAAATGAGCGTTATGCACTGTAATATAGAGGTGTATAGCAGCAAATGCGTTCGAGGAAGGCGTATGAAAGGGGCAAGAATATGAATATAACAGATGTAAGGGTGCGTAAAGTCGCAAAAGAGGGAAAAATGAAAGCTGTTGTGTCTATTACGATAGACGAGGAATTTGTAGTACATGATATTAAAGTTATCGAAGGCGAAAAAGGCCTGTTTATAGCAATGCCTAGCAGAAAGGCCACTGATGGAGAATATAGGGATATCGCTCATCCGATCAACTCGGATACAAGAGAGCGTATCCAGAAGATCATTCTCGAAAAGTTCAGTGAAGCAATGGCTGAAGAAGCCATGGAACAAGAAGCGTAACCGATTGTCATATATGGGGTAACGTGAGGAGGTAACGGCTGGGGGGTCGCTGCTTCTGCTTACACAGGTGATGAACCGGGTGTAAAAAGGGAAAGAAATTCAGTGTGAAAGCACTGAATCATCTTTCCTTTTTTTATGCCTATAAACTGAAAAAGACATAATTGGACCATGGGAATTTTCAATTACAGGGAATTGACGTCATTCAATCCTGTGAGATATAATGAGCGTTAGAGAGCCAACCTGCTTGCAGGATTGGCGAACGGCGAATGGCGATCGTGATAGCTGCAAAGCAGCGCCAAGCACCGGAGGTGCG
>SAAH01000145.1 GCA_009929525.1 Clostridia bacterium | reverse complement strand
CTACCAGTGCGGAGCAAGAAACATTCTTTTTGATGATGTTTTGGCGTTAGTAGCGTGAACTTATTGTGCATTTTTTTAAATTTGCTCATTTATAGTAATAAATATATTGTTCTGGATCTGCTTCTTGAAGCGTGATGATTTCAATCGATACCCCATTTGCCAGTTTTTCTTCTGTTTTAATACCCTCCCAATATTTTCTCGCACATGCCTCAATTTCATTTGTATTATTCTTTGTCATTTTCCAATAGGTATTCACATCAGCATGTTCAAAATCGAATTGATGTTCCCGATTTTTGATATACTTTTGATATGCCTTCTGTGATTTTTCACTAATTTTTTTCATCTAATTCTTTCCTCTCTTATGCTGGGCAACCCATGATGACAATCCCTTAAGTTCCATAAGAATCACTCATACTTCTTTATAAGATTTTCCATTTTTTCTTTATTGTCCGGATACCATTCTGCATAGGAAGAACCTGCGTTTTGAATAGTCCTTCCCAGTTCCACAAGGAATGCCGGTATCCTTTCTTCCAACAATGTAGCCACTTTAACGGCCATCTTTTCCTTATATTGTTCCTGACACCCTCCTACATAAACAATATAGGCCGGTTTTACTCCATTCTCCGTTCTTTTTCTCGAGCCCTGGAATCCCAGCCCCGCCAATTGGTGTGAGCCACAACCGGAAATACAACCAGAGATATTCAGCTGTGGCAAAACACCATTTGAAAATTTTTCTTTTTTTACTGCATCGATGCATTTGTGAAGAAGAGCCTGGGAATCGCATATTCCAATTGCACACTTTGCTTGCCCCACACAGGCAATCGACGATTCAAAAGCATCAGAAGCTCCTTGAGTTGTCTCTTCATAAACTAATCTGGCTTCTTTTGCATTACAATTTATAACGTAGAGTCCTCCTTCAGGATTGAGCCTTATTTCAACTTGATTCAACGAAGCAATCAATTGATACAGATGTGCAAATTGATCCAGGGAAAGGTAGCCACCAATCGGGTGAAAAGACACATAGTATAGGCCTTCCTGTTTTTGCTCGTGAATCCGCACGTTCTCCTCACAAATATCCTGCCCTGATTTCTCAACTACCTCTGGAGTAATATGCAACTCGTGATTTTTCATTTCTTTATATCTTTTTAGATTTTTATGGAACAAGTCTCTCAATGTTTCTTCTCCCAATGTATCTTGAAGATAGCGGGATCTTGCTCTATTCCTGCTCTCATAATTTCCATAGGTTGCAAAGATGGTGATCATAGTTTTTACATAATATAGAATATCTTTAGGCTGAACATGCTGGTCAATCAGAACACCCACCTTGGGATTTGGTCCTAGCCCTCCAGCAATATACACCTGAAAAGTATGATCTGGATTAGCCACAAAACCAAGATCACGAACTGAAGTATGTGGAATATTTGCTTCAGAGTTTGCAAATGATACCTTTAATTTACGTGGAAATTTCTTTGTATCTATATATTTCATTAAATATCTGGCTGTGATTTCAGCATAAGGGAGAACATCAAAATGCTCACCTTTCTCAACACCTGACAAGGGTGATGCCATAACATTATTTGGATAATCCCCACCGCTTCCTCTGGTAATAATGCCCGCATTCCACACCTTTGGCATAATGTCCTGAACAGCCTCCAATGATAAATCATGCAGCTGAATAGATTGTCCTGTACTGACTTTAAGTACATCTACATGATGCAGACAGCAGCATTCCAGTATACATTTCATCTGATCTGACAAAAGTCGTCCTCCCGTAAGCCGAAGACGCAGCATTAGTTTTTCTCCGCCTCTTTGAGGATAACTTCCAAACCCTGTCGAAATCGCCTTATAATCAGCAAGATCAATCTCTCGATTCTCCAGTTTCTCTGATGCTTCCATATATTCCTCTAAATCATCCCAAAATTGTGAAATAAATTCCTGCATAACCTGTCTCTCTCCTTTTTTTACCGCTCATAAACTGAAATACATCGTTTCTGAATTGATTATACCTGTTTTTTGTTATATAATGTAGTTCAGAATATTTATATCAGCCATCTGTATTTCTGATAGCAGAAAATTATAATAGAATAAGGAGTAATATTATGGACATACAAACAATGAGAATTTTCCAGACTGTTGCAAAAGAAGGTAGTTTTTCTGCGGCTGCACACCAACTTAATTACGCACAGTCAAATATCTCGATCAAAATGCAACAGTTAGAAAGTGACATGCATTCAGCACTATTTTACCGCCACAATCGTGGTATCACTTTAACACCCAAAGGATCTATCCTTCTACAATACGCTGAAAAAATATTAAACTTATTAGATGAGACATCTTCCGTAATGCTGGAAGATGGCATTGCCCGTGGTCCGCTTGCAATCGGCTCTATGGAAACTGTGGCTTCTATTTATCTTCCAAATATATTAGCCAAATATCATAAAAATTATCCGGAGGTAGCACTGTCTCTGCAAACACGTACTACCCCCGCCAATATTGAGTTACTATTATCGCATGATATTGATTTGGCTTTCGTTACCGGACCAGTTAATCATCCTGATCTGGAACAAATCCCTTTTAAAACAGAAGACCTCGTTCTTGTTACCGGAAAAGCACAGAAAGATATCAACTCCTGGAAGGACATGTCCAACCGAACTCTTCTTGTATTTCCATATGGATGTACCTACCGCAAGACCTTAGAACAATTACTGCTCCACGAAGGAATCACACCTGAGAGAATTATAGAATTTAATTCTTTATCAGCTATGATCCCCAGTATTTGCGCCGGCCTTGGAATGAGTTTGCTTCCTTCCAGTGTAGTGGATTTTTATATTAAAGAAAATATAATGACTGCCTATCCTATTCCAGCGATATATTCTGCAATTCCTACTGTGATAACTTATCGCAAGGATCATTTCAAAAATGCTGCATTTACTTCTTTTTTGGAGTCTACAGTTAAATCATAATATTCCTGTCAATTTTATCTTTAGTTCAAAACAAAAAGCAGCGCCCTCGTCCTGGAACGATAAGGCGCTACTTTTTGTATTCTAACTATCAAACTCTCATTACTCAACCATGAACTCTGCAATGGCTGCCATAACTTCTTTTGTCCCATTCGTGATTTGCAAAATCTGTGTTTTGGAGAGATCTAAACTGAAAATACCCATAATAGATTTAGCATCAATCACATACCGACCGGAAATCAGGTCGAACTCTGCATCATACTTTGATATGGTATTGACAAAATTTTTCACTCTGTCAATCGAATTCAAATAAACTCTTACTTCTTGCATTTAATCCCTCCATGTCTTTTAGACCAGATCGTATTTTGTCACGTCTATGGTTGCATTTCCATCTGCAGAAAATGAGATACCGTCTGCTTTCTGGTCGGTATAGATGGTGGTAGTCATAACCTGCTCCCCATCATTGATAAATACCTCTGCACTGAATCGATCTAAAATAATGCGTAATTTTAATGCACCATCCACCATGTGAACCTGTGCTCTTCTCTGGTGAGTAATAGCCCTTCTGGATCCAGAGAACTTACGGTCTACCTTCAAGATGGATTCTTCCACACGATAACTCAAGGAGGTCATATACTCTTCATTCTTAGCAAAGTAGATGGTGAATTTGCTGCAGGAATCTTCTCCCTCGCCCGGCTTCAGTGTAAGCTCCATATCGATTTTTCTGCCGCTTACTCCTTCCAGGCTAAGATCGCCTGCAAAAGACACATTCTCATGAACCACTTTGTTGCACCGCATCTGCTCCAGTTCGCGAACCGGACTCTGATACAGTCTGTTGTTTTTAATGAATAATTCTCTTGGAATACTCATTTGCCCAAACCATTTTTCACCTTTGGCGCGATGACTGCAGGTATCCCAGTTTTGCATCCAGCCGATCATGATCCGGCGTCCATCTGGAGCCAGAGTAGTCTGTGTCGCATAAAAGTCCACACCATAATCGATACAATGATCCACTTCTTCGGTAAATGCATTAGTCTGCTCATCAAAGGTTCCTATGAGGCAAAGGGTTCCATTTCCATTATGATACTCCAGACCCTTTGGAAGCATATCCTGCGGACTGGTCAACAGTACCCATTTCCCATCCAGTTCGAAAAAGTCCGGACATTCCCACATTTTTCCAAATCGGTTTTCATTTGCAGACAATACGCTGGCAAACTTCCATTCAAACCCATCCGGGCTTTCAAATAATAAAATCTGTCCGCTTCCATCTGCCGGACGATTGCCTACTACACATGCGTAGGTACCGTCTTTTTTCTGCCACATTTTCGGATCGCGAAAATCATATTTACTGCTGCCTTCCGGCAAATCCTGCATGTCCAAAACCGGGTTTTTCTCATATTTTACGTAATCGCATCCATCACCCACAGCAAGACACTGTGTCTGTATATCTACATATTCGCCAGTGCTTTTACGTTCTTTCAAGACACCGGTATACATGAGCAGATGTCTCCCATCCGAAAGGGTGAGGGCGCTTCCGGAGAAACATCCGTCGCGGTCATATCCTTCATCCGGTGCCAACGCTGCAGGAAGATACTCCCAATGCAAAAGGTCTTCGCTCACTGCGTGTCCCCAGTGCATGGTTCCCCACTCAGTATTATATGGATAATACTGGTAGAACATATGATACTTTCCCTGGTAAAAAGAGAATCCATTGGGATCATTCATCCAACCCACTCGTGTACTCAAATGAAACTCCGGGCGTTCCTCTTTTGTTATAAACTTCTCTGATGCCTCTTCATATTTTCTAGCTTCCCGTAGTGTTTGACTTGTCATAATAATCTCCTAAAATCTAATCAATATTATTGTGCAGAATCTGCATAGTAACTGTCTAAATATTTCTGGAAGATTTCCAGATACTCTGGCATACCATATGCATCCAGTTCACTCAAATACTGATCCCAGTCTGCATCGGTAAATCCATTCATGATCCAGTCTGATTTATTTTTGTTGATCAGACTCTGGATATCTGTCTGAATATCTGCAAGTTTCTTGGTATCATCCTGTGTCATAAATACATTCGGATATACATATTTTGTATTCATGTCTGGTGTATAGATCTCTGAAATCCAGTCCAAACGATACTGTGCATCATCTGGGCAGGTTACATATTTGTCGTAGTACTCGTCAAGGATTGCAAGTGGTCCTCCAACAGATTCTGCTTCACGTACTTCTACAGGAGAAGCATCGCCAAGTGGTGCATGTGTAAGCATTTCTTCACCGTCTTCGTTGGTTCCCATCTCAAAGATATCGAATTCATCTTCTTCGTCATAGGTACCCCAGTTATTCTGTGGTGACTGCATTGGAGCATACATCTGGTCTAACCATGAGCATACAAGTGCAGGATTCTGTGCTACTGCTGTAACTACGCAGCGTCCACGATCAAATCCACTGGTGAAAGAACCATTCTGTGGTGTAATGTTTCTGGTATCTGCGGTCAGTGCCGGAAGTGGAACCCAATCTTCAAGATTATCAATATTTGCAACATCCCAGCTAAAGCAAACACCATATCTGCCTGATTTTCCTTTTGCTACATAGGTAGACCAATCCTGTGTGAAACTTTCTGTATCGATCAAACCTTCGCCGTAAAGTTTATTGAGCCACTGGATACCCTTTTTGTAACCATCCTGTGTTGCACTGCAGATTACTTTCAAATCATCTGTAACTGCAATATGTCTGCCACGATCAGCATCTCCATATCCTTCACCAAAACCATTAATGATCAAACTTGGATCCTGGTCACCGTCGTTTACGATACATGACATAGGAATAATCTCACCTTCGATACCGAACTCAGCCTGTAACTCAGCTGCATGATCGCGGAATGCAATCAGTACCTGTTCAAATTCTTCAACTGTAGTTGGCATCTGTAACTGAAGGAAATCCAACCATTTCTTATTAATGAAACTCATGTTACCAACAGTCTGGATCGCTGTTTTCTCACTACCTAACTGCTCAATCCATGGAAGTGCCCAGATATGTCCTTCCTGATCGGTACACATAGTTCTGTACTCAGGATAGTCATCAAATACTTTCTTTAAGTTAGGCATATATGCATCAATATATTCTTCCAGAGAGATGATAACGCCCTGTTTTGAATATTTCAAAAGATCATTATCGCTAAATCCTGCCGAGAAGATAAAGTCTGTCATTTCTTTTGTGTTAGACATTTCCAGTGCAATCTTATCTGCCCACTGATCTGCCTGGATAGCTGTCCAGTCGATTTCTACATTTGTCTGTTCCTGGAGACGTTTGAAGATTGTTCTTTTATTTGGATCTGACTCCGTACTTGCCGGATAGCTGATGGTTCCTGTCAGGGTTGCTTTTTCTTTCAATGGTAATGCTACCGTAGACGCATCCACTTCCTGAAATGTACCATCATTTAACTTTGCACTGCTTCCTCCACATCCTGTTGTCATAGATGCGATCATACCGGTAACTAACAGCACGGACGTTGCTTTTTTTATTAAACTTTTCTTCATATCTTTTCTTCCTCTACTTTCTTATCCTTTTACAGATCCCGCCATAACTCCACTATCAAAATACTTCTGGAAGAATGGGTACATTACTAACAACGGTAAACTTGAAATAATAATCGTTGCATATTTCAATAATTCAGCTAACTGTGCACGCTGTGCTGTACTCTGCATATCTGATATCATACCGGAATCCGGCTGATTCTGAATCAAGATAGAGCGCAGTACCAACTGTAACGGCTGTTTTGCAGAATCATTCAAATAAATCATGGCATCAAAGTAACTATTCCACATTCCAACAAACTGCCATAATGCCAGAGTTGCGATGATCGGCATACATACTGGCAACAATATCTTGAAAAAGAATGCCAGTTCATTGGCGCCATCCACTTCAGATGCTTCCCTCAATTCTGTAGGAATCCCCTGAAAATATGTACGTGCAATGATCATATTCCACACACTAAATGCTCCCGGTAAGATAACCGCCCACATACTGTCTAACAATCCTAATTTGGATATGAGCAAGTAAGTTGGTATCAATCCACCACCAAAGAACATGGTAATAACAAAAATCACGTTGATAAATTTTCTTCCCACAAAATCGGTTCTGGACATTGGATATGCCACCAGTAAAGTAACTGTTACCGATATGATCGTAAATAAAATGGAATAGATAACTGCATTTTTAAAACCGATCCAGATAGATGCATTAGACATAACTCTCTGATAAGCTGTCACAGTCCATTTGGAAAAGTCAAACGTGATACCTTTATTTTGCAGTTCAACCGGATCCATAAATGATGCAACAACCACGTAAATCATGGGTATGATAATAGCCAATACGAATAACCCGATCAGTACATATCCAATGGTTAATAATGTTTTGTCCTGCCAGGAGTATCTGGCAAATTGACTTTTACTTTTTTTCTTCATGCCATATCCTCCTATAGTCCTTTTCCATCGTTCATTTTTTCTACAACTTTGTTTACTACGATCAGCAAGATAATATTGATGACCGTATTGAACAGTCCCACCGCTGTGGAGAATCCATAATCACCATCCAGCAAACCTTTCTTATACACATAAGTAGAGATGATTTCAGATGCAGGCAAGTTCAAGTCTGTCTGTAATGCATAGGCCTTTTCAAATCCAATACTCAAGATGTTTCCTACCTGCATGATCAACTGGATCAATACAAGATCTTTGATGGCAGGCCATTCAACTGCTTTAATCTGTTGAAAAATATTGGCTCCGTCAATGACTGCTGCCTCTTTTAATTCGGTACTTGCATTGGACAATGCAGCTGTATACATGATAGATGCCCAGCCTGCACCCTGCCAGATACCACTGGCTATGTAAATAGACCGAAATGCCCCCGGCATAGTCATGAAGTTGATCTCTGTTCCAAACACTCCATTAACCGGACCCGTAACTGATAAGAAGATACGAACGATACCACACAGTACGATAACGGAAATAAAGTTTGGCATATACAGTACCAATTGGATTTTCTGTTTTTTACTTTTGCTGACAATTCTATTCAGCAAAAAAGCCAAAAGAATCGGAACCGGGAATCCCCAGAGTAAGCCATACGCACTAAGTTTCAGCGTATTCAACAAGTACTTCATAAAATCCGGTGAAGACAAAAATCTTTGGAAATATTCAAATCCTACCCATTCGCTACCGAAAATGCCTTTTATAGGGTTATACTCGGTAAAGGCGATCATGATTCCACCCATAGGAATATACTTAAATATAATAGTCAAAAGTAACGCCGGCATTAAAAAGAATAAGTATAGCTGCCAGTGTCGACCCATATATGCGAAAGCACTTCCGATTCTGGATGTTTTTTTCTTTTCCATCTCTCTCCTCCTTTTGTGTTACATTTTTCGTGTACACTTTGTGCATTTGTAAACTTCGCGCGTTTGTTTATACATCAATAGTAACAACTATAGTTACGTATGTCAATCTTCATTTTTACATTTGCACTAATTTCGGTTAAATAGCACAAATTAAAGGCCTTGTTTTTGTGAATTGTTACTTTTCCCAACCATTTTTATATTTCATTTTTACATTTGACACATTTTTCATAATGCATTATAATACAAATGCACAAGTAAATATAAAATCACTGTAACTGTTCAGTACCCCATTAGTCAAAAGTGATTTCTGGGGTACCTGCTATTGCATTTTGAATTGCTTTGTAAGCATTAATTCCATGCTTTTTTGCA
>SAAH01000025.1 GCA_009929525.1 Clostridia bacterium | reverse complement strand
ATCCACCAATTACCGAAATAATATCGCAAAACAGGTTTTAAAAATTCTCTGTTTTGTACAAAAATTAATTAGTTCCCCAAGGGGGTTCTGAACAGTTACTCAAGATCATAAAAAACAGCCAACAAACAGCCGGCCAGCACCGCCCGCTCTGGGGCAGGGATCGTTGGGTGTCGGGATTGAGCTGACAAAAAATCTTAGTGTGGCCAGGGGCGTTTCAGCAGGGTGTGGTGTGCTTACAAAAGCACGCCACAAGGACATCTGAGGTGTATGTGCATCAGGCACATACGCTGAATATGTCCGATCCCTGCCGAAACGCCCCTGGCCACACTTAGATTTTTCAGCGAGATCCCCACCCAACGATCCCTGCCCCAGAGCGGGCGGTGCCGGTCGGCGTCCTCCTCCTCCCCCACACATCACAAAACTTTCACACTTTCCTCCACCCAAATTTAAAGTTCATTTTAAGTAACAATAATATACTGTATAACGATATAAGAAATAAAAAGATTATTTGTCTGAAGAAAGGATTGAAGAATATGAAATATAAACAGATGGCATTGATTCTGGGTTTGGCAGTGAGTACCGCTTTTTACAGCGGATGTTCCAGCAACAGTAGTGAAGCAGCTACGAATGAAGCTGATCAGACGGAAGAAAGTCAGGAGCAGGAATCAGAAGATATAGTTTATGGTGAGGTTTCCGCTATAGATGAGAATAAAGTTGTTATTAATGTAGGAACACAAAAAGAAATGGAAAAACCAGATGATGCATCAGCTTCGAAAGAATCAAGTGAGAGTCAAGAAGAAAACAAGAATAAAGGTATGGGAGAAACAGGTGAATTCTCAATGCTGGATCTGACCGGTGAGAAGCAGGAAATATCAATAACTGAAAGTACAACATTTGAATCAGGCGGTATGGGAAGAATGAATGTACCAGACGGAGAAGCACCAAGTGGAGAGATGCCGACAGACGGAGAAGCACCGAGTGGAGAGATGCCGACAGACGGAGAAACAAAAGCAGATGGAGAAACGGATCCAGAAGATAGTACAGCAAATTCTGGAGAAACAAAGGTGACAGAAAATAATGCTTCCATGGGTCAAAGGGGCGGTATGCAGGCAGAAACCCAGGAGATAACACTGGAAGATATCCAGGTTGGTGATACAGTGGCGATCACATTGGCGGATGATGGAAGTGCAGAAAAGATTACGGTCATCACTATGAACAGAGGAGGCGGTGCTGGGGATGCAGCAATGGCAGGTGAGGCTGCCGGAGGAGTGGAAAGCTACACGGCGGCAACTGATTATACGGAAGATACAGAAGTAACAGATGAGAGTTTTTCCTCTGCTGGAACAGATGAAAATGCAATTCATGTATCGGAAGGTGCGAATGTCACCCTAAGCAATGTGGATATTACAAAGGAGTCCTCAGACAGCACAGGGGGAGATAATTCGAGCTTCTACGGGGTAGGCGCAGCCTTACTGGATACAGATGGAACTACCTATATAAGCAACAGTATCATTGATACGGATTCAACAGGCGGTGCAGGAATATTTTCCTATGGCGACGGAGTCATCTATGCATCAGATACAACGATCACTACCACCCAGGGAACATCAGGAGGAATTCATGCAGCAGGTGGCGGAACATTATATGCATGGGATCTGACTGCAAGTACAGAAGGAACCTCTTCCGCAGCCATCCGTTCTGACAGGGGTGGCGGAACAATGGTCATTGACGGTGGAAATTATACCTCTAATGGCACAGACTCTCCAGCAGTATATTCAACGGCAGACATAGCTGTCAATGATGCTGTGCTAACATCAAATGCCGCTGAGGCGGTGTGTATCGAGGGACTGAACTCTCTTCATCTTTATGACTGCGATCTTACAGGAACGATGACGGAAGACAGCAGAAATGACTGCATATGGAACGTAATACTGTATCAGAGTATGTCTGGCGACTCTGAAGTGGGAAACAGTACCTTTGAAATGAATGGCGGCACACTTACCTCAAAAGAGGGCGGCATGTTCTATACCACGAATACCGAAAGCACCATAACCCTATCCAATGTGGATATCACATACCCTGAGGAGAATGATTTCTTTCTAAAGTGTACAGGAAATCAAAATGAGAGAGGATGGGGAACGGCAGGAGCTAATGGGGCAGACTGCTTGTTTACAGCATCTGATCAGGATATGGAAGGCGATGTGATCTGGGACAGTATCAGCAATCTTGACTTTTACGTCACAGATGCAAGTACATTGGCGGGTGCTGTAATAGATGATGAATCCAATGTACAGACAACAGGAGAGGGTTACTGCAGCCTCACAATAGATGAAAATTCTACATGGATCGTAACCGATGACAGTATACTTACCAATCTTTCCAATGCCGGGACGATTGAAGACTCCGAGGGAAAGACAGTAACAGTGATCGGAAACGATGGAACATCTTATGTCGAAGGAGACAGTAAATATACGATAACTGTGGATACTTACAAAGAAAGTGCAGATGTGCAGGAAGCGTCTGCGGTGACTCAGTGGAGCAGCTATGAAGTGGAAAAACCAGCGGAACTGGCATAAAGAGGAGGAATGATCGTGAAAAAAATATGGACCCGTAAGATAAACACAGATAAAAAGGGAACAGGGAAAATGTCACTGTTCACCGGAAGATGGAAACGCTATTCTAAAAAGAAAAAATTCATCGTGATAACAGCTCTGATACTGGTTATTACGGTGGGAACAGCCGGAACAGTCATCATATATAAAAATTCAGCGAGACCGGTCATGGCAGCAAATACCGCCAGCGTAATAGAGGCTTCGGCCCAGACAGGGAGTATTTCAAATACAATCGTCGGCACAGGAAATCTGGAAAATGACAGTGCTGTTTCCATAAAGATCCCATCAGGTATCGTGATCGACGAGGTGAAAGTAGAAAGTGGGGATATGGTTTCACAAGGAGATGTTCTTGCTACAGTGGATGAAGCTTCGGTATATTCTACTATGGAAGACATCCAGGATGCGATTGAAACACTGGATGAGGAAATAAATGAGAGTAAAGATGATACGACTTCAGAGGAAGTATTATCCAAAGTGGATGGAAGGGTAAAAAACATTTACATTGCAGAAGATTCTGATGTTTCAGATGTTATGCTGGATAAGGGAGCACTGATGCTGGTATCGCTGGATGGAAAGATGGCAGTGGAGGTACAAACGTCAGAAGCTGTGGCAATGGATGATGATATTGTTGTGACTCTTTCGGATGGAGATGAGATATCGGGAGTTGTGGAAAGTGTCAGTGGAAAAACCTGTGTGATCACTATGAGTGATAAAAGTGTAAGTGTAGATGAAACTGTCAGTGTTTCGACAGAAGACGGAGCTTCACTGGGACAGGGAAGTGCATACATCCATCAGGCATTAGAAATCACAGGGACTACAGGAACAGTTGAAGCGCTTTCTGTATCTGAAAATGAAGCCATATCCAGTGGAGATACCCTCTATACACTGGAAAATGATGGAACATCACCGGAATATCAGGAACAGACTGCCATGCGTGAAGCCTATACAAATACGTTAAAAGAATTGATCGAGCTGTCAAAGACAGGAACCATTACAGCTGATAAGGATGGGACCATTGAGAGTGTACTGGTATCAGCAGGATCAGAAAGCAGCACAAGCCAAACGTCCGGAAGTACTGGAACATCTGGAACTGCCGGAACGTCTGGAAGCACTGGAACATCGGTAAGCATGAGTAATATGAACTATTCATCTTCAGGTACGTCCATGACTGTATATTCTGACTCATCCAGCAATATGCTTCTTAATCTTTCAACTGCAGGAACAGCGGCAGTGTCTTTGGAAAATGCAACTGCAGAAGACGGAACCACCGGAAATGGAAGTACAGGAGATGGCGGTAACGGAGGTAATACTGTAACGGATGATACAAAACTGCAACTGTCGATCAGTTCCAGCGGTACAAATGGAACTCAGAATCTGATCATAGAAAGCCCGGCAAAAGGAAAAACACCACAGACAGCTATCACTACAGACAGCAGCTGTTATACCGGGACGATAAGCTGGAACCCGCAGGCGGATGCATTTGCGGCATCAACGTCCTATCAGGCACAGGTGACACTGAGTGCTGGAGAGGGATTTATATTTGGTACTGACAGTATACAAAAACTGGAGGTTGGAATATTGTCCGGAGTCACTGTCTCAGAAGATAAGAAAACACTGACATTTACCGTGACTTTCCCGGAGACAGCATCAGAAGAAAAACAAAATGGCGATGCGGATACGGACAAGGAAAATGGAAATACGGGAAGTACAGTGACAGACAGCAGTCAAAGTACGGGAACCCAGGGATCCCAAAGTCAGGCAACAGGAACTGAAAGCACAGGGACACAAAGTGCCGGATCAGCCAGTGCAGGAAGTCAAAGTGTTGGATCAGGTTCCGGTAGTGTGATGTCAGCAGGCAGTGGTTCATCATCAACAGGAACCTCCTCACAGGGAGCTTCAGGCAGTGCCGCATCAAGTGACTCAGCCTCGGATTCTTCCGGTGATACAACATCTGCAAGTGAATACGACACTGATACGACAGCATTTACAATCAGCGGAAATGAGCAGATGAAGATATCTGTGAGTGTAGATGAATTGGATATTAATTCTGTGACTAATGGACAGGAAGCGCAAGTGACCTTCGATGCACTGGAGGATGAGACATTTACTGGCGAGGTGACCAAGATAGGAAATACAGCTTCCGTAAGCGGCGGGGTGGCAAAATACACCGTGGAGATCACTGTTGATAAGACGGAAGAAATGAAAGTGGGGATGAACGCATCGGCTACCATCGTTATTGAACAAAAAGACGATGCGATCACTATACCGGTAAATGCCCTGCAGGAACGCGGACAGGAAGTATTTGTCTATACAAGTAAGGACGAGGACGGCAATTTATCCGGAGAACAGACGGTGACCACGGGACTTTCAGACGGAGATACGGTGGAGATCACAGAAGGACTTTCGGAAGGTGATACCGTATATTATCAAAAGACAGGTTCCACAAGCAGTACTTCTGATTTTGGCTTTGGAGGCGGTATGATGCAAGATGGTAATTTTGATCGTAGTCAAATGAAGTCAAGTGAAGGAGCACCAAGTGATATGGGAAGTTTTCCAGGTATGTAAATAAGGGAGGATACGATGATTCGATTAAATGAAGTATCAAAGATCTATCAGATCGGTGAAGAAAAAGTATTTGCCCTCGATCATGCAACGCTGGATATCCAGGAGGGTGAATTTGTCAGTATCATTGGGCCGTCAGGAAGCGGAAAATCAACCATGATGAATATCATTAAATGTCTTGATACAGCGGATGAGGGAGAATACGTTTTGGACGGTATCTCCATCGAACAGTATACGGAAACAGAACTTGCCAGGATCAGAAACAAGAAGATAGGGTTTATTTTCCAGAACTTTAATCTGCTTCCACGACTGACTGCGGAAGAAAATGTGGAACTTCCTTTGATCTATCAGAAAATAAAAACTTCTGAGCGGAAGCAAAGGGTCAAAGAGGCCATGGAACGTGTGGAATTATCTCACAGGATGCATCACAAACCAACAGAACTTTCCGGCGGTCAGCAGCAAAGGGTGGCAATAGCAAGAGCACTGGTCACTCAGCCCTCTCTCTTTTTGGCAGACGAACCAACAGGCAATCTGGATACGGCAACAGGTGAAGAAATATTAAAGCTATTTCATGAGCTTCATGAAGCAGGAAATACTATTGTACTTATCACCCATGATAACAGTGTGGCAGATGAGGCGGAAAGAAAGATAAGGATCAGAGATGGAAAAGTCAGTGAGGTGGTTGATTAATGGGACAGACATGGAAAATGGCATGGTCAGCGGTACTTGCAAATAAGCTGCGTACATTTTTGACGATGTTGGGAATCATCATCGGTGTTATGGCACTGGTCGTACTGGTATCGATCGCTGACGGTGCATCTACTTCTGTATCAGATCAGATATCAGACATGGGATCCAGTTATCTGACCGTGCAGATATCAGATGATAAAGAAAATCCGCTGAGGTTATCAGAATTCTCAACACTTTTTACCGATGAGGCAATAGCAGAGGCGGCACCTGTAAGCATGACCAGTGTTACTGGAAAAAGTGGGTACACCAGTGGTTCAATGTCTGTGACAGGAACGACAGGCAGTTATTTTTCTATTATGAATATGGAACTGGGAACAGGCCGATCGATCAAGCAGGTGGATCTTGAAAATAATTCTTATGTGATCGTCATCTCACAAGATACGGCAATTGAATATTTTGGCCATGCAGATGCAGTCGGAGAGGAGCTCTCTTTGGATGGAAAATCTTTCCTTGTGATAGGAGTTCTATCGGCAGACAATTCCACGCTTACGTCAGGTCAGACATCGGCTGCCAGTTCTGATGAGAGTACTTCGTCCAGTGTTTTGCTGGAAGGATATATTCCTTACTCTACGCTGACACGTATCGCAGACAGTGTACTGGATATCACGCAGTTTTATGTATCATCTGCGGATGAATCTTCCATGGATCCCGTGGAGATGGCAGTAGAAAATATCATGCTTTCACGTTTCTCCTACGATGAGGATGCTTTTTCTATCCAAAATCAATCAGAAATCATGGAAGCGATGGAAAGCGTAAGCAACACCATGTCATTGATGCTTGGTGGAATAGCTGCTATTTCCCTGTTGGTCGGTGGAATCGGCATTATGAATATTATGTTGGTATCTGTTACAGAAAGAACGAAGGAAATCGGTATCAGAAAAGCAATTGGAGCAGGTCGGGGAACGATCATGATGCAGTTTCTGATAGAAGCACTACTGGTAAGTCTGATGGGCTGCGTCATTGGGATAGGAATGTCGTGGGTTGTTTTGCAGATTATCGGAAGAATTATGTCAGAGTCATTGAGTGTCACGATGAACTGGAATATTGTGTGGCTGTCAGTTGGATTTTCCGGTCTGATCGGTGTGATCTTTGGTTTGTATCCGGCAAATAAAGCAGCAGCGAAAAAACCGATCGATGCACTCCGATATTCAGGTTGATCCTGGATTGCTATAAAAGAAATGGTTTGTTATAATATTAGAATAATGGTCAGGTCAAAGTCAGGAGAAGAGGTGGATAGCTATGCGTTTATTATTAGCAGAAGATGAAAAAGATCTGTCACATGCCTTAGTTACAATATTAAAGCATAATAATTATTCTGTTGATGCTGTTTATAATGGAGTAGATGCACTGGCATACCTGCAGTCTCAGGAGTACGATGGGGCAGTACTTGATATTATGATGCCCGGGATGGATGGAATCACAGTTTTGCAGAAGATAAGAGCAGAAGGAAATACAGTTCCGGTTTTGATGCTGACAGCAAAATCAGAGATCAATGACCGGGTGCTGGGGCTTGACAGCGGTGCAGATGATTATCTTGGCAAACCATTTGCAATGAAAGAGCTTCTGGCAAGGATACGTTCGGTGACGAGAAGACAATCATCCGGCAGTCAGATCGTGATGGATTTTGGTAATATCTCACTCAACAAAAAGACCTTTGAACTATCTTCTGCAGATGGAAGCTGCAGACTGGCCAACAAAGAATTCCAGATGCTGGAACTTCTGATGATGAATCCGGGACAACTCATCTCAACAGACCGGTTTATGGAAAAAATATGGGGACTGGACAGTGAAGCGGAGATCAATGTAGTGTGGGTATATATCTCTTATCTAAGAAAAAAACTGGCAGCAGTAGGCGCAAAAGTTCAGATAAAAGCGGCGCGAAATCAAGGCTATTCGCTGGAGGAACAGTCATGATAAAAAATCTCAGAAAAAAGTTCATCCTTGTATCCATGTGCTCGACGCTGCTGGTCCTGACGGCTATCCTTGGTGCGATCAATATTGTGAGTTATAGGCGGATCATCGCTCAGGCGGATAATATACTGGAAGTACTGGCAGAAAATGACGGTGAATTCCCGTTGGAGCTGCGGGCGGATGATACGCCGATGAATCAGGAAAATAAAGAATATCTGCTGCAAAGGAAAGATCCGCCGGCGATGGATGATCGATTTTTCTCTCCGGAGACGAGGTATGAGACCAGATTTTTTTCTGTAATACTTAATGAGAATGGTGCAGTACAGGAATCAAACCTTGGACAGATAGCCTCTGTACAGGAGTCGGATGCCAGTGAGTATGCTAAAACAGTTTATGAAAGCGGAAAAACGAAAGGTTTTCAGGCGAATTACCGGTATCTGGTGTACATGCAGGAGGAGTCAATACTGATCGTATTTACTGACATGGGAAGAGAACTCAGTTCTTTTAAAACTGTGCTTTGGATGAGTATTCTTGTGGCAGTGATTGGCCTTTTGATGGTATTTATCCTTGTGGTGATTTTTTCAAGAATCGTATTTCGTCCGGTTACGGAAAGCTTTGAAAAACAAAAAAGATTCATCACGGATGCAAGTCATGAGATAAAAACTCCTTTGACGATCATAGATGCCAATACAGAAGTGTTGGAGATGGAATATGGTGAAAATGAATGGACCAGCAGTACGAGAAAACAGATACAGCGGCTTGCAGATCTTACAGGACAGCTGGTAACTCTTACCCGGATGGACGAAGAACAAATCCTGGGTGTCAAAGTGGATTTTTCCATATCGGATGCCGTATATGAAACGGCAGAAGCATTTTATCCTCTTTCAAAGACCCATGAAAAAAAACTGGACATACAGGTACAGCAGGGCTTGACGTACCATGGAGATGAAAAGTCGATCCGTCAGATCGTATCGATATTGTTGGATAATGCAGTGAAATATTCATCCCAGCAGGGGGAAATCTCTTTAAAACTTTATAAAAAGGGAAAAAATGTGATTTTAGAAGTACAAAATCCAGCAGATGATCTGCCGACAGGGCGATTGGATATGCTATTTGAAAGATTTTATCGCCTGGATGCATCAAGAAATTCAGAGACAGGTGGTTCAGGTATTGGCCTGTCGGTGGCGAAAGCTATTGTAAACGCACATAAAGGTAAAATAACAGCGTATAGTGAGAATGGCAGGGAGCTTACAGTTGTGGTGACACTGATGTGAAGATCCCTGCTGTTTTTGTATCCTTGTGTCCATTTGATGGACAATATAGGGAAATGAAATAACTATTTGCCATCGCTTGCGTCATAGTGTTCCTGCATGCTATAATAGGGTTCGATATGTGAAAGAAGGTACGGAACAGTATGGAACAAGCAGACAATTTATTGATCAGGATTCAGAAAAATCATCATACATTCAGCAAGGGGCAGAAGCATCTTGCTGCTTATATTATAAATAATTATGACAAAGCGGTATTTCTTACAGCCGCCAGACTGGGAAAAGAGGTTGGGGTCAGTGAGTCGACCACAGTTCGTTTTGCAACACAGCTGGGCTATAAAGGATTTCCGGAGTTTCATCATGCCCTGGAAGAATTGGTACGTAATAAACTCAATTCCATCCAGCGAATGGAAGTTACTTATGGTCATGTGCCGGAAGCTAAGATCCTGGATACTATATTTCAATCAGATATTGAAAAAATCAAGCTTACGATGGAACATATAGATCACGAAGCGTTTGAATTAGCTGTCAACACCCTGCTGAACGGAAGAACGATTTATATCATCGGAATCAGAAGCTGTGCTCCGCTGGCAAGCTTTCTTGGATTCTATCTGAATCTGATCCTTGATGATGTTCGGCTGGTCCAGACAAACAGTGCCAGCGAGATCTTTGAACAGATGTTTCGGATAGGCGAAGAGGATGTGATCATCGGTATCAGTTTTCCAAGGTATTCCATGCGAACATTAAAGGCAATTGAATTTGCCAATAATCGAAATGCAAAGGTGATCACACTGACTGACAGTGTACATTCACCGATCAACCTGTATTCTTCCTGCAATCTGATCGCAAGAAGTGATATGGCGTCCATCGTGGATTCACTGGTGGCTCCCCTTAGCGTGGTCAACGCGCTGGTGGTTGCATTATGCATGAAACGTCAAAAGGAAGTTGTAGATACCCTTGAATCCATGGAGAAGATATGGGACGAATATCAGGTCTACAGCAGTGATGAGATGAATCCGGTGGAAGACACCGTGAAAATGAGAAATACAGACTCCAGGGAGGAAGAATGAGCAGATTATTAGTTATCGGAGGCGGTGCGGCAGGTATGCTGGCGGCCATATATGGCGCAGAACATGGTATGGAGGTTCATATCTTCGAACAGAATGAAAAACTGGGCAAGAAACTTTTTATCACCGGCAAGGGAAGATGTAATTTTACGAATGCATGTGATACCACAGAGTTATTTGACTCTTTTGTTACAAACTCAAGATTTTTATACAGTGCGGTATATGGATATACCAACTACGATATTATAGATTTTTTTGAAAACTGTGGGGTCAGGACGAAGATGGAACGGGGCGGCAGAATGTTTCCCCAGTCGGATCATTCGTCTGATATCATTCTTGCACTTGAGCGGAGGATGAAGGAGAATAATGTAAAGATTCATCTGAAGAGCAAGGTAAAGAAGTTAAAGACAGTTATTCGCGGAGATGAAACCATCGTCACAGGGGTGGAACTTGAAAATGGTTCCCATGTGGAGGGTGATAAGGTATTGATCGCCACCGGAGGGATATCCTATCCAACCACTGGAGCTACTGGTGATGGGTATCGGATGGCCAAGGAAGCAGGACATACCGTGACCAAATTGCTTCCATCGCTGGTCCCGATGGTGACAGCAGAGGAATATATCCCGCGGATGCAGGGTCTTTCTCTTAAAAATGTAACGCTGTCGATATATGATGAAAAAAAATGTGTTTTTGAAGAATTTGGTGAAATGATGTTTACCCATTTTGGAATTACCGGTCCGTTGGTGTTATCAGCCAGCGCAAAAGTGGGAAAACTCTTGGAAAAGAAGTATCTGCAGGCCAAGATAGATTTGAAACCGGCATTGTCAAAGGAGCAGTTGGATCATCGTTTGCTGCGTGAGTTTGAGGCAGGGAAGAACAAACAATTTAAAAATGTTGTGGATGGGATGTTCCCATCAAAGCTTATTCCTGTAATGCTTGAGATCGGTGGGATAGCTCCGCAAAAAAAGGTGAATGAGATCACAAGAGAAGAACGGTCTGTATTTATAGAGAAGACAAAAGCTCTTCCGATGACGATCACAGGGCTTCGTGGCTTTGGAGAGGCGATCATCACAAAAGGAGGAGTTCAGGTAAAAGAGATAGATCCCAAAACGATGGAATCAAAGCAAGTTAAGAATCTGTATTTTGCAGGTGAGGTTCTGGATCTTGACGCGCTTACCGGAGGATATAATCTGCAGATTGCCTGGTCAACAGCCCATGCGGCGGCCATGGCTGTGGCAGGAGAAGAATAAAAGGAGTTGGATAGGAAGATGAGTTATACGATTGCTATTGATGGACCTGCAGGAGCAGGAAAAAGTACGATTGCAAAAAAAGTTGCAAAAGAGTTGTCATTTATTTACGTGGATACAGGAGCGATGTATCGGGCGATGGCCTTGTATTTCCTCAGAAAAGGAATAGATTCCAAGGACACAGCTTCTATCGAGGCGGCATGCAATGATATCCAGGTATCGATCACCTATAAAGAGGGTGAGCAGCAGGTTCTCCTGAATGGGGAAAATGTATCAAAGGAGATACGCCAGGAAGAAGTAGGCAATATGGCTTCACAGACTTCTGTAAATGCGAAGGTCAGAGAAAAACTGGTGGCTCTCCAAAGACAGCTGGCACGATCGGAAAATGTTGTTATGGACGGACGTGATATCGGAACACAGGTACTCCCGGATGCGACTGCGAAGATCTATCTTACTGCCAGCAGTCAGGAACGTGCAAGAAGGAGATATCTGGAACTGAAAGAAAAAGGAATGGAAGCAGATCTTGCAGCTATTGAGGCAGATATTATAGACAGGGATCATCGTGATATGACAAGAGAGATTTCTCCTCTTTGTCAGGCAGAGGACGCTGTTTTGGTGGATGCATCATTTATGACGATAGAGGAAGTGGCAGAATCTGTGATCCGGGTCTTTGAAGAAAAAAGATAGGATAGCTTATACCGGAAAAAAGAGAGGGCATGTAAGTGAGAGAGATTAAAGTCGCTAAAAGTGCAGGTTTTTGCTTTGGTGTAAAGAGAGCAGTTGAAAAAGTTTATGAGCAGGTCGAAAAGAATGACAAAAAAGTGTACACCTTTGGCCCGATCATTCATAATGAGGAAGTGGTAGGAGATCTGGAATCAAAGGGGGTCGTAGTCATTAACGACAGCCAGGGACTTTCAAATATCAGGGAAGGTACCGTGGTCATCCGTTCCCATGGGGTTTCCAGGGATATCTATCAGATCATCCAGAGACAGGGACTTGAGTGTGTGGATGCTACCTGTCCATTTGTCCGCAAGATTCATAAGATCGTAGAAAAAGAAAGCAGTGAGGGCCGTCATATCATCATTATCGGTGATGCAAGCCATCCGGAAGTAGAAGGTATCCGCGGATGGTGCAAAGGACCTGTGACTGTGATCGAGACAGCCGAAGAAGCAGAAAAATTAGCTATTTTACCAGAAACAAAACTGTGCATCGTGTCCCAAACGACATTTAATTACAACAAATTTCAAGATTTAGTTGAAATTTTCTCGAAAAAGAGGTATGATAAAATTGTTTTAAATACGATTTGCAGTGCAACTGAGGAAAGACAGCTGGAAGCGGAGCAGATTGCAAGCGAAGTGGACACCATGATTGTCATTGGTGGCAAGCATAGTTCCAATACGCAAAAATTGTACGAGATTTGCAAAAAAAAGTGTAAAAATACTTACCATATACAGACACTTGTTGATTTGGATTTAAAGCCTTTTCAATGTATTGGTTGCGTAGGTATTACAGCGGGGGCTTCCACCCCAAATAATATAATTGAGGAGGTTCAAAAATATGTCAGAATTAAGTTTTGAACAAATGTTGGAAGAGTCATTAAAAACAATCAGAAACGGGGAGGTAGTTGAAGGTACTGTAATCGACGTCAAAGAAGACGAGATTATTTTAAATATTGGATACAAAGCTGATGGTATTCTTACTAAAAACGAATACAGCAACGATTCATCTATCGATCTGACAACGATTGCGAAGCCAGGCGATACTATGGAAGTTAAGATCCTGAAAGTAAACGATGGCGAAGGTCAGGTACTTCTTACTTACAAGAGACTGGCAGCAGAAAAAGGAAATAAGAGACTGGAAGAAGCTTTCGAAAACAAAGAAGTACTCACAGCCAAAGTTACACAGGTATTAAACGGTGGACTGAGTGTTGTTGTTGACGAAGCAAGAGTATTTATCCCAGCAAGTCTTGTTTCTGATACTTACGAGAAAGATCTGACAAAATATGCAGATCAGGAGATCGAATTCGTTATCACAGAGTTCAATCCTAGAAGAAGAAGAATCATCGGCGATAGAAAACAGCTTCTGGTTGCTGCTAAAGCAGAACAGCAGAAAGCACTGTTTGAGAGAATCGCAGTTGGCGATACAGTTGAAGGAACAGTTAAAAATGTTACAGATTTCGGTGCATTCATCGATCTTGGCGGAGCTGACGGTCTGCTCCATATCTCTGAGATGTCTTGGGGCAGAGTTGAGAATCCTAAGAAGATCTTCAAAGTTGGAGAGCCTATCACTGTTCTTATCAAAGATATCAATGGTGACAAGATTGCATTGAGCCTTAAGTTCAATGATCAGAACCCATGGCTGAGCGCAGATGAAAAATACGCTGTAGGTAATGTTGTAGAAGGCACTATCGCACGTATGACCGACTTTGGTGCATTTGTTGAACTTGAGCCAGGCGTAGACGCTCTGCTTCACGTTTCACAGATTTCCAGAGACCATGTTGAGAAACCATCAGATGTTCTCGGTGTTGGACAGGTTATCACTGCAAAGGTTGTAGACTTTAATGGCGAAGACAAAAAAATCAGCCTGAGCATGAAAGCTCTGGAAACAGCAGAAGAAAACAGCGAAGAAGTTTCTGAAGAAGAATAAGATATAAACGATGAAAGGAGACAGTGTTGTTGGCTGTCTCCTTTTTTCGTTTTTAGTGATACCCAGGCGAGTTGAACAGAATAAAGGAGACATAACTCATGAATAAAAATCCATATGCAGATATGCTGCCAAGTAAAGTTAGAAAACTTATCAGGGACGGAGAGATATCCGGCCAGACATCAGGTATGTGTGCAGGTTATGCACAGGCGAATCTTGTTATTTTGCCACGTGATCTTGCCTATGATTTTCTCTTGTTTGCCCAGAGAAATCCCAAGTCATGCCCTATTCTGGAAGTGGGAGATGTGGGAAGCCAAAATCTGCAGTTTATAGCAAAAGATGCCAATATAGCTACAGATATTCCGAGATATTTTGTTTACGAACATGGAGTGAAAACAGGTGAATATACAGATATCACAGGACTGTGGAGAGATGATTTTGTAAGTATATTGATCGGGTGCAGCTTTTCTTTTGAATCGGAACTTCTCGAAGCAGGAGTCCCGGTGCGTCACATAGAGGAGGAAAAGAACGTGCCTATGTACCGGACGAACATTGATTGCGTTCCGGCAGGTGTGTTTCACGGAAAGTTGGTAGTGAGTATGCGGCCGATGCCTTATGAACAGGTGATAAAGGCTGTCAGGGTGACAGAGACGATGCCGAATGTACATGGGACGCCGATCCATATCGGGGATCCGGCCCATATTGGGATCAAGGATATCCAGAAACCGGATTTTGGCGATGCGGTGACGATAAAGGAAGGTGAGGCGCCTGTGTTCTGGTGCTGTGGCGTGACTCCTCAATCCGTTGTCATGAGTTCCAAACCAGAGATTGTGATCACCCACGCACCAGGACATATGTTCATTACAGACGTTAAGAATGTAGATCTGAAAAATTAATTAACTATTGACTATGAGATTTCCAGACGATGATAATTGCGCAGAAGATGGGAAGCATACAGGCGAAGCTGATCTGGCTGGTCTAAAAAATCATCTGTCAGCAGGAACCAACTATAACTGTCTTTATATTCGTCTAAAAACTGAGGTGTAAATAAGTTGTCAAACTGGGGGAGAAATCTCCCGGTTGTTTTTTTGTAACAATTGCTGGCCTTGGCTTTTTCACGATGTTCTTTATCAACATAGACAGCGACACTTTTATGAATGGCTTCATCCTCCAAGGGAAGGTAATAATAGTCCTTATAATCAGAATAAAAATATTTTTTCTCATCATATGATATAGGGATATGGATCGTGCAGCCTTCAGGATTTATCTTTATGCTGTACAAAGGATCAGAAAGACTAAGGCTGAGAGGAAAAGTCTCACGAAAGGAAAACCCCATGGAAAGAGTGTTCGGATCATAGAATCCGGTGGCAAACGATTCAGGAATATTGCCGCTTAAGATACGTGGCAGGGCAAGAAGCGGAAGCAGCTGCAGCATACCTTCAATATCTTCCTGATTGTGCAGCAGAAGCATGTGGAGAAGAGACTGGTCATTGGTCTGAAGATATTTTCCGTAATAGGAGATCAATTCTCCTCCGGAGTAAGGGTCTTCTCGGTGAAGTCCTGCTAAAACTTCAAGATCCTTTTGCCTCATATGTTCCATGCCAAGCAATTTTTTGAATGGATGCATTTTTTTATAAAGATCCAAAGAATCCAGATGATCCCATTCCTGTGTCAGACGATAAAACGTATATTTATGCATAAGATAAGGAATGTCAAATGTACTGCCGTTAAAATGTATGAGGGTGGAATGGTTATTGAGAAGAATGGAAAATTCGATGAGAACTTCCTTTTCTTCTCCGGGTTTTTGACAAAACCATTGTCTATGGATCCACTGGGAGCCATTGAAAAAGACAGCACCCAGAAGATAAAGGTGAGAACGCCTCCAGGATAGACCTGTTGTTTCAATATCAAAAAAAAGACAGTTCTGGGGTATCAGATGTTCTGATTTTAATATAGATTCCGGCACAACGGCGGGAAATTCATTGATGATCATAAGAGTAACTCCTTTTATGGCGCTGTGGTTTGCAGTGCGGTCAGGTAATATTATAATTGGAGAAAGGGTGGACTGCAAGAGCCTTATGGAAAAGATTGAAAGCATATGTACTAAAAAATATACATGAATCATGGGAAAAACTCACAAAAAATCAGTGCAAATTGCCGAAGAATGCGTTATAGTATAAGAAGAACTTGTGTGAAAATGTATTATTATAAACGCGAAAGCGTATGAAAAGAGGGTGAGATACACATATAGTATCTCAAACTGTGTAGCTATGACGGTTCCAAGTAGTTACAAAAAAGAATCTATAGAAAAGGGGGATCATTTTATGGATTTATTCACATTCAAAGGCGGAGTCCATCCTTATGATGGAAAAGAATTATCGAAGGATAATCCTATTAAGCCTCTGAAACCAAAAAATGAGCTGGCGTATCTGGTATCACAGCATATCGGAGCACCGGCAAAACCGATTGTTGCAAAAGGAGACAGAGTCCTGGCAGGGCAGATGATAGCCGAGGCGGGAGGATTTGTTTCGGCACCAATCTATGCATCAGTGTCAGGAACGGTGAAAGGAATCGAACCGAGACTGACAGCAGTAGGAGCAACTTGTAATGCGATCATTGTAGAAAATGACGGATTATATGAGACAGTAAAGTACACGCCCTGTGATCGTCCGGAATCTCTTTCAAAAGAAGAGATCCGAAAGAAGATCCAGGAAGCAGGTGTGGTGGGCATGGGAGGTGCGGGTTTCCCGACGCATGTCAAGCTGACACCAAAGGAACCGGAAAAGATCGATTACATATTGGTGAATGGAGCAGAGTGCGAGCCATATCTGACATCTGATTACCGCAGAATGTTGGAAGAACCGGAGAAAGTAGTAGAAGGACTGAAGGTGATCCTTCAATTATTTGACAATGCAAAAGGATGTATCTGTATCGAGAATAACAAACCGGACTGTATAGAAAAGCTGAGTGCAATGGTGGAAAATGAACCTCGTATAGAGGTGAAGCCGCTAAAGACAAAGTATCCTCAGGGTGCAGAACGTATGCTGATCCATGCAGTGACAGGAAGAAGTATCAACTCATCCATGCTGCCGGCAGATGCAGGCTGTGTGGTTGATAACATTGATACAGTAGTAGCAGTGTATAAAGCAGTGATCCTTGGGCAGCCGCTGATGCACAGGATCGTGACCGTGACTGGCGATGCAGTAGAGCATCCATCGAACTTTTATGTTCCGGTGGGTACAGATTTCCAGGAACTGCTCGAAGCGGCAGGGGGACTTAAAAAACCGGCAGAAAAGATCATCTCCGGCGGTCCTATGATGGGATTTGCCATGTTTGATATTCATGTTCCGGTGACGAAGACAACATCTGCACTGCTTTGTATGTCAAAAGACGATGTGAGCCGTTCAGAGACAACTGCTTGTATCAACTGCGGAAAATGTGTAAGTGCATGTCCGGAGCATCTGCTTCCGACAAAACTTGCACGCTTCTCAGAACATAAAGAGGAAGACAAATTCCTTGCATACAATGGGATGGAGTGCTGTGAGTGTGGCTGCTGCAGTTATGTCTGTCCGGCAAAACGTCCACTGGCACAGGACATTAAGTCCATGAGAAAGATTGTGCTTGCAAACAGAAAAAAGAAATAAGGGGGAAGGAACATGAGTGACTTATTACACGTATCATCATCACCGCATGTCCGGTCCAGGATCAAGACCAGCAATATTATGCAGATGGTTGTCATTGCACTGCTGCCTGCATCTTTGTTTGGAATCTACAACTTTGGTCTGCGTGCTCTGCTGCTGATATGTCTTTGCGTAGCTACTTGTGTAGCAACGGAAGCAATCTATGAAAAATTAATGCACAAACCATTGACAGTCAATGATTTTAGTGCTGTGATAACAGGTCTTTTACTGGCTCTTAACCTGCCGGTATCAGTACCGTGGTGGATACCCATCATCGGAGGAGTATTTGCCATACTGATCGTAAAACAACTTTTTGGAGGTCTGGGACAGAATATCATGAACCCGGCACTGGCAGCCAGATGTTTTCTGCTCTTATCATTTGCCAGACAGATGAATACATTTACTGTGGGCAATGGAATGAGTAATATCGTGGTGGACTCTGTATCAGGAGCTACTCCGCTGGCAGTTCTAAAAGCAGGCGGACAGGTAGACGTATTCAGTATGTTTATTGGCAATACAACTGGTACGATTGGAGAAACATCCGCATTGGCAATATTGATCGGTGCAGCTTTTCTTGTAGCGATAAAAGTGATCGATCTTCGGATCCCGCTTACTTATATTGGAAGTTTCCTGGTATTTATTATCATATTTGGCGGTCACGGACTGGATACCAATTATATTCTGGGTCAGCTCTTTGGCGGTGGTCTGATGCTGGGAGCATGGTTTATGGCTACAGATTATGTGACAACTCCGATCACGAAGAACGGACAGCTCCTTTATGGCGTGATACTTGGACTGCTTACAGGACTCTTTCGATTATTTGGTGCGTCTTCAGAAGGCGTATCTTATGCGATCATATTCAGTAATATATTGATCCCGTTGATCGAACGCGTGACAGTTCCCGTTGCATTTGGTAAAGGAGGGAAAAAGGCATGAGTAATAAGATCATAAAAGATGCTTTGGCCCTGACTCTGATCACTCTGGTGGCAGGTGTTGCCCTTGGTGCTGTTCATGGGATTACCGAAGAACCAATAAAGAAACAGGAAGCAATGGCAAAAGAGGAGGCGTATAGTGCTGTTTTTTCAGATGCGGATGGATTCGAACAGGTCCAGATCACGAAAGAACTCTCAGCACAGCTTCGCGAGAATCTTGATGTAGCAGGATATGGAGCTCAGAGCATAAACGAGATCCAACAGGCAGTAGATGGAAGCGGCGAGAGCCTGGGATATGCATTTCTCGTTACCACATCAGAAGGATATGGCGGCGATATCCAATTTTCCATGGGAGTAAAATCAGACGGAACATTGAATGGAATCAGTATACTCTCCATATCAGAGACTGCAGGTCTTGGAATGAATGCGAATACAGATGAATTTAAAAATCAGTTTGCAGACAAAAATGTTGAAAAATTCACATACACAAAGAATGGTGCAAAAGAAGACAGTGAAATTGATGCCATAAGTGGTGCCACTGTAACGACCAATGCCATGACGAACGGAGTCAATGCAGGTCTTTGTGCATATCAGATGATGGAAGGAGGGGAATAGGATGAAAGCAAATACACCGATAGAACGTTTGTATAATGGTATCATCAAAGAAAACCCTACCTTTGTGCTGATGCTTGGTATGTGTCCAACACTCGCGGTAACGACCTCGGCTGTGAACGGACTGGGCATGGGACTCACTACCATGGTGATCCTCACTATGTCTAACATGATGATATCAATGCTCAGAAAAGCTATTCCGGACAGTGTTCGTATGCCAGCCTATATTGTAGTAGTTGCATCATTTGTTACCATCGTACAGTTTTTACTTCAGGGATTTTTGCCGAGCTTGTATGATTCACTTGGAATATATATTCCTTTGATCGTAGTTAACTGTATCATACTTGGCCGTGCAGAGGCATATGCTTCCAAAAATGCAGTGGTAAGCTCGATCTTTGATGGAATTGGTATGGGACTTGGATTTACCGTAGGACTTACCTGTATCGGTATCGTACGTGAGATCCTGGGTTCTGGTAAGATCTTTGGATTCCAGTTATTTGAAGGCGGAGCAACGATCTTTGTTCTTGCACCGGGAGCATTTTTTGTATTGGCTATGCTGGTAGCAACACAGAACAAAATAAAGGCAGGAAGACCGGAACAAAAAACATCTTCAGAATCTGGTGGATGCAGTGAGGCCGGATGTCTTTCCTGCGGTAATAAGATCTGTGAAAGTAAGAGAATGTTAGATGAGAAGGGAGGAAAGAACGCATGAAAGAGTTATTAATGATTGCGATAGGGTCTGCGCTGGTCAATAACGTAGTACTCAGTCAGTTTTTAGGTCTGTGTCCTTTCCTTGGCGTTTCAAAGAAGATGGACACCGCAGCAGGTATGGGCGGAGCTGTAATCTTTGTTTTGACTTTGTCATCCTTATGTACCAGTATAATTTATAATCTTGTACTGGTGAAACTGGGCATGGAATACATGCAGACGATCGTATTTATCCTTGTGATCGCAGCGTTGGTACAGTTGGTGGAAATGTTTCTTAAAAAAGCTATGCCGGCGTTATATAAGAGCCTTGGCGTATATCTGCCGCTGATCACTACCAACTGTGCAGTACTCGGAGTAGCACTCCTCAATGTTCAGAATGAATACGGGATCCTTGCAGGAACGGTTAACGGATTTGCTACAGCAGTTGGATTTACGATCGCTATCGTATTGATGGCTGGTATCAGAGAAAAAATTGAATATAATGATGTTCCAAAGCCGTTTAGGGGAATGCCGATCGTGCTTTTGACAGCAGGACTTATGTCCATCGCATTCTTTGGATTTTCGGGCTTGATCAGATAGGAGGAGAGATATGATTACAGGGATTATTACGGCTGCTGTATTAGTCGGCGGTACGGGTCTTATCATCGGCCTTCTTCTGGGAGTTGCCGGTAAAAAATTTGCAGTACAGGTAAATGAAAAAGAAATTGCAGTAAGAGATAAACTTCCTGGAAATAACTGCGGTGGCTGCGGCTACCCGGGATGTGACGGCCTTGCGGCAGCAATAGCAGCAGGCCAGGCACCGGTAAGCGGATGTCCTGTCGGTGGTCCGGCAGTGGCAAAACAGATCGCAGCGATCATGGGCCAGGAAGTGGAAGACGGTCGTCCGATGGTTGCCTTTGTAAAATGTTCAGGTGACTGTGAACATACCAGACAGAATTATCTGTATGACGGTGTAGAAGATTGTACCATTATGTCCTTTATTCCGGGTGGTGGTGCTAAAAAATGCAACCATGGATGCCTTGGATATGGAACATGCGTAAAAGCATGTACATTTGGAGCTATCCATATCGAAAATGGGATCGCAGTAGTTGACAGGGAAAAATGCAAAGCCTGTGGAAAATGTGTTCAGGCCTGTCCGCATCATCTGATAGAGCTTGTTCCGTATGAGCAGAGCCAAAAGGTACGCTGCAGTTCTTCGGATAAAGGAAAAGCTACGATGACAGCATGTGATAACGGATGTATAGGCTGTAAAAAATGCGAGAAGAACTGTCCGGTCCAGGCGATCACAGTAGAAAACAATGTAGCACATATCGATTATTCAAAATGTACGAACTGCGGAAAATGCAAAGAAAATTGTCCTCGCAATTGTATTATGTAGGATGAATGTGAAGCTATTCAGCAGAACTGCTTAGCGGATAAAAATCAAACAAAAGAAAAGGGATTTTGATTATAAGAAATCAGAAGGCTGTCATGTTCAACCTGTAAGAACCAAGTTACTTACAGGTTGGATATGACAGCCTTTTTGTTGTTCTTTTGGATAAGAGCAGAATGAAATATACAGAACAAACATTCGCTTTTCGTTGCGTTTTGCATACATATATGGTATTCTGTTAAGTAGCCGAAATCTCCTGAAAATAATAATTTTCATAAAGGAAAGTTTTTGGAATGATTTTAACGATGGAATTCTTCCCTTGATTATGGTATGATAACCAGGAAAAAGAAGAGAAATCACTATAGGAAAACAACCATGAAAAAAAGAGATTGGATACTTGCAGCAGTCATAGCAGCGGCAGCATTTTTGGTATGGGGAATCAATACTATCACACAGGATGAAGGCGAGTGGCTTCAGATCATGAAGGACGGAGAGGTCTTTGGAACATATTCTTTGTCTGAAAATCAGGAGATTGATATCGAAGGGACTAATAGTTGTAGGATCAGGGACGGAGAAGTTTCGATGATCGATGCGGATTGTCCGGATCAGATATGTGTTCATACAGTTTCAATCTCACAGAGCGGCAGGACGATCGTATGTCTGCCGAACAAAGTAGTACTTGAGATCATTTCAGAAGGAAATGATGAGGATACAGAAGATGGTGTGGACAGCATCAGTTCTTGAAAGGCGGGATCAGCTTGAAGAAAACAGCATATTTGGGTCTGGTATGTGCAGCAGCGATCATATTAGGTTATGTGGAATCTCTTTTCCCTGTTTTTGCAGGAGTACCGGGGATGAAGCTTGGACTTCCCAATCTGGCCGTGGTGGTGGCGCTCTATTTGTATTCATGGAAAGAGGCACTTGCAGTATCCATGGTGAGGATCCTGGTGATCGGATTCCTGTTTGGAAATGCATTTAGTATTGCTTTCAGCCTGGCAGGAGGAATCCTGAGTCTGGTCTGTATGGAACTTGGACGCAGATACCTGAAGCTTAGTCTGACTGGAGTGAGTATGCTTGGAGGAGTGACACATAACGCAGGTCAGATCCTTGTAGCGATAGGTGTGGTTGAAAATATCCGTGTGGGTTACTATTTTCCCATATTGGCGATCACAGGTCTTGCAACCGGGATACTGATCGGCATTTTGAGCAGCGAGATGATAAAGAGAATAAAAAAAGCGGTGCCTGAATTGCGAAAGTAAGAGGCATCAGACAGGTGAAAAGATGATTGGATATATAAAGGGAATATTAGAAGAGGCGGATGAACAGTGCATTATCGTGGACAATCAGGGGATGGGATATCGGATCTTTGTGCCGGGATCCACCTTTTCCGGTGCACTGCCCATCGGACAGGAGATAAAAATCTACACTTACCTCTATGTGAAAGAAGATGCTATGCAGTTATATGGCTTTTTAACAAAGGATGATCTGAATGTGTTCAAATTACTCATAGGAGTCAATGGTATCGGTCCCAAGGCTGGACTTGGTGTATTGTCAGCCCTTTCTGCGGACGACCTTAGATTTGCGGTTTTGGCAGATGATGCGGCAGCGATAGCTAAAGCACCGGGGATCGGGAAGAAAACAGCTCAGAAAGTGATTCTTGAATTAAAGGATAAGCTGAACCTGGAAGATGCATTCGAACAAAAACTGGAGAATCAGTCTTCGGCAGATCAGATGCCGGGTGCCAATGGTGATGCAGTATCAGAGGCTGTTCAGGCACTGGTTGCACTGGGATATCCCAATGCAGATTCACTTCGTGCAGTGAAGCGGGTTGAAGATGCTTCTAACATGGACGTAGAAGAACTGCTGAAAGCTGCTCTTAAGAAAATGATATAGATTTGGAAATGGCTTGTAGTCTGGAGAGAAGATAAAAGATGGAAAAAAGAATTATTACAACTGATATGACGGAAGAAGATATTCGTATCGAGGGAAATCTTCGGCCACAGTATCTGAAAGATTATATAGGACAGGAAAAAGCAAAGAAGAATCTGGCAGTCTATATCGAAGCTGCAAAGCAGAGAAAGGATTCTTTGGATCATGTGCTCTTTTATGGCCCTCCGGGACTTGGAAAGACAACACTTGCCGGAATCATTGCAAATGAGATGGGAGTCCACATGAAGGTGACTTCGGGGCCAGCGATAGAAAAGCCCGGTGAGATGGCAGCTATTCTCAACAATCTTCAGGAAGGTGATGTACTGTTTGTGGATGAGATCCACCGATTGAACCGGCAGGTGGAAGAGGTGCTTTATCCGGCGATGGAAGACTTTGCTATCGACATTATGATCGGCAAGGGAGCTACGGCCAGATCGATACGATTGGATCTTCCACATTTTACACTGGTGGGTGCGACTACAAGAGCAGGACTTTTAACTGCACCGCTTAGAGACAGGTTTGGAGTGATCCATCATCTGGAATTCTATACGGAGAGGGAACTTGAGACGATCATCATACATTCAGCCAAAGTTCTGGATGTAGAGATAGATCCGAAGGGCGCTGCAGAGATGGCAAAACGATCCAGGGGTACCCCGCGTTTGGCCAATCGCCTGTTGAAGAGGGTCAGAGATTTTGCACAGGTGAAGTATGATGGAAAGATTACGGAAGAGGTTGCAGCCTTTGCACTTGATCTTCTCGAGGTGGATAAGTATGGGCTTGACCAGACAGACAGGTATATCCTGAATACGATCATCGGCAAGTTCCTTGGCGGTCCGGTGGGTCTTGAGACCCTCGCAGCAGCGATTGGAGAGGATTCAGGAACTATAGAGGATGTCTATGAACCATACCTGATCCAGAACGGATTTCTTAACAGAACACCAAGAGGAAGGGTGGCTACAGAGCAGGCTTACCTGCATCTGGGGATCGAGATGCCTGCAAATGTCTGACAAAAGGTGAGAAAAAGGTTGTTTTTTGACTGATTTTGTTTATAATAGAACTATCATGTAACTTTCAGCACTTGAACAGTTACCATTATCAATGGAGGAATGTCGGTCATGCCAGCAAAAAATACAACGAAGGTTTTAATCGGAGGAAAGATTGTCACTCTGAGCGGATATGAAAGTGAAGAATATCTGCAGAAAGTGGCTTCTTATATGAATCATAAGATTGCACAGCTCAGTGAGCTTCCAGGATATAATCGTCAGCCGCAGGAGACGAAGAATACGTTGCTTAGTCTCAATATATCGGATGATTACTTTAAGGCGAAAAGACAGGCGGAATCCTTTGAGGAGGATTCACAGCTTAAGGATAAAGAAATGTATGATCTGAAACATGATCTGATCGATGCGCAGATTGAGATAGAAAACTGCAAAAAAGAAAATGAAGATTTAAAACGACAGATAAAGCAGCTGGAAGAAGATATGGAGAACCTGCTGAAATAAAGTTTGCCAATTAAAGAGGGACGTGACCGCAAAGTCACGTCCGTTTTATCGTATAAAGGGAGGATATCAATGGATATAGAATTATTGGCGCCGGCTGGCTCTTATGAAGCTATGACAGCAGCATTTTGTGCAGGCGCAGATGCAGTATATCTCGGTGGTGAAAAGTATGGTGCCCGTGCATATGCGGATAATCTGGATCAGGAAAAAATGATACAGGCGATACAGATGGCACATCTCCATGGAAAAAGATTGTATTTGACCGTAAATACACTTCTTAAAAACAGTGAGCTTGAGAATGAATTGTACGAGTATCTGTCCCCATTATATACCGCAGGGCTGGATGCAGTGATCGTGCAGGATCTTGGAGTGCTCAGATTCGTTAAGAAGCATTTTCCAGATATGCATATCCATGCCAGTACGCAGATGACGATCACCGGCGTGGAAAGTGCAAAACTTCTTAAAGAAGCAGGCGCCACCCGTGTGGTGACAGCAAGAGAATTGTCACTAAAAGAGATAAAGGCGATCTATGATGCAACACATATGGAGATAGAGAGTTTTGTACATGGTGCACTTTGTTATTGTTATTCGGGGCAGTGTCTTATGAGCAGCATGATAGGTGGAAGAAGTGGAAACAGAGGACGGTGTGCCCAGCCTTGTCGACTGCCCTATCAGGTTTACCAGGGACAAAGAAGAATGAATGACGATAAGACCTCCTATCCGTTAAGTCCAAAAGATATGTGTACGGTAAGGATTTTGCCGGACATTATTCGGGCGGGAGTATATTCTCTCAAGATAGAGGGACGCATGAAAAAACCGGAATATACAGCCGGTGTGGTAGAAATCTACAGAAAGTATCTGGACCGGTATCTGGCAGGGGAGAAGAATCCTGTTGTCAGCCGTGAAGATTATCAGATACTTATGGATATCTATAATCGTGACGGATTTCATGAGAGCTATTATAAAGTGAGAAATGGACGCGATATGATGGCTTTGAGAAATGAAAAGAAGACAGTGTCAGGTGACAGTGTTAAAAATAAGAGAAATGAAGAATTATTCAATAGAATAAGGAAAACATATCTTGAAGGAAAAACTCAAGAAAAAATTAAGGGAACGTTAACTCTTTTTCCACAATGTCCTGCTATACTGGAAGTCAGTATGGGTGAGCATCGTACCGTTGCAGAGGGAGAGATCGTTCAGGAAGCGATGAACCGTCCTTTGGACAGGGAAAGAGTATATAAACAGATGACGAAGACTGGGGAGACCGAATTTGTCTTTGAGGAATTGGATATCTTCATGGATGATGGAATCTTTCTTCCTATGCAGCAGCTGAATGAACTTCGAAGATGTGCACTGGATAAGTTAAAGAGACAGATCCTTTCTGGTCATGAACGAAAACAGCAGGCTCCAAAGCAGGATGATGACAACAGTGAGAAAAACGAAAATATTCAGTTGAGAGAAGGTCTTTGCGCATCAGTAGTAAGCCGGTCACAGCTTAATGCTCTCATGCAGATCCCGGAGATTACAAGAATCTATGCAGACTGTGGGATATTTCCCGTGGATGATTTTTGCATGAGTGTTGAACAGACCCTGAAAGAAATGAAAAATAGAGGAAAAGAGTTCTTTCTGATGCTTCCTCATATGGTAAGAGATAGGGAATTAAATGGCAGGAAAGAACATTTTGCATCTCTTATACAGAAAGGACTTTCCGGTTTCTTGATCCGTAATCTGGAAAGCTATGGAATCTTGAGACAGCTGGGACTTGAAAATCAGGTGATACTTGATGCGAATATGTATACGATGAATCAGGAAAGCCAGAACTTCTGGAAAGAGAAGGGATGTATCGGTGATACAGTTTCGCTGGAGATGAATCAAAAGGAAATCAGACATAGAGATAATACAAATAGTGAATTGGTCGTCTATGGATATGCACCTATGATGGTTTCTGTACAGTGTATCCAGAAAAATCTTGATGGATGTGATCACAAATGTACAGTTTTTACATTGAAAGACAGATATAAGAAAGAATTTCATGCTGTCTGCAATTGTGAATTCTGTTATAATACAATATATAACTCCCTCCCTTCTTCTTTACTGAAGGAGGCAGAGAAGGTTAAAAAAATCGGAGTTTCCAGATTCCGCCTTTCTTTTACCATAGAAGGGGAAAAGGAGACGGAGAAGATCGCCAGGGCATTTGTGGCGGTTTACGCATACGGTGGGAAGCCGGATGAAAGCGTCAGCGGAATGGAAACGACAAAGGGACATTTTTCCAGAGGCGTGGAATAAACAGATCGTATTACAGATGGAGGAGATCGTGGAAAATATTATCACAGAATTATCAAAATATTTGATTATTATTTTAATGATTCTTTTTACCTTCCAGTGCTTTACTATTTTTAAAAAGCATAGTCTGGAAGATAAGCGTCATGTTCTGCGAAAGCAGATCGTACTGATGCTTTTTATGAATTTTGTGGCTTATGCAGTTTTGTATATGAAGACACAGGACATGAATCTTATATTCATGTGTGCGGCAGTCTTTGTATTTATCATAGTTGTACAGGTTTTATACCGCTTGATTTATAAAAAGGGGAATCTGTTGATCGTCAATAACATGTGTATGCTTTTGAGCATCGGATTTTTGATGCTGAGCCGGTTGAGTTTTGAAAAGGCTGTGAAGCAGTTTGAAATCGTAGTCATCGGTATGGTGATTTCATTTATCGTTCCTGTTATTGTGCGAAAGGTGAAGCTGTTAAAAGATCTTACCTGGCTGTATGGAATCGCAGGTATCGGTCTTCTTGGAGTCGTACTGGCACTGGCTGCTATCTCCGGGGGAGCAAAGCTTTCCATCGAGATCGGCGGCGTGACTTTTCAGTTTTCGGAACTGGTGAAGATCACATTTGTTTTCTTTGTTGCCGGGATGCTGAGAGAGGATACCAGCTTTAAACGAGTGTGTATCACGACGATCGTTGCAGGAGCACATGTACTGATATTGGTGGCGTCGACAGATCTTGGAAGTGCGCTGGTTTTTTTTATTGCGTATATCGTAATGCTTTATGTGGCTACGAGAAAACCATGGTATGCACTTGCAGGTTTGGCGGGTGGTTCACTGGCAGCGGTTTTGGCGTATTTCCTGTTTAATCATGTACGGCAGAGAGTCACTGTATGGAAGGACCCGATCGCAGTATATGATCAGGTAGGTGGCGGATATCAGGTGGCTCAGAGCCTATTTGGGATCAGTGCCGGCGGATGGTTCGGTATGGGACTGGGAGAAGGGATGCCAAATACGATTCCTGTTGTAGACAAAGACTTTATCTTTGCTGCAATCTGTGAAGAGCTGGGAGGCATCTTTGCAATTTGCCTGCTTCTGGTATGTATGAGCTGTTTTTTGATGATCGTAAATGTTTCCATGAAGATGAGCAAGCCATTTTATAAGCTTATTGCCATGGGACTTGGAGCTGAATATGCATTTCAGGTGTTTTTAACGGTAGGCGGTACAAGTAAGTTTATTCCTATGACGGGTATCACCCTGCCGCTGGTAAGTTACGGAGGCAGCTCTGTTATCTGTACAATTTTGATGTTGTCCATTATTCAGGGATTGTATATTCTCAGGGAAGACGAAGGTGAAGAACTTGAAAGGCAAAGACGAGAAAATGAGAAACGTAAAAAAATCAACAAGAAAAATAACAGGAGAGGAAATGGCCCAACATCGGGAGGAACTGGACAACGAGAAAAGACCCTCGAAGAAAAAATCCAGGAACAAACGGAAAAAAGCCTCAACTGGTAAAGAGTATGTCATTATATCCTATACGTTTGTGGGTATTTTCCTGGCATTGATCGGATATATGGTTTATTTTAATATAGAACTCAGGGATGAGTATGCGAACAGCCCTTACAACAGTAAACGTCAGGGATCTTATCAGGAACGGGTGGTGAAAGGCGAGATCCTTTCTTCTGACGGTGAGGTGCTTGCAAGTACCGAGACGGATGATGACGGAAATGAATACAGGCTTTATCCTTATGAAAATGTATTTGCCCATGTGGTAGGATATTCGGCTTCCGGAATCAGTGGCCTGGAGCAAAGTATGAACTCACAGCTGCTTACCTCCCATACAAATGTTCTTTCACAGGTTGAAAACGAGTTTAAAGACGAGAAAAACGTGGGGGACAATATAGTTACCACTTTGGACGTAGAATTGCAGCAAGCGGCATATGACGCGCTTGGAAGCTATGATGGCGCAGTTGTTGTAATGGAGCCTGATACGGGAAAAGTACTTGCCATGGTGAGTAAGCCGGACTTCAATCCGAATACGATATCGGCGGACTGGGAAGAAATCAATTCAGAAGAAGGCAATTCCAGTCTGGTGAACCGGGCAACTCAGGGGCAGTATCCGCCGGGGTCAACATTTAAGATTATAACATCTCTGGCTTATTGGCGGGAACACGGTTCCTTCGATGGATTTTCATTTGACTGTGTCGGTGAAGTGGAAAATGGTGGTTATACTATTCACTGTTATCATAACAGTGCTCATGGACAGGAAGATTTCCCGACTGCATTTGCAAAGTCATGCAACTCGGCGTTTGCACAGATTGGTGTAGATCTTAACAGAGCAGATTACAGGACCACCGTAGAAAGTCTTTTATTTAACCAGAAGCTTCCGCTGGATATCACATATACATCGAGCAAATTCACTTTAGAGGCAGACAGTGCAGATGCACTGACGATGCAGACGGCGATAGGACAGGGAAATACTCTTGTATCCCCTATGCACATGGCGATGATAACAAGTGCAGTGGCAAATGGCGGAACCATGATGACTCCGTATCTTGTGGAACGTGTGGAAACAGCAAATGGATCTGCAGTAAAAACAAATATGCCGAAATCATATAAAAAAGTCATGTCAACAGAAGAAGCGTCCCAGCTTAGCACTTTGATGCAGGGTGTTGTAGAAGGCGGAACAGCAGCATCTCTTTCCGGCCGCGGTTACACGGCAGCAGGAAAAACAGGAACAGCGGAGCATGGCGATGTTAGCGTGACGACACCACATTCCTGGTTCGTAGGATTTTCGAATGTAGAGGACCCGGATATCGTGGTATGTGTAGTGGCGGAAGAGGCCGGTGCAGGAAGTGAAGTTGCAGTTCCGATCGCACAGAAAATATTTGATGCTTATTATAATTAAGGTTGCACAGTTTTCTCAAAAGCAGTATACTAAATTTAGTGAAATAGCACAACGCATTACAGGAGGAGTTGCAGATGATAGAAGCAATAAGCTGTGGCGGGGTGGTGATATATCGTGGGAAGGTCCTGACCTTATATAAGAGCTACAAGAACAAATATGAGGGCTGGGTCCTGCCAAAAGGAACTGTGGAAGAAGGGGAAACGTATCAGCAGACCGCACTTCGTGAAGTGAGAGAAGAGTCCGGCGTGCATGCATCCATTATCAAGTATATCGGAAAAAGCCAGTATAGTTTTTCTGTACCGGAGGACACTGTGGAGAAGGATGTCCACTGGTTTTTGATGATGGCAAACAATTATAGCAGCAAACCTCAGCGAGAGGAATTCTTCGTAGATTCCGGTTATTACAAGTTCCACGAAGCGTACCATCTCCTCAAGTTTTCTAATGAGCGACAGATTCTGGAAATGGCATATAATGAATATCTGGAGTTGAGAAAAGCCAACCTGTGGGGAAACCGCAAGTATTTTTAGCTTGAAAGACAGGGGAGGGATGCAATATCATCCCTCCTTATTTATTAAAGTGAAGGAATGAAAAAATGCAAAAAAGATAAAAATGTAAAGAGATGGGAGGGTTTTACGATGTTGGAGCAGATTGATTTGACAAAGAAGATGGGCAAGGATGAGTACAAAAAGAAGATGGAAGAGATGACACCGGAGCTTGCAAAACTGCAGAGAGAGTGCAAAGCACTTGGAATACCTGTTATGATCGTTTTTGAAGGATTTGGTGCTGCAGGAAAAGGTGTACAGATCAGTAAACTGATCTCAGCCCTGGATCCGAGAGGATTTCATGTGCACGCGATCAACGGTGAAGAGCGGGAAGAGCAGCTGCGTCCATTTTTGTGGAGATTCTGGAGAAAGACACCGGAAAAGGGACGAATCGCTATCTTTGATAGAAGCTGGTATCGCCCGGTACTGGTAGACCGGTTTGATGGGGTCACAACCAAAAAAGAATTGGGATATGCCTATGAAGAAATCAATTCTTTTGAGCAGCAGCTTACAGACGGAGGCTATTCGATCATTAAGCTGTTTTTAGCAATCGATAAAAAAGAACAGAAGAAGAGATTTAAAAAACTCATGGAATCAAAATCAAGTGCCTGGAGGGTAACTGAGGGAGATCTTCAGAGAAATAAAGAGTATGACCGTTACAAAGAAATGAATGATGAAATGCTTCAAAAGACAGATACAGCCTGTGCACCATGGACGATCATCGAGGCTACAGACCGGGAATTTGCATCCTGTAAGATTTATTCGGCAGTGATCAAAGCACTTCGCCAGAAAATAGAAGAAGTAAAAGCAGAGAATGAAAAGAAGGAAGCTGCAAAAGAGGCGGCGAAGAATATAGCCAGCCAAATATCTGAAGACGAGAAAGAGAAGAAAGAACAGGCTGATGCTGCAAAAGATATGCAGGCATCCCGTGATGATAAGGTTCTTCGTACGTCCAGTCTTGACAGTGCAGATCTGACACTGAAGTATACAAAAGAAGAGTACAAAGAAAAGCTGGATAAACTCCAGGGTCGGATCCAGGAACTCCATGGAGAACTTTACAGAAGAAGGATTCCGGTAATATTAGGATTTGAGGGATGGGATGCAGGAGGAAAAGGCGGTGCGATCAAACGTCTTACCGAGAAGATGGATCCTCGTGGCTATCAGGTAAACCCGACGGCATCACCGAATGATATTGAGAGAGCACATCACTATCTGTGGAGATTTTGGAATAATGTACCGAAAAAAGGCCATATTGCTATCTTTGACAGGACTTGGTACGGACGAGTGATGGTTGAGAGAATCGAAGGATTTTGTACCAGTGAAGAGTGGCACCGTGCATATAAAGAGATGAATGATATGGAGTCAAACTGGGTTCATTCCGGTGCGATCGTGCTGAAGTTCTGGATGCAGATCGATAAAGATGAACAGGAGCGCCGTTTTAAAGAAAGAATGGAGAACCCGGAGAAACAGTGGAAGATCACAGATGAGGACTGGAGAAACAGAGAAAAATGGGATCTGTATGAGCAGGCCGTGGATGATATGCTCGTGCACACTTCAACAACTTATGCACCATGGATTATTGTTGAAGGAAATGACAAGTATTATGCCCGGGTAAAAGTGCTTCAGTCTGTAGTGGATGCAATTGAAAAACGTCTTGCAGAAAACTAAGAAAGTAAAAGATGGGAAGTTTATCGATGCTGAAATGGTATAAGAAACTCTATATAGGGGATAATGCTAAGAAAAGACAACAAAAGATTATCTGGAGAGTGAACCATGGGAAGGTTCAATTTGATATTTATCTGGTTACGCTGGCAGTGAATCCGGCGAACCTTCTTGAAATCGTATCGGCCAATCAATTACTGCAAAAAACGATCCGCCGCCGCTGCCCCATGATCGTGGGGCTGGCGGATGGATATGATGAGGCAGTTGGATTGGTACAAAAGATTGTGGAAGAAACGTACCAGACGCAAGGAGATGCAGATGTACGCCGATACCTCGAACAGTTGCCGAAAGAGAAGAAAAGGACAAGAGCAGGTGATTAACGTATGTTACATATCATTTTAGTGATTTTAAAAATATTGGGCATACTGCTGTTGGTGATCCTGGGGATTTTGCTGGCGGTCATTCTGGCGATTTTATTCGTGCCATTTGGCTATCAGGTTCAAGGGCAGGGAAATCTGCAGGAAAAGACAATCTCAGGAAAAGCAGGTGTCTCGTGGCTTTTTTACTTGATCTATGCAAGAGTGAGATATCAACAGGGGAAAACAGATATGGAAGTATTTGTTTTTGGGATTCCTGTCATTGCATTGAAAAGATGGATAGGGAAAAAGCTTAAAAAGTTGAAAGCAAAGAGGACCCCGAAAGCAGAGCGGTCCGATAAAATAGAGTCAAAAGAAGAAATAATAGTATCAAAAGAAGAGTCAAAAGAAGAGTCAAAAGTAAAATCAGAAGTACAGCCAGGAGAAAAAATAGGAATAAAACCAGAACATACAATAGAAACGAAGTCAGAGGAAAAATCAGAGACAAAGCCAGAAGATAAATCAGTCGAAAAGGCGGTTATAAAGAAGAATCCAGTGGGCGGCATATTAAAAAAGATAAAAAGTATCGCTTCCAGGATATGGAGTTTTCCTAAAAAAATTGTTCGGCAGATTCGAAAAATCAGATTAACATTTGAAGGCTTCTGTGATAAAATAAAGCAGTGGCGTATGTTTTTTCAGTTGGATACGACCAAAAGCGCCATACGTTTTTTAAAGCAAAAAGGAAAGCTGCTGTTGAAGCATGTTCTTCCAAGAAGAGTTCGGGGCAATGTTACCTTTGGGTTTGATGATCCGGCATTGACAGGACAGCTCCTTGCGGCAACAGGAATCTTATATCCTTTGTATAAAGGAAAGCTCCAGATGTATCCTGTATTTGATAAGGTGACACTGGAGGGGGATATCAAGCTGCGAGGCCATATCGTCGGAGGGTTTTTACTCTGGCAGGCATGGCAGTTATATAAAAATAAAGATGTGAAGGCAACCTATCAGAGGTTTCAGCATAAGGAGGCATAAATATGGCAGAAAATAATTTTCAGAATACTGTAGAATCCCTGTTTAAAGGGATGGATAGTTTCATCACCACAAAGACTGTTGTTGGTGATGCGATCACAGTTGGTGACACGATCATACTACCGTTGGTGGATGTATCATTTGGAGTGGCAGCAGGTGCATTTGCAGAAAATGCAAAGAATAATGGTGCCGGTGGTATGGGAGGAAAAGTATCCCCATCAGCAGTTTTAGTCATCAATAAAAACGGAACAAAGCTTGTCAATGTTAAGAATCAGGATGCAATCACTAAGATTCTCGACATGATACCGGACCTGGCAGACAAATTTACGGGAAAAGATAAGAAAGATGAGTATTCTTCTGAAGAGGTTGAGCATATACTGAACCAAGAAGAGGAATAGGAGTGACCGATCACGAGAGTCCTCGGGTTTATCTTATTTTGGATCGGAGTAGGTATGCTGATCCAACTGATTATTCCTACGAATATATGGACGGTGCTGATAGCAGCGGTCTGTATGATCATAGGGTATAATTTATTTTGTTGTTCGTAGGTGTTTCGGTGCATGGCATACGAAGCACCTTTTTTATGCATAACAGTAGTTACTAAACGAAAATAAGAGGAGATCATGTATGAGTATATTGAACGTAGAACATCTGTCCCACGGTTTTGGCGACAGAGCAATTTTTCAGGATGTTTCATTTCGTCTGCTGAAAGGTGAACACATAGGCCTTGTAGGCGCGAATGGGGAAGGAAAGTCCACGTTCTTTAAGATAGTAACCGATAAAATGATGCCTGACGAAGGAAAGGTGGAATGGTCCAAGAATGTTCGGGTTGGATATCTGGATCAGCATGCTGTTTTGGAGAAGGGCATGACCATACGGGATGTACTGTCTTCCGCATTTGCGTGGCTTTTCCAGATGGAAGAGAAGATGAATCAGATCTGTGATCAGATGGGTGAAGCAAGCCCGGAAGAGATGGAAAAAATGCTGGATGAGCTGGGTGTGATACAGGATATGCTTACCATGCATGACTTTTATGTGATCGATGCAAAGGTTGAAGAGGTGGCAAGAGCACTGGGACTTTTAGATCTGGGACTGGACAGTGATGTGACAGAGCTTTCCGGAGGACAAAGAACGAAGATCCTTCTTGGAAAACTACTGCTTGAGAAGCCGGACATTCTTCTTTTGGACGAGCCCACCAACTATCTGGACGAGCAGCATATTGCCTGGCTGAAAAGATATCTGAATGACTATGAAAATGCATTTATCCTGATATCTCATGATATTCCATTTTTAAATAGCGTTGTAAATATCATCTACCATATGGAAAATCAAAAATTAGAGCGTTATGTGGGAGATTATGATCATTTTGAGGAAGTATATGCGGTGAGAAAGTCACAGCTTGAAGCTGCTTACAAGAGGCAGCAGCAGGAGATCAGTGAACTGAAGGATTTTGTGGCAAGAAATAAAGCGAGAGTTTCCACCAGAAATATGGCCATGTCCCGTCAGAAAAAATTGGATAAGATGGAAAAAATAGAACTGATGCAGGAACGTCCGAAACCACAGTTTTTATTCCGCGATGCAAGGACAGCAGGAAAGCAGCTATTTTGTACGAAAGACCTGGTGATCGGTTATGAAGAGCCCCTTTCTACCCCATTAAACCTTGAGATGGAAAGAGGAGAGAAGATAGTTCTGACTGGTGCCAATGGAATTGGAAAAACGACTCTTTTAAAGAGTATTCTTGGAATGATAAAGCCTCTGGAAGGATTCGCACAATTGGGAGATTACCTGCATATTGGATATTTTGAGCAGGAATCCTCCAGCGATAATACAAAGACGTGTATCGAGGAAATATGGCAGGAATTTCCATCTTATACCCAGTATGAGGTTCGATCTGCACTGGCAAAATGCGGTCTTACAACAAAGCATATAGAGAGCCAGGTAAGGGTACTGAGCGGAGGTGAGCAGGCAAAGGTGAGACTTTGTAAGCTGATCAACAGAGAGACAAATCTTCTGGTACTCGATGAGCCTACCAATCATCTGGATGCAGATGCGAAAGATGAACTGAAACGGGCATTGAGAGAATATAAAGGCAGTATCCTGATGGTATGCCATGAGCCGGAGTTCTATAGTGATGTTGCTACAAGCGTGTGGGACTGTTCGTCATGGACAACAAAGCGATAATTGAGGGATAGTAAGTGACGGGTACAAAAAGTATCAGGTCATGTAAAATATAAAAACAAAGAATGAATTGGGAGGATAGTGAAATGGACGAAGCAAGAGTCTGGGTGAAGGAAATAAAAGAAAATATCAGTAAGGTATTGGTGGGAAAAGAGAAGGTTATCGATCTGGTTTTAACAGCGATGGCAGCGAAAGGTCATGTTTTGCTGGAAGACGTACCGGGTACAGGTAAGACTATGCTTGCAAAATCATTGGCGCGTTCCGTAGATGCATCATTTGGAAGGATACAGTTTACTCCGGATCTTTTGCCATCAGATGTAACTGGTTTGAACTTTTTTAATCAGAAAGCAGGAGAATTTCAGTTCAGACAGGGGCCTGTTTTTGCGAATATCGTCCTTGCAGATGAGATCAACAGGGCAACGCCAAGAACCCAGGCCAGTCTGCTGGAGTGTATGGAAGAGAGACAGGTGACCGTGGATGGTGAGACAAGAAAACTGGAAGAACCCTTTTTCGTTATAGCAACTCAGAATCCATTGGAGACAACGGGAACATTTCCGCTTCCGGAGGCTCAGCTTGACAGATTCTTTATGAAATTGTCCATGGGTCTGCCGAGCCATGGGGAGGAAATGGGTATCCTGAACCGCTTCCTTGAAAATCAGCCATATGACAAGCTGGAGTCTGTATGCAGCAAAGAAAATATCAGAAAGATACAGCAGGCGGCTGCAGGGGTTTATGTACATCCTCAGCTGATCGAATATATCGTTTCTCTTGTTGGAGCTACAAGAGAGGATAAAGAAATCCTATCAGGAGTGAGCCCGAGAGGAACGCTTGCACTTTTACATGCGGCACAGTCCTATGCCTGGATCCAAAACAGAGACTATGTGGTACCGGAAGATATAAAGACCGTAGCGGTTCCGGTCATGGCACACAGACTTGTTTTGTCAAGAGGCTATGGCGGAGCAATGACAGGGGAGAGTCGTATAGAGAAAATATTAGAGCAGGTGGCAGTGCCAACGGAAGAATGGGAGAGAAGATAAATGACGATTCTGGTAATTTTGATCGGTGCTTTTCTGATGAATTACCTTCTCACAGCGGCTTACCAACAGCTATGGAAAAAAGGACTTGATGCACAGATTGAGTTTCAGCCAGATCCGTCGCTCGAAGGCGAGGATGCGTTTCTCACAGAAACGATAACCAATAGAAAATGGCTGTTTCTCCCGCTTCTTCAGGTTGGCTTTCAGATACATAGAAATCTGTGGTTTGCGGATGGAGAAAATACCAGCGTATCGGATCAATGCTACAAGAGGGATATTTTTTCTGTTGGAGGTTATCAGAAGATAACGCGAAAGATCCCGTTTCGCTGCACAAAGAGAGGGTATTACGAGCTTGAAAATGTAGAACTTGTCACGAGAAGCCCATTAATGACAAAAAAATATTTTGAAACACTGAAACATCCGGATCATTTTTATGTTTATCCCCGCCTGGTGGATGACAATATGCTGGAGATTCCATTTCAAAAGGTGATGGGAGCAGTCCTGGCACAGCGGAATTTGTATGAAGATCCATTTGAATTTCGCGGGATCAGAGAATATCAGCCTACAGATCCCATGAGCAAGATCAACTGGAAGGCATCGGCAAGGACAGATCAATGGATGGTAAATCTGTATGGATCGACTTCTGCACAGGAGGTAGTCATCCTTTTGGATCTGGAGGATGAAACTATCTGGAAATTTGATGATATCCATGAAGAGGAGATACGTCTGACCGTATCACTCGCTTCACGATGCATCCAAAATGGGATACCGGTGGGTATACGGACGAATGGACGTGACTGTAAGCAAGAAGAGATGTTTCGCTTGAATGCAGGAACAGGAAAACAGCAGGTACGTGCATTGAATGAAGGTCTGTCACGGATCGATTTGACACAGCTTGCAGATAAGATGGAATTTGTCCTGAGCCGGGAGCGTGAGGACGCACTGGCAGATTCTGTACAAAAAACTTATATCATGATATCTAAGAATCAAAGAATCAGCTGCTTTGAGGGATTTTTAGATCTCTTGAACCAAGGTTCTTCTGGTATCTGGATTGCTACTTTATACGATGATATGGAATGGAATCTTCCGAGCATCCGGCAGCTTCCGGTGGTACGCTGGGAGGTGAAGAAATGAGAAAATATACAATTAAGCTTTTGGAGATCCTCCATGGTTCAGTGCTGCTTTCTGTTATTTATTGCACCATCATGCAGCAGGTGACTCACCAGGAAGCTGCTGCATTTTACAGAAGTTTGTATTTGGTCCTGGTGGTTGGAGCATTTTCTATTTTGGTGAAAAAAGTTTCTCATTTTTGGCAGTTTTTAGTGAGTGTTGTGATCTGTATAGCCGGAACCTGGATCGTGATTCCACAGGGGTACGGAAGGGTATGGATGATCTTCGCTGTATTGGTAGCCGCTTTTTCTTTCTTTGTAGCAAGAGCAAGCAAGAATACATGTTGGCTGAATGAGCCTGAATATCCATGGCTTATTGTTTTCTTACTGGTATATGTGGCAGGAGACAGATTTGAGAGTGATTTTCTGATACAGTATGCATCGATTGGAGCAGGTGTATACTATCTTATCTGTAACTTCCATACAAATCTGATACAGGTTGATATTTTTATGGAGACACATTCAAAGCTGGAACGTTTGCCGGGAAAGAGACTTGGAAAGATTAATCAGATCATGATGTGGACATTGTCAGGCATTACAGCAATCGCCATGTTTGCAGCACCTTATCTTGGTATTAGGGAGCTGCTTCGAAAGTTGGGACATGCTTTAAGAGTTGCGATCAGCTGGCTTCTTAGTCTGATACCAAGTGGAGTACCAGAGGAACCGACAGAGCCGATGATGCAGACGCAAAATGCTCTTTCGGGAGTACTGAAAGAACCGAATGCATTTTGGAAGATTCTTTATATGATAATGGATATACTGGGATGGATATTTGCGATCGGCCTTGTCCTTCTTTTTGTTTTTATGATATTGAAGACTATCTATGGGTGGTATCGCAGATTCAACGAAAAAATCGAAGAAAACGGTGACAAGATCGAACGGATATTTGTGCCTCCTGCCGCTGAAAAAAAACGGGAACTTGCGAGGGGCAAAAAAGAAAATCTATTTTGGAACCGGTCAAATGATGCACGTATCCGTAAACATTATAAGAAAAAAGTACAAAAAGATCTGCAGGAACATCCTGATCCGTCCTGGACACCGGAAGAAATAGAAAAGTCTATTGAATTAAATAATGAAGATAAAACAAAATTCCATGAATATTATGAAAAAGCACGATATGGAAATGAAAATTGCACAAAAGAAGAAATGGAATCCATGTTGAGTATAAAATAATAAAAATACCTCCTGAATTGTCGCAAAAATGTGGAAATATTTACAGTGCAATGATATAATATAATTACTATAAATGAGCAAATTTAAAAAAATGCACAATAAGTTCACGCTACTAACGCCAAAACATCATCAAAAAGAATGTTTCTTGCTCCGCACTGGTAG
>SAAH01000275.1 GCA_009929525.1 Clostridia bacterium | reverse complement strand
CCCAGCCATTTTGCAAATTCAGATTCAAATGCCTCGACCTCCTTGCCAAGGACATACCAACCTGAATCCAATACCCGTGTCGCAGCTTGAATATATTCATCGCGGTACTTTTCAAATCCATATTTTAAAGAATTGAAAGGGATTTCTACATCCATCTTATTTGCACTCCTTACTTACCCACGCCACAAATTCATCATAGTCGCGTATATAGTCATTTGAGTCATAATGTTGTGAAGCCAGAACAAGCATAACACTGTCAGATCTAAGCCATTTCATTGTACGCCACATTGACGGGCCGACATACAGTCCTTCGGATGGATCATTCAATACAATATTTTCGATTTTCCCCTTTCCGTTGTCCACGGTTACTTCAATTTCACCATAAACACAGATAAGAAGCTGTTCCAAAGTCTTATGGGCATGCATCCCCCTTGTAACGCCGGACTCCACTCCATAACTGTAATAGACCCTTTTTATGTCAAAAGGTACGTCCTCTGAATTTGCTTCTGCAACACAAAGAGAACCTTCTGATTTATTGAGGCCGGGTCTTTGGATCAGTTTGTATTTGATCATTTGTATCTCATCCTCATTAAAAATTATAGAGAAGAAAAAGGTTCTTTCCATCCCGGTGTTTTTATTCCGAAAACCTTTTGCAGTTTTTCACAAGAAAGAAGAGAATTTTCAGGGCGTCTTGCAGGAGCAGGATATTCTTTCGAACTGATCGGAATTATATCAGCAAGTTTTAGGCTTTTGTTTTCAAGGCGCTTTTTTTCGCGGATAGCTTTCGCAAATCCGTACCATGTGGTCTTTCCGCTGTTTGTAAGGTTATAGACACCCAAAACATCCTTATTTTCCAATTCCCGGTTCGAAATATACTGCATAAGGACCAAGGCTGTGATGCCTGCTATCGTTCTGCACCGGGTCGGGGCTCCGTACTGGTCATTTACTACCCGGATCTCTTCCTTTTCCCGCAGAAGTTTTTGAATTGTGAGATAGAAATTTTTGCCTCTTGTACCGTAGATCCAGCCTGTGCGGAAGATAAAGTGATCGCAGCCTGAATTTTGGATGTTGATATCGCCGGCGAGCTTGGACTCGCCGTAGACGTTCAGCGGGGCAGGCTTGTCTTCCTCTGTATAAGGGGTCTCCTTTGTGCCGTCGAATACATAGTCAGTGGAGAAGTGGACCATCAGTGCTTTATACTTACTTGCCCATTCCGCCGTTATCCAGGGTGCGTCAGCGTTTATCTTAAAGGCAAGCTCGCATTCGCTTTCTGCTTTGTCGACGGCTGTATATGCGGCTGCATTGACTATTATATCGGGCTTAATATGATCCAAAGTATCTATGATCCTATGTGGATCTGCAATGTCACATTCGACGGATCCCAGGGCGGTCAGGTTGCCAAGGTATGAGAGGGAACGGCATAGTTCAAAGCCGATCTGTCCGTTTTTGCCGAATATAAGTATCTTGGGGCGTTGTCCCTTTGTCATCCTATGCCTCTTCAGGAAAGATAAGGTCGTCTGTCAGTTCGGAAAAACGCGGATACTTTTTGTCCTTTTCCGATATGATAGGGTCTTTTACGGGCCAGGGTATGTTCAATGTGCTGTCGTTCCATATTATTCCATGTTCGCTCTCAGGGCTGTACTTGTCCGTACACTTATAGTGAAAGATGGCAGTCTC
>SAAH01000144.1 GCA_009929525.1 Clostridia bacterium | reverse complement strand
CTAAAAACCTAAAACTGGTGCTAAAACAGAAAAATTATTTTCTCTGTTTTGCACAAATATAGTACTTGTTAGATATTAGGGTACTGAACAGTTACGGAATATTTTGCATTTCAATGGCATATCACAGAAGCCTGTGATCAGCGTTGTAAGCATTGTTATATTTATGCACTTGGCTCACATGCCAAATTTAAAGAAATGAAACTGGAGGATATGGTGACAGTCATTGATAATTGTCAGACATTTTGCAAAAAAGCAGAACGTATCCCATATATGTATATTACCGGCGGCGACCCCATCCTGCATCCGCAGTTTTGGACACTGGCAAACCTGTTAAAAATTGCAGACATTCGCTTTGCAATTCTTGGAAATCCATTCCACTTAACCGATGAAGTATGTAAACGGTTATATGAATGTGGATGCAGAAAATATCAGTTATCGCTGGATGGACTAAAGGAAACCCATGATTATATCAGACAGCCCGGATCCTTTGATGAAACACTGGCACGCATCCCGATGCTTCAAAAAGCAGGCATCGATGTAGCCATCATGACAACAGTATCAAAAACTAATGTGGCAGAAATCCCTGATTTAATTGATGTTGTCGTAGAAAATCAGGCAGATATTTTTGCATTTGCCAGATACTGTCCTGGCAAAGATGATCGTGATCTGTGCTGCTCTCCGTTTGAATACAAATCCCTGATGGAAAAATGTTGGGACAAATTCCAGCTTTATAAAGACAGCAACACAACTTTCAGCTTAAAAGATCACTTGTGGACCCTTTTCCAATATGAGAAAGGCTTGTTCCATCCGGAAGATTATCCGGATGATGAATACGTCTATGAGGGTTGCAATTGCGGAAACTGTCATCTGACGATTTTATCCGACGGTGCTGTTTATGCCTGTCGCCGAATGGAAAGCAACGTCGGCAATGCACTGACCGAAGACCTCTATGATCTGTTCACCAGTTCAAAATATGATGAGTTCAGACAATATGAAAAGTTTGAGAAGTGTGCAAAATGCGAGCTGCTTCGTTTCTGCCGCGGATGTCCTGCTGTCGCTTATGGATATCATGACAATATGTACGCAGCTGACCCTGAATGTTGGAAAGAGATCAAGGAGGAATAAAATGGATGCAGCAACCTGTTTGAAAAAATTAGGCTATGTAGGAACTCTAGCCTTTGCTACTGTAGATGAATCCGGCAATCCGCAGGTAAGAAATGTAAGTGCTATACACTATGAGGAAGATTCTCTATATTTCTATACCGCTCAGGGGAAAAATTTTTGTAAAGAACTGAAAGCCACGAAAAAAGTCCAAATCCTTGGTCTTACCATGTACAAAGAGATGATACGTCTCAGCGGTGATGTGATTTACCTTGAAGGTGAGGAATCCATCAAATGGCGCGATGTTATATTTAATGAGCAGCCTTATCTGGAAAATGTATATCCCGGGGATACAAAAGACATTGGAGCCATCTTCATGATAAAAGATGCTGAGATTGAGTATTTTAATCTGTCCGTTTATCCCATTTTCAGAGAGTCCTATACCATCGGCGACGGCCGGATCACACCAAAAGGATTTGAAATCACAGATTCCTGTATCTCCTGCGGCAAATGCAAACAAGGATGTCCGCAAAAAGCCATCGATGCCGGAACACCTTACCATATTCGTCAGGAAAACTGTCTGCACTGTGGAAGGTGTGAGGTGAATTGTCCTGTTCAAGCGATCATAAAAAGATAATTATATGGTTGATTTTTTTATCCTGCAGTATATAATAAATGTATAATATATTTTCAACCATACATCTATTTTGATACTTAAAGGAAGTGTTTCTCTTGGAAAAAAAGAACCCGGACTGTCCTGTAGAAACGACATTACAGCTGATCGGTGATAAGTGGAAGGTTCTTATCAGCCACTTGAGGGCTATGGAAAGTGCCGGTCTTGTCACAAGAACTGTATATCCAGAAGTTCCTCCCAAGGTTGAATATAACCTGACCGAAACAGGATATAGCTTAAAACCCATCCTGGATTCCATGATCATATGGGGAACTGATTATAAGAATAAAACAGAAAAATCAGCCAATGCCATTTGATCACTCTGTTAGAGTGCACTACATTGCTCCTGCAAAGAAAAAGGGGGAATCCATCCAGATTCCCCCTTTTTCTTTGCTGTCCACTGATCAAATTTTTCAGATGCTTCTTTTATCCTATCCTACTGCGTCTTGATTCTCTTCCACAGAAGAACTTGCGAAAGTAATATTGCCAAGTTTCTTAATTCTTATCACTGGCAAAGCCAGCCCACACAACCATCCGATCGGCCATGCAAACCAAATTCCCGTTCTTCCAAAGATGTTTCCCAAGATAAAAGCAAATACCAGTTTTCCCACAGGATCGAGACAACTTGCGATGGTTGAAGTTCGCATATCTGCAATTCCTCTAAATGCATTAAGCATAACGTACATAATCCCGCAGAGCCAATAGCATACAGCCACAATACTCAGATACTCTCCTGCAATACCTATCACATTAACCTCTTTCGCCGAGACAAATAGTCCTGCAAAAAAACTTCTGAACGGCAAGATAATAATTACAAGCAATGCTCCAAGAATAAATGATTGGATGATTCCCGCCTTTATCCCCTGTTTGATTCTCACACTGTCCCGTTTTCCATAGTTTTGACCTACGTAAGTTGAAACAGCCATGCCCAGACTATTCAGCGGCATGATCGCAATCTGATCGATTTTTCCTCCCGCTGTATAAGCCGCAATGGCATCCGTCCCATACCCGTTGATAATCCCCTGGATTCCCAATGCTCCGATAGAAGCCACACAGTTTTGCAGAGACATGGGAACACCCACGCCTATGATACGCCTGATCACACTTCCCCGTACTTTAAGATCATTTCTGCTCAGATGAAGTATCGGATGACATCGATGGATACGCCAAAAGTTAACACCTGCAGAAGCAACCTGTGAGATCACAGTAGCCCATGCTGCACCGGCAACTCCCCAGTTAAATTCAATGACAAATATAAGATCCAGAACGATATTCAGCAGAGAGGAACAGATCAACGAATACAATGAACTCTTACTATCTCCCATCGACCGCATAATATTTGCAGTCATATTATAGGCTATCGGTGCAATACCTGTGCTGGTATTGATAATAAGATAGGTTTTTGACATGTCCATAATTTCTTCTGGTGTACCCAAGAGCTTCAGCACCGGTCCGGTTATCACTGCGCCTACAATTGCTACCACCGCAGCCAGGGCAATGCTTATATACACTGCTGATCCTGCGACCTGTCTCACCTTGTCCTCTTCACCTGCTCCAAAATACTGTGACATTACGATGCAAGTACCCATGGTAAGCCCGATGATCAGACAAATAATAAGCAACAGTACTGATTGTGTTGCACCAATAGCTGCAAGTGCATTCTTACTCACAAAACGACCAACGATAGCAGAATCCGCCATGCTGTATAACTGCTGTACCGCATTTCCCAGCATCATGGGGATTGCAAATGTCAATATAAGCTTGAATGGATTGCCAGTTGTCATGTCTCCTTTTTTATTCATAATAAATCTCCTTTTTTATTTCTCACATCATTATAAACGATTTTCTAATAAAGTACAGTGCCAAATTCACGCATTTCAAACCCATACACACAAAAAATGCAGGGAATCAATCTCTGCACTTTTTTAGCGAACTCATTTCGGCTATTAGTAAAATCTTTTATTCTCAGATCCCTTGATCATTTATTTCCCCGATGGCACGAAGTTCTGCCGCCCCGCTGCTCGGTTTCATTTTCCGACAGTCTGTCCCACATGGCGTGCCAGTTTCTTATAAAGACGCTCAGAATCGATAGGCTTTGCCAGATGATCATTCATCCCAGATTCCAACGATGCCTTCACGTCTTCCGTAAATGCATTTGCTGTCACTGCTATCATCGGAACACTCTTGGCCTGGGGCTGTGCACACGCACGGATATATCTTGCCGCCTCATGGCCGTTCATGATCGGCATCTGGATATCCATCAGTATCACATCATAAGTGCCGACCGGTGAGGATTCGAATTTTTCGCATGCCTCTTTGCCATCAACCGCCCGTTCAGAGGTAAAACCGACCATACCGATCAATTCCCGCAGCACTTCTGCATTTAGGGTATTGTCTTCCACGATCAGTGCCTTTTTTCCGTCAAAACAATAGCTTTGCACATTCTGTTCCTTTTGCTGATACTGTCCGCCGGTTATATTCATCAGCAGATCAAAAACAGTGGACTGGAACATCGGCTTTGGAACGACCATATTTGCACCTGCCATAGTCGCTTCTTCTGTGATTTCTTCCATATCATAAGCCGAAGCGACCACGATCACCGTATCATCATCAAATTGGGCACGTATAGCTCTCGTAATATCGATCCCACTCATTCCCGGCATACGCCAGTCAACAAAACAGATATCGTACCCCTTGCTTTCCTCAAATGCTTTTCTCATGATACCTAACGCCAACTCACCGCTTTCAGCAATATCACACTGAATCCCCATTTTTTTCAAAACGGTCCTTCCGTATTCCTGTGTTTCTTTATCGTCATCGATGATAAGTGCACGAACCTCTTTCAAACGCTCCGTATCCATCTCCGGCATCTCTTTTGCCACAGTAAAAGGAAGGATCACTGTAAATGTACTGCCAGCCCCCTTAGAACTGTTCACTTCTATCGTTCCGCCCATCAGATCGACGATATTTTTTACGATAGGCAGCCCAAGTCCAGTGCCGCCATGTTTTTGAAGAGTATCACCACTCTCCTGTACGAAAGGCAGGAAGATTGCCTCCTGACGTTCCGGAGCAATGCCTTCACCATCATCTGTAACCTCAAATTTCAATTTGACCATATGCGCAACACGGGAGACCTGACTGACGCGGACCGATATATTTCCACCATCAGCCGTAAATTTTACTGCATTAGAAAGCAGATTGATCAGGATTTCTTTTAACCGCTGCGGATCTCCAAAAAGGAATTCCTCTGTAAAATTCACCAAATTCATGCTAAATGTAATTGATTTTTCTCTACACTGGCTATAAAACATAGCAGCTGTCCCCTCCACCAACTTTCGAAAATTGAAAGGACTTTTTGCGATCACAACCTTCTGATTCTCAATAGCCGACATATTCAATATGTCATTGATAACACCGAGCAAATATTTTGCGGAGGATTCGAACTTCTCACTATAGTCCTCCATCACTTCCGGCTCCTGCGTATGTTCTTTTTGCAGGGCCGCAAGACTGATAATAGAATTGATCGGTGAACGCAGCTCATGGCTCATACGTGATAAAAATGCTGATTTTGCCCTGTTCAACTGTTCCGCATGACCCAGCGCCTGCTGAAGATTCGCCACCTGAAGCACGTATTTTTGAAGCAGGTTTTCCACACGTTTTTTTACAATATATGGGTCATAAGGTTTTTCCACATAGTCATCCGCTCCAAGATCCAATGCTCGCCGCTCTGAACGATCTGGTGCGCCGGTAGTGATAACGATAGGGATGGCCGCCAAACGTTGATCTGCACGCATGGCTGCGATCACTTCATAACCATCCATCTCGGGCATAGAAAGATCCAGAAGAACAAGGGCAATCTCATTTTGACCCAGGATATCCATAGCTCTCTTCCCATTTTCCGCCCAAAAGCAGATATAATCCTCTGAAAATATTTTCAGAAGCATAGCACGATTCATTTCTATATCATCTACGATCAGCAGCTTATATTGCTTCATTTCTTTCTTGCCTCCTTAATCTGGTAAGCCAAAGTCTCATATAATTGGTTCGGTTCAAAAGGCTTAGCCAGATGAGCGTTCATCCCGGCCTCTTTTGTTTTCTTTCGATCCTCCTCCAGCGCATTTGCCGTCATCGCAATAATGGGCACAGTTCCTGCATCAGCCCTTTTTGACGCCCGGATGATTCTTGTGGCATCCAGCCCGTCCATAACAGGCATACGGATATCCATAAGTACCGCATCATAGAAATCTTTTTCAGATTCCTGGAACAAGTCGACAGCCTCCTGTCCATTTCCCGCTACAGTAACGATCATGCCTCTTCGCTCCAGCAGTTTTTTTGCAACCATAACGTTCAAAGGATAATCCTCTGCCATCAGTATCCTGCAGTCTTTTAAATCAAATTTTGGCTCTTCCTTGACCGTGATTTTACTTCCGCTGACTGCTGCATGAACTCTTTTCAACGGAATCTCAATCGTAAATGTTGTTCCGATATCCTCATAACTCTCCGCATGAATAGTCCCGCCCATTGCCTCCACAAGATTTCTGGAGATTGAAAGACCAAGACCGGATCCTGCATATCTCGAAGTATTTGAACTATCCTCCTGCGAAAATGGCTCAAACATGCGTTTCATAAACTCAGGGCTGATTCCTATCCCTGTATCTGCAATAACAAACCGGAACTTCGCATTTTCTTTTGTTTCTTCAATCTTTGACACGGTGAACCGCACACGCCCGCTGGATTTTGTAAACTTGACAGCATTCGTCAGTACATTGATCAAAATCTGCTGAATCCGCATCTCATCACCAACGTAGATACTGTCAGCCGATGGCTCCTCAATATACTGATAACGGATATGTGCCTTCGCAGCTAACGGTTCAATGATCGTGCGCACATTTTCCATAAGAATGCGGAAGTTAAAATCTGAACATGCAATTTCCAATCGTCCGCTTTCTATCCGGCTCATCTCCAAAATGTCATTGATCAGTGTAAGCAGATAATGTGATGACGTATCTATTTTCTGCAGGCAATCAAAAACCTGCTGAAAATCCGATTTATTTTCCTCTGCAATAGAGATCATCCCGATAATAGCGTTCATCGGAGTCCTGATCTCATGGCTCATGCGGGACAGGAACTGGCTCTTAGCGAGGTTCGCTGCCTCCGCTTCATCAGCAATCTGCTGAAGTTTTTTCTGCTGTTTTTCTTCTTCTTCAACAACAGATGTCACATCTGTACGGGTCAATAAACAGATTCCCGTTTGACGATCATAAAGAAAAATCTGTGATTTCATGGCACGGACAGACCCATCCGGCTTCCTGATACGAGTTGTGAATTCGTAACTGTCAGCAGACTGCAGTTTCAGCCGCAGGTTCGTAAGCGAAGCTTCTTTTAAGAACAGTTCTCTGTCCTCCTCCAGTACGACCTCATCCGCATATTTCTCCGTAGCAGTGGAATACTCAACAGTCTTTATTCTTGAATTTTCAATATCCATTTCATCCTGTCTGCTGCTTCGTGCGAGCGTAAGCTGATCATTGTTCAGATCCAGCTTTCCTAATCCATCATAACTATATTTTATTGCTGCATCTGTAACTTCCTCCAAAGTCTTGTTCTCATTGATATCATAACAATATTCATACAGATATACATCTTGCGTCTTAGGGTCAGCCAGCAGATTCATTGTATTTTTCACCCAGATAATATGTCTATCCGGAATCTTGATCCGGTACTCATGTTCTAAAGTAGTATCCCCCCGCTTAAAACACTCCATCAGATACTCTTTCTGATGGCACTCCTTAAAAAGCTTTTTATCTGTCGGATATAAAAAGAAATTTTCAATATGCTTTTCTTCCCGGTCAAGTATTTTTTCATCCAGCTGGAAATAATCCTCTGCAAGATGATACTCCGTAATTTCGTTTTTATTTATATTTGTGATCGCATAACCCAGCAGATAATTGCCGCCACTGGCAAGTTTTTCTCTTTCCAATATAATACGGGATTCCATCGCTTTTTCCGTATCAATGATCTGCGCAGAGCAGACCGCCATATTATCTTTCCCCGAAAGACGTGCACATCGAAACCTCAGCCAGTGGATATATCCATCCTTAAGTTTCGCCTGGATCTCAAAATCATCAATCCTGTTTTCTGTCTTTAGTTTTTCAAATGAGCTGCAGTACAGTTCTTTACACTCAGGCAAGATGAACTCATAATCAAATATACTCTCCGGAAATCCTATAAGCCTGGCAGGAATCCCATAGTCTTCCTGCAGATTCAAGCTGGTATATGCAATTTCTTTTTTGTAATCATAGGTAAAAGTCCACATTCCTGCAAATTCACAGGCATTCTCGATAACTTCACGGCTTTGTTCCAGTGCTTTGCGATTGCGAATTCCTTCTGTCACATCAAAATAAGTCGCATAGACATCTATGGTATCCTGATCCACTTGTACTGCTTTCATACGCAGAGCCGTCCAAAGTTCGACTTCTCTATGATTGATCGTACGGTATGTGACTTCCACCGGCTGCATCGTTTTGCATACATGGCGGAATGCTTCTATAACATCGGCCTTCCATTCATCAGCCACACAGGAAACATAGCCACCCGCACACTGTTCAAATAGTTCCTCCCTCGAAGCACCGCACATTTCACAAAAACGATCATTCAAATACCGGACTTCAAATGGGACTTCTTTTGTCCTCCGATAAATTGCAATTCCACATTCCGTATTTTTAAGCAAATTTTCAAATCGATCATTTGCGACCTGCAGTTCGTGCTGCAGCTTTTTATGATATTCTGCACGTGATACTTCTTCGTTGATATTAACAGAAAAACCAATCGCTTTTCTGTGCTGCCCCGGGATATCCTCTTGTCTTATCAGCAGTACACGCATCCAATAATAGTCTGCTTTTATCCTGTCATACACTCGAACAACACTTTCGCTTTTCCTCTCTCCATCCAAGATCGCCTGATAGCAGTCTCGATACTTTTGGGCATCCTCCGAATGTACCACACCTTCCTCTATGTAACTTTCCGGGTAACTGTTCAGAACTCCATTAGTTAAAGATGATATCGGAATTCCCTAAAAGGGCTTCTCTGATTGCTGTAAAAGCATTTATTCCATGCTTATGAGCA
>SAAH01000274.1 GCA_009929525.1 Clostridia bacterium | reverse complement strand
CATCAGAAGACGCATTACTAAAGGTATTATTACCAGTGCCGCAGTTGCCTGTTTCCAGAATGAACGTTCACGGAACATGCACCTTAAGACAAGGATTAGAACCAGCAACAGTATCATGCGATAAATAAGTGTCATGTAATTAATCCTCCCTTATCAAAAGATGAATGCTGCAATCGGAGCACTTATTGCAATTACAGCAATGCCCCAAAGAGCTATAAGAATTGCCGGAAGAAGACAGGCTTTTAATACTTTAAAATAATTCTCTTCTTTTACTACTTGGGCTGCGAATATCCCGGCAAGTGCTGTAGGCGGCATGAGATCCCCTAGCGAGGCGATCAGGCTTAGTGCAGAGACCACGATTATTGAGTTATGCTGTAACAGAGCAAGAAGGAATGGAACGCCGAGCACGGATGCAGAGCCAAAGGATGAAACTGCCCCAAACAACGGCATTGAAACTGCAATTGCCGCATACAATAACCAGGAAGGAAGGCTTAACGCAGATACAACAATAAATCCCTGTACACCTATCAATGTCATGATCTGGATAAACATACCAACTCCCATCAGGATTCCCATTACGGGAAGAGCATCGTCAACTGCATCTGTGGCAGTTTTTAAAACATCAAACTTAACTCCCGAAAGTAGGCCCGAAAACGATGATACGAGAAAAATAACAGGCATTCCCATCCCTGGAATTTTTCCGGTCAAATACTGGTCCGTCGCGAATAATATTACCAGTACGATAACAGGCAACATAAGACGGAGAGTAAGTCGATTTTTTTGCATTTTATTCAAATGGTTTTCAAGAGCTTCCTCATCGGAAAACTTTCTGATATGCGGGAAAATCATGGTAAGTGCAAACAATATTCCTAGAGGGAAAGTGCAAATCATAAGTGGCAGTGCAAATCCTACGTAGGGAATATCTACGCCTGCGCAAATAATCATTGCGGGAATGCTGACAGGTGGTGCGATCATACCAAGCAACGCCCCAATGGACACGACAGCTGCCGTACGAACTTTTGTCATGCCCAGGGTCATGAGAAGCGGCGAGACAAGTGCACCTGTAGTAAGAACTGCAGCCGTAGATGATCCTGTGATCATTCCCGGCATCATTATTATGATCATAATACCAATGCTTAACAATGCTGGATAACTCCTAAAGCTACGAATCATCCACGCTGAAAGTGAATCAAGAAGTCCGGTCTCAAGAATCACTTTCATAAACATCATTGCAGTTGCTATTACAAGGATAGTATTAAGATATCCAAACTCACCTTCGACAAGATGGCGCAATGGGATACCTTCACCTGCCACAAGTGCGCCAGCCACTGCTGAGAGTACCATTGCAACTGCGATAGGAAGCTTCCAGACAAATGCACCGAAAGCAAATATCCCTATCATTAAAAGGGTGTAAAAACCCTCAGGCCAAAACCACTCCATAGCAGGCTACTTTGTAACGCCGTATCCTGCAAGCACTGCCTTTAGCGGTTCTTTTGCAGCGCTTACATTTGCAGCTTTTTTTACAGGGATATTTTTGGGCTTTGTGAGCTTATCGAATATTCCGTCCTTATTTGCTCCATCAACAAGAATGAGGATATTTGCATAGGGAACAGACGAGTTGATAAACAGGTCGGTAAGTGCGCCCCTGCGACCTTCTCCACCAACATGCATAACTATAATATTCATCTTTTTCC
>SAAH01000273.1 GCA_009929525.1 Clostridia bacterium | reverse complement strand
CAAGGTAGAAGCTCTGGTCATGATGATACTATAGATACTTTGAGCAACCTGGTTATGACTATGAATAAAGCTAATGCTACTGCGCCTAGGAAGAGGAATAACCCTATGGATTATATGCAGGGGGAGACTACTTCCGGATTTACTTATTATTTGCCATAGAGAGCTGGTGTTTAAATTGAAAGCGTTTTCTGATTTGCTTAAAAAGTTAGGGTATCCTGAGTATGAGGTTGAGAAGCATGAAAATTCTGAAGTTTTTGATCCTGACGTTGTGGTTAATGTTCCTGAGTATACTCCCACATTGAAGTATTTTAATGATGTTCCATATAGTTGGCATCATCATATACTTAACTATGAAGGTGGGTATGCTAATCACCCTAACGACAAGGGTGGGGAGACTAATTTAGGTATTACTATTGGAACCCTTAGTCGTGCTAAGCAGAGGGGTATAGTTCCTGCTTCTATTACTATTATGGAGCTTAGTAAACATCCTAAGATTGTGTATGATATATATAACATAATGTATTATAAAGACCCACTTTGTGATAAAATTCCAGCTATGCTGTCTTTTGCATTTCATGATGCTTGTGTTAATCATGGTAGAGGTGGCAGGAATAGTAGAGGTAACCCTATTGGTGCTGGAATGCTTATGCAGTCTGTTTTAATTGAAACTTTTAATAAAGACATAGCATTTGATGGTATAGTTGGTAAGAATTCCTTACATGCTCTTGATGAAGTGTTATCTGTTACTGATGTTGATAAAGTTACTGAATTGTTTAATGATAGGCGTGAAAAATACTTTAAAGGTATTGTTGCATCTAACCCTTCACAGAGGGTGTTTTTGAATGGATGGCTTAATAGACTGAATAAAGTACGAGATATGTGTAGAAGGAAGGTGATGTAATCTTGGCAGCTTCTGATTACAGAGATTTTATTGAAGTGATGGACAACACTATACAGGAAGACCCATTTGCTTCTCTTAGTGAAATGAGGGAGTCCAGTAATGAAGATAGAAACCTTGCTAAACATGTTAAGAAGGTTTTTAAAGAAATTGATAAGGAGCTGGAAGATACCACAGATGTAGACTCATCCTTTGACGATCTTGTTGAGGATGAAGTAACACTTGAAGTTAGGAATCCTATGGATGAGGATGATATACTTCAAGCTGTGAAGAAGGATAGAGATGCTGCTGTTCAGGCACAGGCAACTTTTGCTGATAAAATACGTACTTGCTACAATGCGTATCATGCAATAGTTGATTCCAAGTATAATATACCTGGCAGAAGTTCTATAGTGTCTTCTGATGTTATGGACACTATAGAGTGGATGATGCCTTCCCTTATGCGTGTGTTTACAGCTTCACATGATATTGTGGTAATCCAGCCGATGGGTGGGGAAGATGTTACAGCAGCTGAACAGCATCAAGCTTTAATTAACTATCAGTTTAATTATAAGATGGAAGGATTCACTAAGTTTTATACTTGGTTCAAAGATGCATTGATTTATGGATTTGGTGTAATCAAGATTACTTGGGAAACTATGTATGAAAAGAAGTCTATTTTTTATGATGAAATGACCCAAGATGAGTTTACAGCACTTTCCATTCAGTCAAATGTATCTATTGAAAGCTATGATGAGTATGAAGATGTTGCTGTAACAGAAACTACAGGCTCTGATGGTTACAAAGAAGAGTCTGTTTCAAG
>SAAH01000272.1 GCA_009929525.1 Clostridia bacterium | reverse complement strand
TAGCTGAATCTGTCGTGTGTTCTGCCTGTTGCCCCTTGCCAGAATTCATAGTAGAGAGGATTCAGGATATATCCTCCCCAATATGGAGGTCTCTCTGTACTCCCCTCTGCAGCAAGAGTCTGTACTCTTTGATCAAAAGCCTCCTTATCATCAAGAGGTCTGCTCTGTTTTGAGAGGATGGCAGATGCCCGGCTCTCTGCTGGTCTGCTGCTGAAATACTCATCGGAATCAGCAGAGGGTATTCGGCTTATCTTACCCTCAATTCTTATCTGCCTCATACTGCCCGGCCAGTAAAAGAGTAATGCTGCTTTTGGATTTCTCTCCATATCATCTCCCTTTTTGCTTTCATAATTTGTGAAAAAAACATAGCCTTCAGGTGAGTATTTTTTTAGGAGCACTACCCGGGAGGATGGAGCCCCATCATCTCCGCAAGTTGATAAAATCATAGCGTTGACTTCGTATTTTTCACTCTCCCTTGCCTCATCAAACCACTTTTCAAATTGACTCAATGGATGGGGAGAGAGTAAACTCTCTTTCAGAGGCGAAGGTGAGTAATCTTTCCTCATATGGTATAATCTCTTTTCTTTCATAGCACTTTTTATTGTCAATATTATTAACAAATAATTGGTACTTTTGATGAATATAAAGTATTAATTATGTCTAATTGCAAAACAATAGTCTGGAGCGAGGAGCTTACTGTGAATGAAGGAAGGATTGATAACCAGCATAAGGAAATTTTTGAAATAATAAATAGCTTTGTATTTGAAAATGAGATAAATTCCGGGGCTGCAAAACTGGCAGAGCTTCTTTCTAAACTTACAGATTATAGTTTAGTGCATTTCAAAGAAGAGGAGTACTATATGAAGGTTAACAAATTTCCTCATATTGCTGAACACCGGGCGTTGCACAAGTATTATATCAAGAAAGTCGCCCTCTTTAATCTTAATTACTCAAACATTATCCCAACAAATTCGGATGAAGTATGCAAATTCTTGATTAAATGGTGGACTAAACACATTCTTGAACAGGACTTTAAGTACAAACTTCATATTGATCAAATACGATGAAAACAGAAAAGCCAATTCATATTGTCTATTTTTCTGATCCGGTTTGCTCATATTGCTGGGGTAGTGAGCCTATTATAAGCCGATTAAAAAGGGAGAGAGGAGATATGTTTGATATTGAATATCGAATGGGTGGCCTGATGCCGGATTGGAGTATGTTTTCCGGACATCCGGATGGTCCTGCGGTTGTTGGTAAGCACTGGCCGGAGGCCTCAGAGAGAATTGGTTTCAGAATTGACGGAAGTATATGGGAGATTGATCCGCCCTCATCATCATATCCTCCTTCTATTGCCTTTAAGGCTGCATCGCTTCAGGGAGAGGCTAAAGGGCTGGAGTTTTACTTTATAATGAGGGAGCTTTTGTTCCATAAAAGAGTTAATATTGCAAAAAGGGAGAATCTACTCAGGGCCGCAGAGGAATCGGGATTAAATATTCAAGTATTTTTAAGGGATCTTGATGGTCGCGGAAAGGAACTTTTTGAAGAAGATCTTAGATTTGCAGCTGACCTTAATGTGGATCTTTTTCCAACATACATAATGAGCTCTCTGTCCGGTAAGAGGGCGAGACTTGCCGGATTTATTTCTTACGACAAACTATCCGCTACAATTGATGAAATTCTTTAGATATCTGTTTTTTATTT
>SAAH01000143.1 GCA_009929525.1 Clostridia bacterium | reverse complement strand
TGTTCAGAAACAGTATACACCTAAAAAGGCGTGATGTCTTTATTTTTAGGCAATTTAAAGTAACTTTGGTAAAATTTCAGATTTGCTCATTTATAGTCATATAGTGTCTGGCAGAGAAGTTCGCCGTCATAAAAATGAGGAAGAGATAGCATTTCCAAAATCAGATATTTCTGATCCAGATGTTCCATGTTATCGATAAGTTCATCGTAAAATTGTTTTTTCCGAAAATAGTCAATAGCAATCGCAGCAGAAATGCCTGCAAATAGGATCAAGGATGCAGCGATCATCATCGAGGGATCTGATTTGAAGGCAAACATCATGAGGATCAAAATAAAGAAAACTGCAAAAAACAGGAGAAGAGAAAAAAGCTTATCATGCAAATATTTTCCGAATTTCATAATAAAATATAGCCCAGTCCTTTCCTTGTCTCGATGGCGTCACCATAACCGATCTCTTTTAGTTTGCTGCGAAGGCGGCTGATGTTGACTGTGAGTGCATTGTCATTAATGTATTCGTTGTTGTTCCAAAGATCCGTCATCAGTTCATCGCGGGAGACGATGCGGCTTTGATTTTGAAAAAGATACATGAAGATGATCATTTCGTTTTTGGTCAGAAGAATCTCTGTTCCTTCTTTCGACAGCGCTCCCTTTTGGGGATTGATGGAAAGGTCCTTATAGACGAGGATATCACTATGCTGCTCGTAGCGTTTCAGCACGGCACCGATACGCAGGAGCAGGATGGTTGGATTATACGGCTTTGTAATAAAAGCATCTGCCCCATAACTGATAGATAAAACTTCGTCAATCTCCGTATTGCGGCTGGTCACCATGATCACTGGAAGATTGGATTCTTTGCGGAGTTCTTTTAAAAGAAGTTCACCATTTAGATAGGGAATGTTGATATCTAACAATATCAGGTCGGGATCGGCACTGATAATTTCTTCTTTGGCATCTTGAAAGGACTGCAGGACTATGGGAGCATAGCCTGCATTTGTGAGCAGTTCACTTAGTTCATCACATATGATATTGTCATCTTCTACGATTAAAATTTTCTTCAATGCGGGTACCTCCCTTGATATATGATCATTGCCCCAAAATACGGATCACCGGATCAGTTGGCGATATGATCTGCTTTTGCTCATTATAGCATAATTCTTGTAGTGCTAAATATTACAATAATGAAATATTGGAAAGTGGATAAAATGCTGATTGGATCGGGGCATTCGTTGAGTAAATACAAGTTGTATGATAAAATTTATCATGAATGCATTATGTGATTTATAGATTAATGAAAAGAGGTATTTAACATATGGATTTTTCAACAATTCTCAAGAGCCCGGAGTATGGGTTCCTTAAAACAGATGAACATTTGGGTGAACGGATTATTCTTTTGGGTTTATCAGGAAGTTATTCTTATGGGACAAATAATGAAAACAGTGATATTGATGTCCGCGGCATTACATTGAACCGCAGGTCGGATCTGATAGGTCTGACGTCCTACGAGCAATACGTGGATGATAATACAGACACCACGATTTATACATTTAACAAGATGATCACGTTATTATTGAGTTGTAATCCAAATACAGTAGAGCTGCTTGGCCTGAATCCGGAACATTATTTGTATAAAAATGAAATAGGAAGCAGTCTGGTCGATAATTACAGAATGTTCCTGTCAAAACGAGCAATCCAATCTTTCGGGGGATATGCAGATGCCCAGCTTCGAAGACCCCAAAATGCTCTGGCGAGAGATTCTTATCCTCAAAGCGAAAAAGAGCAGCATATATTTAATTCAGTAAAAAATGCGATGTATGATTTCGCCAGCCGTTACAGAGCTTTTGGGCAGGGTTCGGTTAATCTCTATATTGACCAAGCGGAAAATGCAGGTCTGGAATCAGAAATCTTTATGGATGTGAATCTGTCCCATTACCCGCTCAGAGATTACAAAAGTATGTGGGCAGAGATGAATAATATCGTAAAGGATTATGAGAAAATAGGTAAGCGGAATCACAAGAAAGACGATATCCATCTGAATAAACATGCGATGCATCTGGTCCGCCTGTTCATGATGGCAATCGATATCCTTGAAAAGGGCGAGATCAATACCTATCGAAAAGAAGAGCATGAGCTTCTGTTAAATATTCGTGGGGGTGCATATCATAAAGCGGACGGAACATTTTCAAAAGAATTTTATGAAATAATTTCCGATTACGAAAGAAAGCTGGAAGAAGCAGCAAAGAAAACAAAATTACCGGACGAACCTGATATGATCAAAGTACAAGAATACGTTATGTCAGTAAACGAAAGGGTGATTCGGGATGGATTGTAAAAAACCTGAAAAAAGCATAAGGATCACATTGGAAGAAAAAGCGTTCAACTGCGCAGCAAAGCCGGCATATCACTGCTGTGCATTCTGCGACCGGAACTTTCCGGGAAGTGTTTTGATATCGGCAAGCGGCGACTTTGAGTTCTTGATAGAACTGAACATCATCCGGGTGAAAGAGGCGAGAAAAAAAGGAATACTGACGGAGGAAAGTGGAAATCCATATCGGATGGATACCTCATATAATATAAGTGTAAATGAAAGAGAAATATACGTTCCTCAAAAGCTGATGGAAGGAATCGGAGCAGATACCGGATCTAAGACAGCTGTGTATCGAGTGAAATATGTTGAAAGAAATATGACTTTGGATTTTTATCTTGTGTGTAATGAGTACAAGGAAGATAAGATGGAAAGTATGTTGGAACATATGGCGGAAATTGAAAGATTTGAGAAGGTGGGCGTTCATAGTATCAAAAATGTTGGGGAATGTGCAGAGGTATGGAAGCTTGTGTGGGGACATGGAAATGCGGGATGAAAGAGATGGATGACAATTGAGAACCATGAGGGCGGTTATTTTTGTGCCTTGGAATCACGCTTACCACGTGAATAACCAAGACTATAAAAAGTCACGCAAAGGCATATAATGCCGATGAGGTTATCAATGGTTAGCATAAGCAAGTCCCTCCTGATGTAGATTTCCGAAAAGGATTTCTATGTAATCGGAGGTCACAGTCCTCCGAGAAAGGACTAACCGCCTACCGTTATGGCAGCACCTAATGTACTAGATTGAATGGGGTATAACAAAGTTTGAAGAAAATACTAAAATATAAACTCTACTTTTGTTCTATATGAATAAATTGAAAAAACAAAAATCCGTTGTAAAATTAAGATAGCAAGTAACGGAGGATGATTATGAGAGACTATAGTTTTGGAAATTTTATCAGTGCATTACGGAAGAGACGTGGCCTGTCTCAATACCAATTGGGTGCACTCGTCGGTAAGTCTGATAAAGCAGTATCAAAATGGGAGAATGGAGCATCCAAACCCAGAATAGATACTATTAGGAAATTATCAGAAGTGCTAGATGTAAGCGTAGGCGAGCTGTTAACTTGCGTCCAGTTTGTAGAAAAGTAGAATTTGTTTCGGGTGAAAAGTGTGGATTAGATTTGCCAGATAAAAAGTGTTCTTGTGGAAGCACCTATCACAAGGATGGTTTTGGAATTGATGCCTATAATATGTATCCATTTTGTAAATGGACTGAAATATATGTTTCATATAATGGAACTGATCTTGTGAAGAACTGTCTACATGAGTATTTTAAGGGATATGGAGAGTTACGAGAGATAAAGATTAATCGCGACGGAATAGAGACTATTTCTTCAGACAAAATCAGGGTAACAAAATTTGGGCTCTTATCAAAGGAGATGACTAAGAAGTTTCCGGAAGAGATAATAATACTTCGACCAGAAGAATATTCCCAATTGCTGGATGAAGTATCTGTGTTAACTGTTATAGAGAATATGGAGGAACAATTGTGTAGTCAGGATTTGCTAAATATGGAATTTACAGCAAAGCAAATAAAAGAATATTTTGAATATGCTGTGGAGAATGGTAAATTTAATGGCTATGATGGCGATATGAATATAGGAAAAGTAATTTCCAATATCAAAACTCCGAGCTTCAATGATTTACTTATTATATCTGGTTTTTCACACAGTACTGGAGCTTGGAGGGGCAATGCAGACCTTTTATATGACAAAGGCATTTCGCTAGGTAAGTTGATATCTTGCAGAGAAGATGTATATACTTACTTGTATGATAAGCTGAGTGGAAAATGTTGTGATAATCCTTCGGGATTGGTAGTTGAGATAAAGGAAGCTGTTTGTAAAGGAAAGTATTCGAACAACCGTATGCCATTAGAAATAGAGAGCCTTTTGTTAGAATGTGAAGTTCCGGAGTGGTATGTAGAAAGTATGAAAAAGATATTATATTTATTCCCGAAAACACATTTGATCGTGCTTTTAAAGCGAGACATTTGTAAGTTCATAGTGATGAATAATTCATTGTAGAGAAATTTTAAGTAGAATTATGCAGCAGAAACGCTCCGGTTATACTGGGGCGTTTTGTTATGGAAAAACACTTTTTGTATGCCATAATAACAAACCAATCTTTTATCTCTCCCCAAAAAAAAAACAGCCCACCAGCACTGCCCTGGAACTGCTGGTGCTGGTGGGCATCCCCAAAACCATTACTTCTTCTCAATCACCCGATTAATCCGAATCTCATCATAAAAATAAAGCAAAATTCCCCCCAACAAACACAACCCACAAGCCACTCCCGCGATCACACGATAACCGGATCCATCGGACACATTACTGACAGGATCCTTCCCGATCGTAGCAAGGGAGGTAAATATCAGCATAGCAATACTCTGCCCCAATTTAAAAGCAAATGTCCTGGCGGCAAAGAACATGCCGGCTCTGTTTTCTCCGCTTTCTCTGGCATCTGCATCTGCCACATCGGCAACCATAGCCTGAGGAAGAATGCCAAAGATGGCCATAGGAAGAGATGCGACAGCTGCTAAGAGATACCCTTGTACGATCGTAGGGATTGGCAAAGAATCTCCCATCAATGCGGTATAAAGATACACGATAGAAAACATTCCAAAGGCAAAGAGCACCAGCTTTTTCTTGCCGAATTTGGGAACTAACTTATTGATCGGAAGGTAGAAGATCAATGACAGAGCGGTCATCAGGACGAACAATGTTCCGCCGACACCTTCATCCAGTCCCAGCAGTGATGTCACGAAGAAAGTAAGGCCTGTCTGGAACATAGTAAGTGCGATCCAGTAAAACACATCGGAAGCCACAAACATCCTGAAATCACGATTCTTAAATGTTTTGATCAAAGAAGCACCTGCCGTAGATTCGGAAGGTTTCGCGTCCACATAGTCCTTTTCACGAATGGTAAATACCGGTACCAGCATACACAGGAAGGCGACAACAGCAATGATCAAAAAAGTCAACCGGATCGCAGACATCCTCTCCATACCATTTCCAATAAAAATATTCCATATATTTGCGGCTTGCATGGAAACAGCGGTACCTACGATAAAGGTAAGGGAAATAGCTGTTGAGATAGTAAGCCGTTCTTTTTGAGTATGTCCAAGCTCTGAAATCAAAGCGTTATAAGGTGCACAATATGCAGTGATCGAAAGATAATATCCGATCACGAAGACAAACAGCCATAGTGCATTGAGCCATGAAACACCTTTCAGCGGTGCACAGAAGATCAAGACCGTACTTGCAGCCAGCGGAAAAGAAGCCCATTTTAAAAATGGAATCCTTCTTCCCTTTGGTGACTTGCACCGGTCAGAGCAAGAGGCGATCCATGGATCGGTAAATGCGTCAAACACCCGCCCCAGCGCAGTGATAGCACCAATGATGGTAAAGATACCAAGGATGACAAGCCCCTGTGGGATGAATAAACCATTTTCGGCAGAATCAGGCTGGTACACATAAACCAGCCAATTAGAAATGATCCCCGACAACAGGCTCCAACCGAACTGCCCCACGGCAAAAAGCCAAATCTTTGAATTTGTTAATGTCTTCATAAAAATCCCCCTTTTATTCTTAATACATGTTAAATAACGCTGGCCGGATGTGTCTATGCATCGGATCACCAGCACCAATTTAACTGTCTCTGAGTCTATTGTAAACCTTATAGCAAGAAAGAGACAATAAAAAAATCATATTGCAGGGATAAATAGACAGCGCGGAAATTATAGGGTAGAATGAGGATATACTCAGGAAAATCGTACCATATACAACGTTTTAAATCATGGCAATCATGGCTGGATAAATATCAGAAAAAGAGGTTTTAAAATGATAAAACAAATAGTAAAAGATGTATTTTTCTTATCTCAAAAATCATCCCCTGCCACGAAAGCGGACCTTCAGGTAGGGAGAGATCTGCAGGACACGCTGGCTGCAAACCGTGAACATTGTGTTGGGATGGCAGCGAATATGATCGGTGTGAAGAAAAATGTAATTATAGTAAATGAAGGATTCATCGATGTAGTGATGTTCAATCCGGTGATCATCAAAAAAGATACTCCCTATGAGACGGAGGAAGGATGCCTGTCGCTGGAAGGAGTCCGCAAAACCACAAGATATGAGAATATCGAAGTGGAATACTATGACTTTGCATGGAAAAAACAGAAGCAGAAGTTATCAGGCTGGACGGCACAGATCTGTCAGCATGAAGTGGATCATTTGTCTGGAAAAGTCATTTGATCATACAGTTTGAAAAGTTTGTCTTTTTATAGGGTGGGAGTGCGTAACGTGGAATAACTAAATGTGGAGTCAGGTCGTATGTTTCAGCAGGTGAGCCAGGATGTGCTTGAAACTATATGGGAATACTTCGCAGAATGCAGCTTGTAGATCAGTTACGAAAAGGAGGCCCCATGGTAAAAAGAAAATTTTTTATTACATGTATTCTTTTGCTTTTTACGATAACACTCTCATCATGCAGAAGTTTGAAACGGGAGAATGCAGGACAAAATGCAGGAGATGACTCTAACAATGAATCTAATGAGGATTCTGCACAGAAGGAGGCAGCAATGAAGAACAATGATCTGAAGGATTCCAAAGAGATTTATCTTGCAGGCGGATGTTTTTGGGGCATGGAAAAGCTTGCAAAAGCACTTCCGGGAGTTGAGGACACAACAGTGGGATATGCTAATGGAACGGATGACACTACCCCTACCTATGAGTCGGTATGTGCGGGCGGTACAGGTTTCAAAGAAACAGTCCGCGTCGTATATGATCCAAAATCAATCACGCTGGAGCAGATCATTTCGGCTTTTTTCCTTGCGATAGATCCGCAAGTCCATGATCGCCAGGGAAATGATGTGGGAGGTCAATATCAGACGGGAATCTATTATACCGCTGAGGATTCCGAAGCAGTCGTTGAAAAAATCATAACGCAGGAGGAAAAACGATACAAAAACTTTGCTGTGGAACATGAGAAACTTACCAGATTTTATGATGCAGAAACTTATCATCAGGATTATCTGGAAAAAAATCCAGCAGGCTATTGCCATTTTTCCCAATCAACTGTAGATGAGATAGCGGAACTTATCAAAGCAGAACAGTCATATGCGAAAATGGATGAGAAAAAACTGAAAGAAAATCTTACAGAGGAACAATATGAGGTGACTCAAAATGCAGGGACAGAGCGGCCATTTACCGGGGAGTATTGGGAGGCAGATGAAAAGGGAATCTACGTGGATATTACCACAGGACAGCCTTTGTTTTCTTCCAATGACAAATACGGGAGCGAATGCGGGTGGCCCAGCTTCACAGCACCGATCCTTGCCGGAAGTGTGAACTATTCAGCGGATTCGTCCCACAATATGGATCGTACAGAAGTGACAAGTGCAAATGGAGATGCGCACCTGGGTCATGTATTCTATGGGGATCCGGGATCACCGAATGGGACAAGATACTGTATTAATAGTGCTTCTTTGAATTTCATACCGGAAAGTGAGATGGAGTCGCAGGGATATGGACCGTATCTCATACTGTTCAAGTGATCGGGAGAACCCAGAGATTCAAAGGGAAAAGTTAAAAAATAGAAAAATGTGATGGAAAGTTAAAGAGGGTAGAAAATATGAATAATAAGGGGTTTTTATTATTTAAGGAAATTGTGATCTTGACAGCTACAGTTGGTATCATAGCGGCAGCGGTATATTTTTTCCTGATACCGAGCCAGGCAGCGGTCAGTTCTATCTCGGGGCTGGCGATCGTGCTGACCAATGCCGTCCCGCTTCCGGTGTCGGTCATCACCCTGATCCTGAATGTGATCCTTTTGATCATAGGATTTATCTTTTGCGGAAGGGAATTTGGCGGTAAGACAGTGTACACGAGTCTATTGCTTTCGGTATATCTTGCCATATATGAAAGAATCTTCCCAAACTATACCTCGATGACAGGAAGTGCGGAGATGGATGTTTTGTGTTATATCCTGATCGTCAGTCTGGGGCTGAGCATTCTCTTTGACAGAAATGCATCATCGGGTGGTTTGGATATCGTAGCTAAGATCATGAACCAGTATCTGCATATAGAACTGGGGCGGGCGATGTCCATCGCAGGGATGTGTATCGCACTTTCTTCTGCACTGTTTTACGACAAAAAGATAGTGATCCTCAGTCTCCTGGGAACATATTTTAATGGAATGATCCTGGATTATTTTATCTTTGGGAAAAATATAAAGAGACGGGTATGCATTATCTCAGAAAAGCAGGAGGAAATCCGTAAGTTCCTGATTGAAGAGATACGCAGCGGTGCGACCATGTATGAGGCGATTGGAGCCTACAGGATGGATAAACATACAGAATTGATCGCTATCGTTGATAAGAATGAGTATCAGAAGCTGATGGCGTATCTTCGGACGAATGATCCGAAAGCATTTATCACTGTATATACGGTCAGTGAAACTCATTATGTGGAGAAAAACAGATAGATAAAAAATGAAGTGTACAGCATAGGCACACTTCATTTTTTATTGTACAATATTTTTTTATACAAGTCTATATCTTTTAGCCTTGAGTTTCCGCAGTTTTATCCACATAGACCTGAATTAAACCATGTCTTTATAAACAACTTTCAAAAAATGCCCCAAATATAAGGAATCTGATTCCT
>SAAH01000271.1 GCA_009929525.1 Clostridia bacterium | reverse complement strand
AACTACCAAAAAGGCAAAAGCTTCACAAAAGACTTTCGGTGTAAGTGTTAACTCATCAGTAACTATAGACCAGGCTGCCTATATGCCGCAACTTCAAAAGTTGTATGGCGGTGGTTTTGTTTACGAAGGAGCAGGTACTCTTGATGGTTTTCTTGCAGCTACAATCGGAGGTAAAACTTACAGACTTGTAGACTATGCTACAGACGAGAGCTGGGGTCCAAAATATAATTCCAGTATAAAAGTTCTTGAATGGAATGCTTTTGATGCATGGGATACTAAAAATTACTTAGTTGAAAAGCCTTGGATCTATCCGGAAAATGACTACAAAACATTCTTCCAGAATGGTGTGAACTACACAAATAACATACAGATTGCAAAAGCAAGTGAAGATGGGACATTCAGGTTGTCTTACACTAATAGTGAGATTACCGGAATTACCCCAAACAGTAAGTTGAGCAGGAATACCATAAGCTTCAGCGGAACGGCAAATATGAATAAATATCTTGATGGCTGGGCAAGTGTTAACTATGTTAATAATGGTGCAACAGGCCGCCCTGAAACCGGATATGGTGACAGGAACCCAATCCAGAAGATGTGGCAGTGGTCACAAACTCAGCTTGATTATCAGGACTTGAAAGCCTATTTAAACGAAGATGGTTCTCAGCGTACATGGAACAGAACATCCTGGGATGACGGTACTGCAATGTATACAGACAATCCTTACTGGTCTGCCTATAAAAACTATCAGAGTGACAGAAGAAACCGTGTATACGGAAATGCAGGACTAAACCTTAAACTTACAGACTGGTTAAAGATAACCGGCCGTGTGGGTGTTGACTATTTTAATCTTGCAATGGAAGAGAGATTTGCAGTTGGTTCACAGGCTACTCCTGAATATTATCTTGATGTAAGAGAGGCTCTTGAAACTAACATGGAGCTCTTTGCAAACTTTAACAAGAGATTCTTCAGTGACAAATTTGGAGTATCTGCACTTCTCGGAACCAGCAGCTCAGACAGAAAGAGCTGGAGAACAGGTGGTATAACAGTAGGAGGATTGGTTATCCCTGATTTGTACAACCTTTCAAACTCTCAGGTTAAGGCAACGGCCTATGACAGCAAATCAAGAAAGAGAATCAACTCTGTATTTGGCAATGTGACTATGGACTGGAATCAGTTTGTTTACCTGGATATTACTGCCAGGAATGACTGGTCTTCAACATTACCTGCAGGTAACAGATCCTATTTTTATCCATCAGTAAACTTAAGTGCAGTATTAACATCCCTTGACGCACTTAAGGATATGAGCTGGCTTAACTTTGCCAAAGTCAGAGGTGGCTGGGCTCAGGTTGGTAATGACACTGATCCTTATAATCTTGAATCTTACTATGCGGCATCAACAGGTGGCGCTTTTGGCTCAAACCCTCGTTACAATCCTCCTACTACAATGTCTAACCCATTCCTGAAACCTGAATCAACCAGATCCTGGGAGGTTGGTCTTGAGGCTCGTATGCTAGACAACAGGGTTGGATTTGATGTATCCTACTTCCAGAAGGACACATATGACCAGATTGTACCGGTTATGATTTCAGGTGCATCAGGATATGCTAGTATGTATATCAATTCAGGACATATGTCAAATAAAGGTATTGAGGTTACTCTGAACCTGGTTCCGGTTAAAACTAAAGATTTTACCTGGGATATGCAGTTAAATCTCGGA
>SAAH01000270.1 GCA_009929525.1 Clostridia bacterium | reverse complement strand
CAATACTGTCTTTTCATTTTTTTCAAAAATAGGACAGATTGGTACTTTAGAAGAAGTTATCTCTTTTGAAATTACATTTTGCGGAAACTCAAGATATCTTTGGCTCCTGCCTGCAATGTATTTTATAAATGTTATTGTGCTGAGGATATCTTTTTATACAGATCTAAGATTTCATCGTTTTTGCCGCCCCTGATAAAGTAATAGTCTATCTGAGACATTCCTTCCGTATAGATATAAGGTCCATACATCGGGATCGTGCAGCACATCACAGCACCTTCTGCTGCGATTCCAAGACCGTATCCTTGGGAAGATAAGAGTAACGGCATCCTCATTTTCTTGCCTCCAAAGGAGATATAGCGTGCCTTTTGTTCCATCCTCTCCATACTTTCCCTTGATATTCCTTTGGCTGTCAGCTTTTCCTTCTTTGACCAGTCAAAATAATTCCATGTCTGTGAAAATGGGGCGTCCGTCTCCAATTGACGCGGAAGTATGCTCTTCTCCGCCACCAGCAAAGTTCCCTTTTTATCGAAAAAATGCAGTGCGCCTGTCTTTTTGTCGGCCCTCAGGATGGTCTTTCCCGCTGTGATCTCATAAAACTGTTTTCCCTCTTTTGCACTCCAGACCGGCGGTGTTTCTGCCGTATAATTCCAATACCCCGGTTCAAAATCCGCCGTCTGTCCTCGTTTGAACTGGATCCGAATCACAGATTCTTCTATGGGAATCAGGCGAAGAACACCATAACTGCCCACCAGATCAATATATTTTTTTGTTTTTTTCGCCCAACGTATGGAACTGTCAACTCTGCTGTGTCCCTTCGGACGAAGCATTCCCTGATCCGGCACACTAAAAAATACCTGTGGGGACACGTTCTTCCCACTTCTCGGTGTCACGATCCGTTCAGGTTCCGTCTTCTTTGGAACACCCGGTGCCATTTCCTCTCCTGTTTTTTTCGGCAGCACCACGATGGGTTTCGGTCCAAGATAGCTTCTCCGCTCCTTCTCCCGATGCCCCTCGATGGCTGCCTGCTCCTGCAGTTCATTTGCAGTATAAACTTTTCTCTCATACTGCTTTACTTTCGGCTTGATCTCCATCTCCAGAGACTGCATTCTTTTTTCCTGCGATACCGGATTGGCGATCAGTCCGGTCAGATCTCCCATGTGAATGACTGCCAGTTCATGTAGGGCTCTCGTTGCTGCCACATACAAAAGTTTCACATATTGATCCTCCTCCGGATAACTTTCACCAGACGGATGGTAAAGCAGCACCGCATCAAACTCCAATCCCTTCGTATATTCCACCGGGAGCACGATGACGCCGCTTCCAAATTCCGCTGTCTCAAGGTCACTGTCAGCCAATGTAACCTTCCCGCTCAGCTCCCTGCTCACCATAGAAGCTTCTGCTGCGTCTCGGCATATAACAGCAATCGTCTCATGCCCCTGCGCCTGCCACTCCAGTATCTGATCTGCAGTCCGCCGAAGCATCTGCTTCTCATCATTGCACTCCACGATACTCACATCATTTCCATGGCGAACGATGGGCTCCACTGGATAAATAGAAAAATTCCCATGGCGCAGTATCTCCGTTGCAAAATCAGAAATTTCCACTGTATTTCGATAACTTTTTTGGCTCAATCACAAATTTTGTGGGATAAAGGATTTCTGACATAAGTCTTCCTGCTGATATCAAACAGTTTAAGGAAGAAGTATTCATCATCACG
>SAAH01000269.1 GCA_009929525.1 Clostridia bacterium | reverse complement strand
GTATGAAAATTTGGATTTGTCTACGTTGTAGACAAAAATTACATCGCCGATGTTTTCTGAGACCATTTTGTAAAGTTCGGAGATTCTTATAAGTTCGTTGCGGTATTTGATCAGGGTTTCTTCTGTCTGTTTAGACTCTGTTATGTCGGACTGTATGCCGGAATGTCCGGCTATCCTGCCCTTTTTGTCGTAAATGCAGACATATTGACCTTTTACTGTCATATTGCTTCCGTCAAAACGTCTTTCGTCAGTTTCATATTCATGATAGCCTTTATCAAAAAAATCTCTCCACACATCCTTGCCTTGCTGTAAGTTATGTGAGAAAAGTAAAGACGGGGTTTTCCCAATAAAATCACCGGCGGTCGTTCTGTACTGCTCAAGCATAGCCCTGTTTACCCGTGTTATCCTCTGATGTTCGAAAACATAGTCAAGAACTTTTTCCTTATCTACGGAATCATTCCAGAAGACAGGTTTATCAAGCATCATGAAAAAGATACCGACAGAGGGCTGCTCAAAGAGAAGGTCGGTCAGGTGCTCCTGATTTTTTAGTTCATGATGAACGAGTTCCTTTTGATGTGTCTCTTCCTGGACAAGTATCTCCAGTTGTTCATTGTATTTGCGTATCTCTTCCTCCATATTTTTGATTTCAGTCAAATCATTCATAGTTGAAAGAATATAGGCTCTGTCAGCAATATAGATCTTCTCAACATTGAAGCAACCTATAAGTATCCTGCCGTCCTTGCCCCTTACAGAAACTTCTGCATAGCGGACATGTCCGTTCCTGGCAAGGTCGTCAAGGACCCTTCCCCTGTCGGCGTGATCAACGAAAAGCTTCAGATCCTTTGAAGACTTTCCTATGATTTCCTCTTTGGCATAGCCAAGGGTGTCGCAGAAAGACTTGTTGACATCGATATAGATGCCATCTTTCATTTCAGTTATCGCCATCGGGGCTCCGCTTGCTTCAAAAGCCTTTGAAAACTTTTCCTCTGAAAGCTTAAGATCCGACATATCCTTTGAGAAGCCAAAAAGGACGGGCTTGCCGTCCCATTCTCCCCGGCTGACGCGTGTTTCGACCGGCACCCTGCTACCATCCCCGGCAAGAAGGGGAATGGGACAGAATTCGCGTTTGCCCTCAAGCATTTCCTTTACATATTTTTGCGCCTCTTCTCTTCTCTCCTCGGGATGTACCAGTAGTACAGATTTTCCGTATAGTTCCTCCTCAGTGTATCTTAAGCGGTCCAGAACGGTTCTGTTTACCTGGAGGATGTTGCCATCCATGTCGAGGATGAAGAGGAACTCTTTGATCATGTGGAAGAAATTTATGAAATTTGAGTAGCTGAAGTTTTCATTGTATTGGATACCTGCTGCGTTGTTGCATTTCTCCACAATGATCCACCTGTCTCTCTTTTGGGTCCGGATTTCTTAAAAGAATAAAGAATAAAATTAAGTTAGCTGTGTGTGAATTAAAATAATTAAATTTTGAGAATTATACTTGAAATGTTCCGGATGTCAAGTTGTAATTAATCGGATTTGGCAGAAAAAAGGTTGCAGACCATGCTTTAAGAATTTGCCCATGAAAGTGAAAGAGACCGGCATTCGCCGGTCTCTTTCACTGCTTTTGCAAGCATCTAAATTTGGCAGTCCCTAGGGGATTCGAACCCCTGTTAACGGGCTGAGAACCCGCCGTCCTAGGCCCCTAGACGAAGGGACCACATCACTGATGATA
>SAAH01000024.1 GCA_009929525.1 Clostridia bacterium | reverse complement strand
ACCGTTCCCTAACCGCCTGCGGAAATCTATCCCTCAACAAATGCCCTGTTTCCTGGCTTTCTAAGCCTTGCGACTGAGCAGACACACCGTCTCCACGTGAACAGTCTGACTAAACTGGTCCACCCCGCAGCATCGCACAAGTTCATACCCATTCTCCCGCAAATACTTCAGGTCCCTCGCCAAAGTAGCCGAATCGCAGCTCACATACACGATCCTCTTCGGCTGCATCTTCACCATAGTGTCAAGGACACTCTCCTCGCATCCCTTTCTTGGCGGATCGACCACGATGACATCTGCGTAGATTCCTTCTTTTTCGTACTTCGAAGGCAGGACTTCCTCTGCCTTTCCCACGAAGAATTCCACATTCTCTATCCCATTTATCCCGGCATTTCTTCGGGCATCTTCGATTGCCGCCGGGACGATCTCCACTCCATACACCTGTTTTGCCTTCTGTGCAAGGAAAAGAGATATGGTACCGATTCCACAGTAAAGATCCCAAACCGTTTCTTCGCCATCAAGAAATGCATACTCCAACGCTTTCTCATACAGTTTCTGCGTCTGGACAGGATTGACCTGATAAAAGGACAACGGGGATATCTGATAGGAGACATTTCCAATCTTGTCTGTAATATAGTTTTGTCCCCACAGAAGCTTAATCTCTTTTCCAAGGATGACATTCGTCCTCTCCCGGTTTATATTCAATGTAATGCTCGTCATACCAGGAATCTTTCGAAGTTCATCTGTCAGTTTTTCCGCTTCCGGAAGACGATTTCCATTGACTACGATACATACCATGATTTCCTTTGATTGAAAACCGTAGCGTATCAATATATGACGGACCAGACCCTTGCCTTTGGCCTCATCATATGCAGTGATATGGTTTTCCTTCATATGATCCAGCACGATATCCAGAATCTTCTCATTGATTTCAACCCCAAGGTAACACTTCCAGTTATTAATGATAGAGTGGGTCCGGCCGGCATAAAATCCCGTCACCAGATTTCCTTCTTTGTCTGTACCTACCGGAAACTGTGCCTTATTTCTATAATAAAATGGTGTTTCCATTCCTATGATCGGTTCCATGTGAAGCTCTTCTTCGGAAAATCCACCGATACGGATGAGGTTGTTTTTGATCTTATTTTCCTTATACTCCAATTGCTTTTCATAGGACAATGCCTGGATCTGGCATCCTCCGCATTGGCGTGCGTAGGCACAAAGCGGCTCCACCCGGTCTAAAGACGGCTTGAGTATCTCCATAATACGGGCATATCCATAGTTTTTCTTGGCTTTGACAATCTTCGCACTGACCGTATCACCGATCACCGCATCCTTCACAAATACCGTATATCCATCAACCTTGCCGATTCCTTCACCCTCGTGACCCATATCTTCTATCGTCACTGTGATCATATCATTCTTCTTATATTCCATAATCTACCTTTATTCTATTTGCCTGTTTTTCTGATATTTGACTCGAACAATCGATTATATCCCAGCCACTCATTCTGTTCACCTGCTGCATCAAAGATCTCCGTCATGGTTTCCATCTTGGCATCTGTGTTATCTGCCATATTCAGTGCCACTGCCTCCACAAGTGCCGGTTTCTTCGGTGATCCATACTCAAGTTCTCCGTGATGAGCCAGGATACAGTGTTTCAGTTCACTTTCCAGCTTTGCAGGGAATCCCGGGATCTGGCGGATCCCATCATGAAGCATCTCTGCACCGATCATAATATGTCCCAGCAGCTGTCCGTCATCGGTATAATCATTCAGAGGAAATGCTGACAATTCCTGTGTTTTTCCCATATCATGGAAGATAGCAGCCGAGATCAAAAGATCCCTGTTCAAAACCGGATATGCATGTGTATAGTAATCACATAGTTTTGTCACACTCAAGGTATGCTCCAGAAGTCCACCTACAAAGCCATGGTGGACACTTTTTGCCGCAGAACTGAACTTAAAACGTTTTATGAAGTTTTCATTTTCAACGTAATACATATTCAGCAGCTGTACCAGATGCGGATTCTTCACAGACTGGATGAACTGAAGAATCTCCTGATACATTTCCTCGATATTTTTCTTACTTACAGGAAGATAGTCTGCCGGATCATACTCACCCTCCTGTGCACGGCGTGCCCGCTTGATGCTAAGCTGCAGGGAACCTGCGAAACATGTCACATCGCCCATGATCTCTATATAATCCAAAGTGTCAAAATCATCGATTCCCTGAGAATTTGGATCCCAGATCTTTGCATCTATCGTTCCTGTCTTATCCTGCAGGATAACATTTTCATAAGCTTTTCCATTCTTTGTTACCGCTGCCTGTTTATGCTTACACAGATATATTCCTGTTGCTTTTCCACCCTCAAAAAATTCATTGATATATTTCACTCTGATCTCCATTCTAATGCCGTCATAGCACTCTGTAATTATATTTACCACTTCTTTGTTTACTCTCTACTCAGGAAAAAACCAGGCCGTAAATTACAGTCTGGTTATTTCATATCACTTCTTATTCTATAACGCACCGACTGTTACGTCAAATACTATTTCCACGTAACCTTCTGCGCCTTTTCTCATAGCAGTCACTGAAATCTTCTGATCTGCCTTGCATCTGTCGATTTCTTTTCTTAACTGGAGCAGTGTTTCTACGCTGTTGTCCTTAATCTTAACGATCACATCTCCATTCTGGATGCCTGCTGCCATCGCCGGTGAATCCTCGTCAACAGAGCTTACATAGACTCCTTTTGGAATACCTGTTTTCTGGGAAAGGTCACTTCCTATATCCTGCCCCCAAACTCCAAGGTATATGAGATTCTCATTATTAGAAAGTTTTTCTATGAGATCCTTCAGTTCTGATATAGGCAGGGCAGTAACAACATTCTTCGTATTCTCCATAGAAAATGACTGGACGATCACACCCACGATCGCTCCATCCAGGTTGACGAGAACACCGCTTCCCTCACTGTCACCAAGGATATCTGTGGTCAATATATGATATTCATTATCCACCGTACTTCTCATATTCTTTACAGACGTTACCATTCCATAAGAAATAGAACCGCTGTAACCCGCCGGGCTTCCCAAAGCCAGCACTGGCTCTCCTCTTGATATGACCGCTGAACTTCCAAGTTCTGCCACCGTAATGACCTTCCGGGTATCCGAAGAGACATCCTCTCTTGGTATCTTAAGAACAGCAAGCCCTGTGCCTTGATCCTGCTTTTGAAAATGAGCATCCACACTGGTACCATCAGAAAAAGTAACCAGTATTCTGTCAACCTGATCCACTGCACGATATTCGGTCAGCACAAAATACTCCGATCCGTTATCCGCTGCAAGAAATCCCGACACCTGTTTTTCATTTTCATAGGAATTGTTCATCCAATCCACATCATTTGTGATTCCCTGAACAGTCACGATAGAACTTTCAGGGGTCTTCGCAACATCTAAAACCTGCTGATAGATACCAGTGTAATCCTCCAGTGTTATGCCGGACTCAGATTCTTCCCCGGGAGTATCCGCACCGTCACTCACCTCCCCGGAAGCATCATCCGGCTGTACTGTTGGCGTTTCTGCCACCTGAGTTGGTGTCGGTGTCTCTTCCGGTATGGTCACTTTGGCATCCTGCTCCTCGGGTTCAAACATAGGAAGTGCTTTTGCAAATACAAAAGCTGATACTACGCCAAACAAAATGGCCCCCGCCGTGATTCCGACAGCCACCTTTATGATCTTTCTTTTATCTACCGGCTTTTCTTTAATTACTTCTTTCAGAAAATGATACTCATCCTGATGTTCCTGTTTTTCTGTATCTTGATTGCGATCTTCCTTGTTATTCATAACCGTAATCTCCTGTAATTAGATAGCAACTGTTTATTATCTCCACAGTTACATGATATGTCCGTATTATGTTTTTTAATTTTATCAAATACTGATGAACATTTTATGAACAATAAGAAAAACTTTAGAATTTATAGCTTTTCTTTCCTTGATATATGGGGTAAAATGAGCGTATGAATCAAATATTAAAGCAATTATTTTTTGCACAAACTCGTAAAGGAATACATCATGAATAAAAAAGCGTTATCAACACTGGAATACGATAAAATCATAGAGATGCTGGTATCTCACGCCTCCTCCCCTCTGGGGAAGATCCGCTGTGAAGATCTTCAGCCTTCAAACTCCATCGGAGAGATAGAATACCATCAGAAACAAACGCAGGATGCTCTGACCCGATTATTTCAAAAGGGAAATATTTCCTTCGGAAGTGTCAAAGATGTCCGCGGCTCCCTGAAGAGACTGGAGATAGGAAGTACACTCAGTATCATAGAACTTCTTTCCATCTGCTCTCTTTTGGAAAATACTTCCCGGGTCAAATCTTATGGAAGACGCGAGCGTGATGATACCCCAGCTGACTCCCTCACTGAACTTTTCGATTCTTTAGAGCCGCTGCCTTTGCTGACTGCCGAGGTTCGACGCTGTATCTTATCAGAAGAAGAAATCAGCGATGATGCCAGCAGCAATCTCCGACAGATCCGCCGTTCCATGAAGATTGCCGGAGACAGGATCCATACCCAGCTTGCAAGTATGGTCAATGGTTCAGCCCGCACCTATCTTCAGGACGCGGTCATCACCATGCGTAACGGGCGCTACTGTATCCCCGTCAAATCAGAGTATAAAGGACAGGTCCCAGGTATGGTCCATGACCAGTCTTCCACCGGTGCCACACTCTTCATAGAACCTCTGGCTATCGTAAAGCTCAACAATGATATCCGGGACCTGGAGCTTAAGGAAGCTGCTGAGATAGAAGTCATCCTCTCTTCCCTAAGTGAACTTACAGCACAAAATCGCGAGGCGATCCAGTACAACCTTGAGAATCTGGTAGAACTGGATTTTATTTTTGCACGTGCCGCCCTCGCCATGGATCAGCGTGCTACCCGTCCTATCTTTAATACAAATGGATTTCTGAATATCCGCAAGGGACGTCATCCGTTGATCGACAAGAACAAAGTCGTACCTATTGATATTCATCTTGGAAAAGATTTTCATTTACTGATCGTTACCGGACCAAATACCGGCGGTAAAACCGTTTCCTTAAAAACAGTCGGTCTGCTGACACTGATGGGTCAGTCCGGCCTTCACATCCCTGCATTGGACCGTTCAGAGCTGGCTGTATTTGATGAAGTTTATGCTGATATCGGTGATGAGCAGAGTATCGAACAGTCACTTAGTACTTTCTCTTCTCATATGACGAATGTGGTGTCATTTATTGAGAAAGCGGATACGAAATCTCTGGTTCTTTTCGATGAGCTTGGAGCAGGAACGGATCCAACAGAAGGAGCCGCACTTGCTATCGCCATCCTGAATCAGCTTCAAAAGCAGGGGATCCGGGCTATGGCAACGACTCATTACAGTGAACTGAAAGTTTATGCGCTCTCAACTCCAGGTGTAGAAAATGCATCCTGTGAGTTTGATGTAGAAACACTCCGCCCTACTTATCGGCTTTTGATCGGTATCCCGGGAAAAAGTAATGCCTTCGCCATTTCCAGCAAGCTTGGTCTGCCGTCCTATATTATTGATGAGGCCAAAAAACAGATCAGCACCCAGGACGAGTCCTTCGAGGACGTTATCTCTACCCTTGAGCAAAACCGTGTGACGATCGAGAAAGAACGTCTGGAAATTGCCCAGTACAAATCAGAGATCACAGCCCTGAAAGACCAGCTTGAGGCCAAGAAAGAAAAACTTGATCAGCGAAAAGCCAAGATCCTTCAGGATGCCAATGAAGAAGCACACGCTATCCTCCGCGAAGCCAAGGAATATGCTGACCAGACGATGAAAAACTTCAATAAGTTTGGCAAAGCAAACGTCTCCGCCAGCGAGATGGAAGCCGAAAGACAGCGTCTTCGCCAGAAGATGAATAAAGTAGAAAAAAACATTTCCATGAAGACAAAGGCGCAGCAGCCAACCAGTACATTAAAACCTTCCGATCTTCATCTCGGAGACGGCGTAAAAGTACTCAGCCTGAATCTCAAGGGAACGGTCAGTACTCTGCCTGATTCCAAAGGATTTTTATTTGTACAGATGGGTATCATGCGTTCTAAGATTCATATAACGGATTTGGTTTTGATGCAGGATGAAGCGGTGATCACTTCACCCAGCATGACTAAGACCAATACCGGCAAGATCAAAATGTCCAAATCAGCTTCTGTGGGAATCGAGATCAATCTTCTCGGAAAAACCGTAGATGAAGCGATCGCTGAACTGGACAAATACCTGGACGACGCTTATCTTGCTCATATTCCAAGCGTGCGTATCGTTCACGGCAAGGGAACCGGAGCTCTGCGAAAAGGTGTGCATAATTATCTTCGCCGGGTAAAATACGTCTCATCCTACCGTCTGGGGGAATTTGGTGAGGGAGACGCCGGAGTAACCATCGTGGAATTCAAGAAATAAGTGTGAAGGGGTGTAAATATGGTTTCAAAACAAAAAATACTAATCGTAGATGACGACAATAACATCGCAGAACTAATTTCTCTATATCTTACAAAAGAATGCTTTGAATGTAAGATTGTAAATGATGGTGAAGAAGCACTCCATATATTTCCTTCTTTTCACCCGAATCTGATCCTTCTTGATCTGATGCTTCCGGGTATCGACGGGTATCAGGTCTGCCGTGAGATCCGTCATAAGTCAAATATTCCGATCATTATGCTTTCCGCCAAAGGTGAAATCTTTGATAAAGTTCTTGGACTGGAACTCGGTGCAGATGATTATATCATCAAACCTTTTGATTCCAAAGAACTGGTGGCCAGAGTCAAAGCTGTACTGCGCCGTTTTCAGCCTGCGCAGCCTGCCACATCACAAGCCACCGGAAAGTATGTGGAATATCCGGATCTTGTGATCAACCTGACAAATTATTCTGTAGTATACAATGGCGAGACAATCGACATGCCGCCAAAAGAACTGGAACTTCTCTATTTTCTTGCAGCCTCACCTAATCAGGTATTTACAAGAGAACAGCTTCTGGATCATATCTGGGGCTACGAATATATCGGAGATACCCGTACTGTAGACGTACACATCAAACGTCTCCGTGAGAAGATCAAAGACCACGAGTCCTGGGCACTCAGTACTGTCTGGGGAATAGGATATAAGTTCGAGGTGAAATAATGAAAAATGCTCTTTATTTCAAGTTTCTCCTTGCATATGTGATATTAGGTGTGATGGGGATCCTGACGATCTCCACTCTGGGTTCTTCGCTCATACAGCATCGGATCCTGGATAACATCGGAGAATCGCTGTACAAGGAGGCGATTTCCATTGCATCCTATCAGGCAGACGCTGATTACAGTGATGCCTCTGATATCGAGGAATCCTATAACAATCTGAAGTCACTTTCCAATTATCAGGATGCCAGGATCATGATCACTAATTCTTCAGGTGTGATTCTCCTTGATACAGGACTGGATTTTACAGCAAGTTCCGACTCAAAACTGGAGCATTTTGACCCCAGTTCATTCGGAACAGATTTTTATCAGACCGGACACTTTTATGATTATTTTGATTCCGATATGATCAATGTCATGGTTCCCATTACTCAGAATCTGACAACAAAGGGCTATGTGTCACTGCATACTCCGCAAAGTACCATCATAGAAAACCGTGAGGATGTCCTTGGCCCTGTATATATCATTTTTATGGTGTTATTCATTATATCTCTTATGATTCTCGGACTTTTCTCTTTCAGTGTATATCGCCCGTTAAAGAAGATAACGGAAGGTGCCAACGAATATGCCGCCGGAAATCTTGACTACAATATCCCGGTGGATACAGATGATGAGATGGGATATCTGGCTACTACGCTTAATTACATGTCCAACGAACTGGATAAAATGGGCGATTACCAGCACAAATTTGTTGCAAATGTATCCCATGATTTTCGTTCTCCCCTTACTTCTATCAAAGGTTATGTCGAAGCGATCATGGACGGCACGATTCCTCCTGAGATGCAGGAAAAGTATCTAAAGATTGTAGTAGGTGAAACGGAACGACTTGAGAAGCTCACCAAGAGTCTCCTCACACTGGACAAACTTGACTCCAAGGGCAGGCCCATCCACATCGCAAGCTTTGACATCAACAGCACCATAAAGAATACGGCTGCCTCCTTCGAAGGTACCTGCCGTAAAAAAAAGATTACGATCGAACTGCATCTGGAAATGGAAAAACTTTTTGTTTCTGCCGATATAGAACAGATTCAGCAGGTTCTATATAATTTGATCGACAATGCTATAAAGTTCAGCCTGAATGATTCGATCATCAAAGTAGAAACCTCTGAAAAACATGGAACAGTATTTGTTTCTGTGAAGGATAGTGGTGTAGGGATATCCAAGCAGAGTATCAATAAGATATGGGATAGATTTTATAAACAGGACTCTTCACGTGGTAAGGATCGGAAGGGGACTGGATTGGGACTTTCTATTGTGAAGGAAATAATTACGGCTCATAACCAGAATATCAATGTGATCAGTACGGAAGGGGTGGGGACGGAATTTATCTTTACATTGGAAAAGACTCGGAATGTTTAGGGGGGGAGGGGGACGCAATCGACACCAGCCGGAGCGTAAGCACTGCCGGGACAGATTGGTAAGCCTTTCGCTGTGAAAATCTAGGCGTGGAAAAGGCAGCGGATCCAGGAATCAGCCACATTCGGCACGTATGCTGATGCATACGCACCTCAGGTGGCTTTGATATGTGCTTTGGAGAGCACATATCATCCTGGATCCGCTGCCTTTTCCGCGCTGAGATTTTCATCAGCTCAAGTCTGATACCAATCTGTCCCGGCAGTGCTTACGCTCCGGCTGGCGCCGATTGCTGTTGGTTGGCTTATTTTTTTTGGGGATCTCTTGTTTTATTGTGTGGAAGATCAATAACATGCTTTTCCTCCCTTTCTGAATATCCAGCCAGGCGTCGGTCTCCTTCCGGTGGCACCGGGGTGGGAGGGGATTGGCATTGGGGGTGAGCTGACCAAAAGCTTAGGGTGAGAAAGACAACTTAGACTGGATGATGTGTGCTCACCGAAGCACACATCAAGGGCACCTGAAGGGGGTATGCATCAAGCATACGCCCTGAATGTGACCGATTCCAGTATAAGTTGTCTTTCTCACCCTTAGCTTTTTGCAGCGAATCCCCCTGTCAATCCCCTCCCACCCCGGTGCCACCGGAAGGAGGCCGATGACTGGCGTCCTATTCACTATCTTATTTCCAATCATATTTTGTCAGATGTCCCTCCAACTGCATATGATCAAATTGATGCTGACGGAGAGCTTCGTAGAGTACAATGGCTACAGAGTTGCCCAGGTTCAGGGAGCGGATATCGTTCATCATAGGAATACGGACAGCGGTTTCCTGATTTTTCAGAAGAATTTCTTCTGGGATTCCTGCACTTTCTTTTCCGAACATGATGTAGCAGTCTTCTTCGTAGTTTACCTCAGTGTAGGTTCTAGGAGCTTTCGTTGATGCCATGTAGATTTTTGCTCCCGGGTTCTGAGTGAGAAAGTCTTGATAGTCAATGTATCTCGTTACATCAAGCTTTTCCCAGTAATCCATTCCTGCACGTTTTATAGATTTTTCATTCAGACGAAATCCCAACGGCTCTATCAGATGCAGTCTTGTACCTGTTGCAACACAGGTTCTTCCTATATTACCAGTATTAGCTGGTATCTCTGGCTCGTAAAGTACAATATTTAATCTTGCCATTTTTTCCCCTTTCAAGCTTCCCGATTATATATGATTGCTTGGCTTTTGTCTGGTTTATCCCAATACTTTATATAATTCATCAGGCTGAGGTTTATCCAGATACCGGACTTCCTCTCCATTTCTAAGAATGCGGTCATTTGAACTATTGGTCCGTCCAACTACAGCGGCATGTATGCCCGCCTTCTCCAACTTTCTGACCAGTTCATAGCCCTCATCTGTGGCTATCATCATGGACCCACTGGACATGATCTGGTATGGATTTACCCCAAAGTATTCACAGATCTCCACTGTCTCCTGGCGGATCGGAATCTTCGATATGTCCACCTCCAGACCCAGGCCTGCACCATTTGCCATCTCCCAGAGAGCGCCAAATACGCCTCCCTCAGTAATGTCATGCATGGCTGTAACGCCGTGTTCCACAGCAATCTTTGATTCCGGGATGACTGACAATAACTGATCAAAGCTCATCGCAGTATCTACGATCCCTGCCGGAAAACGTCTGCGTAATTCTGCTTCCCGCTCTTTTGCAAGAATCGTGGAAGCTTCCAGACCGATCCATTTTGTTACTACGATATCTTGATCCGGCTGAATCTGAGTGACTGTTGTAAGTCTGGATTTTTTGATTTTTCCTACGCCTGTGATAGAAATCAGCGGCTGGCGGACTACATTGGTAACCTCTGTATGACCTCCCATGACCTCCATGTCCAATTGCGCACACGCCCGCTCCACATCCTGAACGATTTCTCTTATCTCGGGTTCCTCCACTGTATCCGGGATCATCAGCGTCATCATAACGCCTATTGGCTCTGCACCTGCCGCAGCAAGATCATTTGCCGTAATATGGATACTATGGCTTCCGAGATCCTTTACAGTTCCTGTGATCGGATCTGAAGACATCACCAGTGCCTCATCGGGTTCGATCACGAGTGCTGCACAATCCTGTCCTACCGCCGGTCCCACCAACACTTCTTCTCTTCTATGTTTTACCTGTCTTAACACCGAACGAATCAATACGTTCTCTGGCAATTTACCTATCTTCATCTTCTCTTCTCCACTCTGACTATTCTGGATCCATATAAATTATGTTATATATTTCTATCTACATGATGTGAAGTTCAAAGATCATGCAGCTCATGAGTAAATCCATGAGTTGCATGATCAAATTCCAACTATGAAAAAATTTTTGACTCTTACTTTATGTATATTGGTTCAAAACTATATATACCTGATTCAGATCATTCGTCCCAATCGCCGTATAAATTGCACTGGATGCCTCTGTACTGCTGGTTTTTACTCCAACCTTGTACTTATTTGGTGACATCTGATAGTTACTGTTATTCACTTCTTCTCGGGTCTCCTGACCATTTTCAGTTACTACCTTCCACAGCTTCGCAACATATCCCACATGGGACCCCTGCGTCTGCTCGATACTTCCAAGATTCTTTTCTGTATCAGCAACCAGCTCTGTCGTTGGATCTATCGTCTCAAGTGTTTCACTCTCAAAAGCAACGGTCCGGTCTTCGGCACGATATTCCTGTCCGTAAATTACAAATCCAAGGCTTCCCCCGCCTGCGTATCCTTCGATATAGATAGGTGTCTCCAGATTATTTACAAACTGAAAATCCTTTGAACCTTCTGCAATAGCCGCATCCATAGACGGCTTAACATATGTTACGATCATCGAATGATTATGACGCTCTGTCACTTCCAGTTCAGACCGCAATACAGCAAGGTAAAGTGTAGTCGATACCTGGCATATGCCGCCTCCAAAAGATTCAACTACTGTGCCATTCGCATAGGATGGGGCCAGTTCGTAGCCATTTTCCTCTGAAAATGGCATCATAGTATTGCAGACGGATATACTGTCGCCAGGATACAAAACTTTTCCATTTAACTTCTGTGTTCCATTTTCTATATTCTGTCTTCTGGCAGCACTGCTGGCAGAATAGTCTGTACTGCCCTGTCCCAAAACGTCCGAGACGGTCTGAAGTTCTTCTACCGAGCCTCGCGGTTCACTAAGTTCAACAGCAAGTTCCAGATCGCCCTGACCGTCTTTCCATACATTGGTTAGATAATCCAGTGCAAGCTGAACGGACTCTTCCTCTTTAAGAGTAACTCCCCTCTGACCATTGACCACCTGAAATTCACCATTCTCCCGGATCAGGCTGTAATCAACTGCCTCCCTGTTAAGCGGCAGGCAATACTGTTCAATGGCTGCCTGCAGTACACCGGCATCGACCTGATACTGCATAGATAACTGTATAGGATTTTCTTCCAGATCCTTTTTCACTTTGTATCTCTTGATCACATTTCCCGCCTGCCCGATCTGGACTGCATGGGAAATCGTCTGCTGGTTCTTTCCTGAAACACCAAGTTCCTTTGCAGACACTCCAACCACCTGATCATCCATATGAAGCATGATCTTATACCCAGTGATCTCTTCTATTCTATTCTCGACTGCTGTAAGTGCATCCTGAGCATTCAGCCCCGAAAGTGCCACACTTTCCAGATATATCTGATCCAGTACAGTTTTATCTGACAAAATAGCATTGGCGGAAGTTCCTGTATCAAGATCCACTGATCCGGATCCTGCCTGCTCATTTTCTTCAGCATCTGCTGCTTCGGCATCTGATTCATCCATTTCAATACTGATCACTCCTGTATCCCCAGATGACTCGTCAGAGGTGCTTTCTTCTGCTGTTTCCACCGTATCTGCCGCTGGAAGTTCCTCCTGCGCCCAAGTCATGGACGGAAGACCAAACAACAGGCTGATTCCCGTAACAACAGCGAGTATTTTTTTTTTATCATATATTTCGCCTCTTTCGATGCTCTTATACCAGCATATCAAGTGCCATAGGCACTACCATGGCTAATACCATAATAATAGCTATTGCTGCTGCAACAATCCGTTTACCTTTTTTTGTCCACATGAATCTCACCTCGTGATTCTTCCATATTCAGAAATTATATTGTCGATTTTTCGTGATGCCTCACTTTTCGTCAGGCTGTCAATAGAAACGTTCAGTTCTATTCTATGATATTTTACCAAATCATTCAAGTACGCTTTTTGCGCCGGAGTGATCGGTCCCTGACGTTTCACCTTATAAATCAGTGGTTTGGGGAGAAATAACCCTTCCTGCTCTTCATCTGCTTTTTTTTGCAGTTCCACGTATACTTCATGCGTTGCCAGGGCATCATGATATGCCCTGTGTGCATGTTTTCTGTCAATGCTGAAATATTCACACAAGCTGGTCAAGCTGCGGCTTTCGAGTTCCGGCATGACAATCCTGGCAATCTTTAATGTATCGATTCCATTTTTTTCAAATTTCATCTTTTGATTCACTGCCTGATGTTTCAAAAAGCTGTAATCAAATATCAGATTATGACCCATCAGATCCATATTTCCACAAAACTCTATGAATTCCTTCACCGCCTGGTCCGGAGTCTTCTCTCCCGCGACCATGTCCTGGGTAATCCCTGTAAGTGCCTGTATGTTAGATGGAATCACCATCTTAGGATCTGCAAAAGTACAAAACGTATCTACCGGTTTTCCGCCTTCCACCTTCACAGCACCAATCTCTATAATACGGTCTTTGGACGGCTGCAGCCCCGTGGTCTCAAGATCCACCACCACATAACTGTCCAAACCCCCGCTTAATCTTTCGTTCACACTTCAACCTCCTGTGCTAAGGCTCCATAAGTCAGCACATCTCTCTTTTGATAATCAAACAGGAATGCATATTCACCCTTTTCCAAAGTATCCGGATGATAATGCATGATTTCCAGATGAGTCATCTTCCCAAGCTGCCTTTCGTCATACATTTCGTAACCTTCAAGAAAATGATGTTCTCTCATCTCTGTCTGATAAAATTCCCGAAACATTCTCTTATATTGTGTAAGATCCCCAGCCCATGCCGGACGGCTCTTCATATTTTCTCTGGAATACAGGTCATATATCATAAGTTCCTGATACATATCCATATGTTCCGGATCCTTATCCATCAAAAATTCCAGAAGGATCTCATAGCGGCGCAGTCTTGTATGGGATATTTCCATATATCCCTTCTTTTCATAAAATTCCCCAAGTGCCTCATACAACCGAAATGGCGTTTCGAACAACTTCTCCATCGCCGGAAGAGTCTTCAAAAACTGATTACTGTTATAATACACTTCCACCATTTCTTCCACCTGTTTCAACCGCAATACATCCTGGTAGGAAATCCAGCGCGTAAATAATACTTCATAAGGTTCTTTGTCCTGATAATGGCATCCATATTCCTCTGCCATCTCATGCATAAAAGACCCCTTCAAGACCTTCAAAAATCCCAACTGCAGCTGCTGCGGCCGAAGTTTGTAGACATCATTAAAGGAATTCGAAAAAGAGTTATAATCCTCAAATGGAAGCCCCGCGATCAAGTCGAGATGCTGATGGACATTATGTCCTTCCTGTATCTGTCTTACGATGCCTGATACCCGCTCAAAGACCATCCGTCTGTGGATCTCCCGGATCGTATCCTGATTGGTAGACTGAACTCCGATCTCAAGCTGGATCATCCCCGGACGCATGCCGGCTATCATCCTTATTTCTTCTTCATTGAGAATATCCGCAGCAATTTCAAAATGGAAATTTGTAATTTGATTATCATGTTCTATCAGATACGACCATATAGCCATCGCATGTTCATGATCACAGTTGAATGTCCGGTCTACAAACTTTACCTGTGAGACTTTGTGGTCCAGGAAAAATTGTAATTCTTTCTTTACCAACTCTATATTCCTGAATCTCAGTTTTTTATCAATGGATGATAAGCAATAGCTGCAGGAAAACGGACAACCTCTGCTCGATTCATAATAGATGATCCTGTTTTCAAATTTTTCCAAATCTGCATATACAAATGGAACCGTACTAAGATCCAAGGTATCTCTCCATGGATTTTCTACTATCCGGATATCGCCCTCTGTACATGTTCTGTATGTGATCCCCGCCATTTCAGACAGGTTTGTCTTCTTCTCCACATAGTAACGCACCAGTTCCAGAAAAGTCTCTTCTCCCTCACCCTTCATGATCCCCGTTACTTCCGGGCATTCTTCAAGTGTTCCCGGTGCATCATAGGAAACTTCCGGTCCACCAAGCCAGATGGCCGTGTCCGGAAGTATCTTGTGTATCTCCCTGATGATATCTTTCACAAGAGAGATATTCCAAATATAGCAGGAAATGCAAAGGACTTCCGGCTTGCACCGGAAGATTCCTTTTAAAATTTCGTCTTTAGTTTGATTGATCGTAAACTCTGCCAGTTCTATATGCTTCTTATATTCCTGAGCATATGCTTCAAGACTATATACTGCCAGATTCGAATGGATATACTTAGCATTGATCGCTGTCAGCAAAATTCTCATAATTCATTCATTACCTGTTCAAGAGTCGGCATCGCCGGGATAGCTCCACGTTTCTCAACACAGAGGCCTGCAACTGCATTGGCAAAATTAAGATATTCTTCTGCCTGCTCTTTTGTAAGCTCACCTGGCTTTACATTATTCAGAGCAATCCGTGATAACAGTCCTCCCCAGAAAGAATCTCCTGCGCCAGTTGTATCAACTGCCTTGCGATCTTTTCCTTTAGCCTGTACCTGGATATCTTTTGTCTTTAATAACGCTCCGTCTCTTCCCAGAGTAACAACTACGCAGGAAACGCCCTGTGCCAGAAGTTCCTCTGCTGCCTCTACTGGATCTTCTTTTCCGCTGAGAAGCTTTGTCTCTTCATCAGAAATCTTCATAATGTCCGCAAATGGAACCATGGAGCGCATCTTTTCGATAGCATCTTCTTCTGTTTTCCACAGGAGCGGACGATAATTTGGATCATATGAGATTATAGCACCTGCTTCTTTTGCTTCTTTCACTGCAAAAAATGTAGCGCTTCTGGCTGGCTCATCTGTCAGTGACAGGGAACCGCAATGGAAAATCTTCGTATTCTTCACAACATCAAGATTGATTTCTTCACTGGCAAGCTGAGTATCTGCACCCGGTTTTCTTGCAAATGAGAAACTTCTCTCTCCATTTTTCAATGATACAAATGCCAATGTGGTAAAAAAGTTAGGATCTACCATAAGTCCTGATGTATCCACACCAATCTTATCTAATGTGTCTTTCAGCAGTGCACCATGCATATCATCTCCAACTTTTCCAATAAATGCAGGTTTTAATCCCAGATTGGATACTGCAGCCAAAACATTGGCCGGTGCTCCGCCAGGATTTTGTTCAAATAATGCCATTCCTGCTTCAGAATCTCCATACGGAGTAAAATCAATCAGTAATTCTCCCAAAGCTGTAACATCAAACATATCTTTATCCTCTTTTCATCATCTTTTCGGGCTATCATTCCCTTACTTATAATTGTAAGTATTATAGCACAGAAGCAGACAAACACTCAACCCTTCTTAGGCATTCAGCGGATATTTTTCTGTCAGATTTTTTATGATCGCAAGGGCCGTCTCTTTGTTCTCCCTGCTGTTGATCATCAGAGCAATAGCCTCTGCAATCTTATCCATATCTTCTTCTTTCAAACCACGGGAAGTTACTGCCGCTGTTCCAAGGCGTACGCCACTGGTCACAAATGGTGATTCTGGATCATTTGGGATCGCATTTTTATTACAGGTGATATTTGCTTCATCCAGCAAATGCTCCATAGCTTTTCCTGTCACGCCAGTTCCCCTAAGATCGACAAGCATCAAATGGTTATCTGTTCCGCCAGATACGATCTTGATCCCTCTGCTGATAAGTCCATCTGCTAATGCCTTGCAGTTCTTAACGATCTGCTGCTGATATTCCTTGAACTCCGGCTGGAGTGCCTCCCCAAAACAAACTGCCTTTGCTGCTATCACGTGCATCAGTGGTCCGCCCTGGATTCCAGGAAATACTGCTTTATTAAAGTTAAATTGTTTTGCTACTTCCTCACTGGACAAGATCAATCCACCACGCGGTCCACGCAGTGTTTTATGAGTTGTCGTGGTAGTAACATGAGCATATGGGATAGGGCTTGGATGGATACCAGCTGCAACTAGGCCTGCGATATGAGCGATATCTACCATCAGATAAGCTCCCACCTCATCAGCAATCTCTCTAAACTTCTTAAAATTCAATTCTCTTGCATATGCACTTGCGCCTGCCACGATCAATTTTGGCTTAGCTTCCAGTGCGATCTTTCTTACTTCTTCGTAATCTATAAATCCTTCTTCATTGACTCCATAAGGTACTATCTTAAAATATGCACCGGAAAAGTTCGCCGGGCTCCCATGGCTAAGATGTCCGCCGTGGGCAAGATTCATGCCCATCACAGTATCACCAGGTTTCAGCATCGCAAAAAACACTGCCATATTTGCCTGTGCCCCTGAATGTGGCTGAACATTAGCATACGTACAGCCAAAAAGCTCTTTTGCCCGCTCAATAGCCAGTCTTTCCACTTCATCTACACATTCACACCCACCATAATACCTTTTTCCCGGATATCCTTCCGCATACTTATTAGTCAGTGGGCTTCCCATAGCTGCCATAACAGCTTTACTTACCCAATTTTCAGAAGCAATCAATTCGATATGAGAGTTCTGTCTTGCAATCTCCTCCTCTATAGCCTGAGCGATCGCTGGGTCCTGTTTACTGATTTCGTCAAATGAATACATGATGCTCTCCTTTTCTTTCGCTGTGCACATCCTCCCAGTACCTTCTACTGGAATCATGCTTTGTTATACTAATACGGTATTGCGGTAAATTATAGCACAGGCGAGAACCATTTAGCAAGGGTAAAATCATCTGATTTTATCTTTTGATTTTGCCCTTTCCTCCCGCCTCACCACAACCAGCCCTGCCGAAAACTTTTTTGAAATTAGGGCTTGAATTTTCAAAAGATATATGGTAATATTTCACATGGACTTGCCCAGATAGCTCAGTCGGTAGAGCAGAGGACTGAAAATCCTCGTGTCACTGGTTCGATTCCGGTTCTGGGCATTTGCTTATAAGCTGTTAAAAATAAGCAAATAAAAAATCAAATTTGTGCTTGACAATTTGTCACCAATTGGTTATAATCAGTTTTGTTGTCGCAAAGAATAACATAATTCTTGCGGGTGTGGTTCAATGGTAGAACATCAGCCTTCCAAGCTGAATACGTGGGTTCGATTCCCATCACCCGCTTTTAACTGAAAAGTTAATACGCACGAGTGGCTCAGTGGTGGAGTATCGCCTTGCCAAGGCGAGGGTCGCGGGTTCGAATCCCGTCTCGTGCTTAAAAAAAGTTCTTCTATATTATTTAGAAGAACTTTTTTCTATGCTTTTATCTTTCTTATTCCTTTTCCATTCCTTCTTTGTAATATTCCATAATCCCCTGGGTACCATTTTCCCCTTTTCCGTTCTGCTCAAGTTTCTCAAACATTTCGCACACTTTTTCCAATATTGGAAGTACCAGATTTTGTTCGCCTGCTTCTTCCTCTGCGATCCGCATATCCTTAATAAAATGTTTGATATAAAATCCCGGTGCATAATCTCCCACCGCCATCTTAGGCCCCAGATTGGCCAGCTGCCAGCTTCCTGCTGCTCCACCTGTTATCGTTTTGAGCATTTTATCCGTGTCTACTCCCATCGCCTGTGTATAAGCTACTGCCTCGCACACTCCTGTTACAGTGCCAGCTATTGCGATCTGATTAGCCATCTTAACATGCTGACCGCTGCCGGCCGGCCCTTCATGGATCACACTGCTTCCCATTGCCTTCAAAAGATCATAGCAGGCTGCAAAATCTGTTTCCTCTGCTCCCACCATGATTGCAAGAGTGGCATTTTGTGCTCCTATATCGCCACCAGATACCGGTGCATCCAGCACATGCAGTCCTCGCTTCTTACCTTCTTCATAAATTTTCACAGAAAGCTGCGGACTTGTGGTTGTCATATCGATAAGATATGTCCCCGGGTCAGCACCCTCAAAAACCCCATCCGTTCCAAAATAAACCTCTTCCACATCCTTTGGATATCCCACTATGGTTATCACCGCATCCTTACCCTTGGCACAGCTTGCCGGAGTTTCACACCATACTGCCCCTTCCTTGATGAGTTCCTCTGCTTTCTCTCTGGTACGGTTATAAACAGACAGTTCATATCCTGCCTTTTGCAGATTTCTCACCATCGATTTTCCCATAACACCCGTTCCGATAAATCCTATTTTTTTCATTCTATGTTATCCTCCTTTTCCCCATCTGATACTTCTTATTGTACTTGTCTCTGCCGCTTTACGTCAAGGCGATAGTTGCCTTTCTTATTTTCCTGATTTTCTCTATACAATGTTTGAACTTTTCTGCTTTCTATGGTAGACTAAACATAATTATCTACTTGTCAATCTACTGAAAAATATGTAAATGAGGTGAGAACGTGAAGATACAAGAATCTGCTGAAAATTACCTGGAGTCCATATTGATGATCGGTCAAACAAAAGGTTATGTCCGTTCTATCGATATTGCCAATGAACTGGAAGTTTCTAAACCAAGTGTTAGTGTAGCCATGAAAAATCTCCGAGAAAATGGTTATATTCTCGTTGACTCCGAAGGGCATATCACCCTTACAGATATGGGGAAAAAAATCGCCGACACCATGTATGAACGTCATACACTTTTGTCACGCTGGCTGATGCAGCTGGGTGTTGATAAAGAGATCGCGGTACAGGATGCCTGCAAGATGGAACATGTCCTTAGCGCCGAAAGCTTTGATGCCATAAAAAAACATGCTCAGGATATCGTATAATAAGAAACAACATAGGTTTTCTGTCACATATAACGTTTATAAGAAAAAGGATCATACGGCTTGGATATCAAACCGTATGATCCTTATTTTTTCTTTCTGAGCTGTTCGTTTTCCTCATTAACAGAATCCGGGACAATTTTTTCTGGATAACATCAAGCTGGGGCGGAAGAGTCAATACGTCTTGTATCTCCAGCTCCAGTGCCGCTCTCAGTGCTTCCATATCTCCTTCTTTACATACAGCCAGCAGTGCGATACTGGTGCCGCCGCCATGTTCCAGAATATATTGATAAAAATCATCGGAATCATGCATACTTCTTTTTTGAACATCCAGACATACCGCGAAGATACGTTTCTCATATTGTTCAAACATCCCGATCAGACTCTGCATACTTGTGATATTTGCAAAAGCCGCACTATCGCCATATGCCAATGCGATCGTCGGGTGCAGCTGGGGATCCTCACTGCAGATCAGTATCAGCGGTTTGTCATCGTCCGCAATAGGCGGGACCTTTTCTCCATAGATCACAGCTTTTCCCTTTCCTGTCTTCTTTGCCTCATACAAAGCCAGATCTGCACGGTTAAAGATAGAAATGATCGTGTCTTCGGTTTCTACATATGTCTCTCTAAATGCTACCCCCACGCTGAGACCCACACTTACGTGCACCTCTTTCGCGCAACTGACAGCTACCGATTTGATGATTTCCGAGGCTTTCTTTTTTGCACGTTCTTCGTCAGGAAGATTCGACATTAATATCATGAATTCATCGCCGCCAAATCTTCCGATCAAATCTGTCTTCCTAAATTCTCTCTTGAGCGTTTCTGCCACACACTGTATCGCTGCATCACCGATCAAATGTCCATAAACATCATTAATTTCTTTGAAATTATCCACATCAGCCACGATCAATGCCACTTTATCCTCCGGATAGTTTCCCAGATACCTTTCACCGATAGCATAAAATGCATTTTTATTCAGCAAACGAGTGACTGGATCTCTCTCCCCCAAGCTGTGGTGCTCATATTCTACACTTTCAAACACACGATACTGACGGATGATACCCATCACATGATTAACCCTTGCCAAAACAACTTCTTTGATCAATGGTTTCTTAATATAGTCATATGCACCATTTTGAAAAGCTTTTACCTGTATATTGACATCATCATCCGAAGTTATCATAATCCTTGGAATAAAGCGAAGAGATGAACTATCCTGACAATAAGCCATGAATTCCAATCCGCTCATACCCGGCATAACATTATCAACCAGGATCAACCGGACCCTGCTCTGATTTCTTTTCAGATAGGCAAGTCCTTCTTCTGCGCTTTGACATGTATGTATATGGAATCGCTCCTCAAGCATACCCTTCAGGATGGCTCGGTCTACCTCTTCATCATCTATGATCAGTATCGTCACATTGTGGAGCGGCTGTTTATCCACGATGACCGGATCCTCCTGTGATTTTTCCCTAAATACATATCCCTGTTCATATTCTTCCTGTGGCATGGGTCTGGCATAATAATATCCCTGCACACAGTCACATCCTGTGCCCTCAAGGAAATCTCTTTGTTCTCTCGTCTCCACACCTTCTACAACCACAGACATTCCAAGCCAATTTGCCATCTTAATGATGGAAGCCAGTATGATCTCACCTTTTTCTACTTCATCACCAATTGGCAGAAATTTCATATCTATCTTCAGGATATCTACCTCTATTTCCTTAAGTGTATTAAGAGAAGAATATCCGCTTCCGAAATCATCCATCAAAATAGTAAATCCTGCCGTCCGAAGTGCGTGGATCGTCTCTTTCATGAGACCAGGGCTTGACATATAGGCGCTTTCTGTAACTTCAAGCTGTAAAAGTGCACATGGGATCTGGTATCTTTCTACCAGTTCCACTAATCGTTTCACAAGTCTTGGATCATACATACTGATTCGTGATATATTCACAGAAACAGGCGATGGCTCCCATCCTGCTCCTATCCAATCGTGCAGCATCTGACAAGTGGCTTCCCACACGTAATAATCTAATTTTGCTATGAATCCATTCCGCTCAAAAACAGGAATAAATACACCTGGTGAGATCAGTCCTTTGCTTGGACTTTTCCACCGCACAAGTGCTTCTGCACCACAGGCATGATCCGTAGACAAGTCAACCTTCGGCTGCAGATATACTACAAATTCCTTTTCCCTGAGTGCCCTCTCCATCACATTTGTGATAGCAATTTCTTCTGCCGCACGTTTCCCAACAGATTCATCATAATATCCTATATGATTTCCATACTGACGTTTACATTTTTGCACACCCATTGATGCCCGTATAAAAAATTCTTCCACACTAAGAGAAGGCTCCTCGATGATATAAACACCGACAGATATCTCCAAAAGATAATTTTTTCTGTACTCTGCCAGTTTCTTTTGCGTCTGATCTACTGCCGCCCGCAGTTTCTTGTCATCTCCGCTATAAGGTATGCATGCACAAAAGATATCCGCATTGATCCTTCCAAAAGAGCAGATATCATAGGCCCTTGCAATGCTTTCAAATTGTCTTGCAAGGTAACACAGGAGCCGGTTTCCCTCTTCCTCACCGAAAGCCGAATTATATAGCGCAAAATGGTCTATGTCTGCACGTATAAATACAAACTTAACGTCGGGATGTTCATCTATCATCCTGCGGGTCTGTTCAAACATTCGATTTCGATTATGCAGGCCTGTAAGAGGATCATGTGCCGACATTTTCTGCATTTTTTTATAGACTGATGCCTGTCTGCGCGCCATCGCATTATTCAGACGGCTCAGCAGTATCTTGGCATTATACGGCTTTGTAACAAAATCCCAGGCTCCGGCATCCAACGCTTTTTTCTCTGTCTCCACGTCAGATTCTCCTGTCATAACGATCACCGGGAGTTCCGTCATCGATGCCTGCCGTATCTTTTCCAGCAATCTATATCCATCCATAACAGGCATGATAAGATCAAGAAGGACAGCACCTATATCCTGTGTCTTTTCATGGAGGATATCCCAGGCCGCTGCACCATTTTCCGCCTCGATGATCAAAAATTTGTCTGACAATATTTTCTTCAATATCCGACGATTTATGGCTTCATCTTCTACAATTAATATCGTCTGTATCTCCTTCATTCCCGCTTCACCGCCTTCACTGATCCATTATCCATTTATCATATATATTTTTCGATCGTTTTATAAAGAAGCTTTGCCTCGACCGGTTTTGCCAGATGGGCATTCATCCCTGCTTTGACAGACTGTGGATACGCCCCACACTGTATGTTCTCTACATTATATATCCTGCCATTTGATGATTCAATCATGCATTCGCCTTATTACAGAAAATGCATCTAAAATTACTGCAAATGGTATAGCATTTTTATATCATAGGACGCAATTTTCTCTCATGCGAAAACGGACATCCGTCCTAAGACCGATGCCCGTGAAAAGCTTTCTGCAAAACTTCTATCCGCCGATGTATTGATTGCTGCGTGATCCTGCTATTTACGGCAGAATCGTATCCATGTATCGTACCTTTGGTGTCATAGACCCTCACCTTAGCTCCGTGCCTCCGAAGCTTTTTCGCATATAGGATCCCCTCGTCATGCAGACAATCGATCTCCGCCGTCTCTATGTAAGTCTTTGGAATATAGTCCGGCAGTTCATTGTCCATGGGAGATGCCAATTTTTCATCCTCTTTTGATGCGTGACTAAGATACATCTTCCACATCTTTCTGTTATTTTCCGCATTCCACAATGGTGTATCCGTATATTTTTTCATCGATTCGGTTCGCATCCCGGCATCGATGACTGGATAGATCAGCATCTGCAGACATGGGATCGTCAGGTCTTTCTTTTCGACAGAATTGCACAATGTCGCTGCAAGTGCTGCACCTACACTGTCTCCCGCTACTGCAATATGATTCTTATCAATCCGCAGTCCTTTTTCATTCCGGCAGATCCATCGATAGGCAGAAAGAACATCCTCATATGCTGCCGGATAAGGTGACTTTGGCAGCAGATGATAATCCGGAAAAATGACACGGCAATTTGCTCTTTTTGCATATATGCAGGCCAGCCTTTTGTGATACGGAGCCGCCTTATATCCAAACCCGCCGCCATGAAGATACAGCAGACACGGCAGCTTTTGATCCGTCTGTACGGGTTCAAAAATATTGATATTTAATACATTTCCCTGATATCCTCTGATTTTCACCTGTCGTTCTGTAATCTCTTTTGGCTTCGGTGTTGCCTTCAACATCACTGATAAAATTGGTTTTGCCGCCTTCATCTGAAAGACATTGAATGGAATATTATATGCTATACTTTTAAAATCAGGATGGATGTCTTTTTCGTATTTCTTTTTACTCACCTGCCACCCTCCTAGCCAAAGATATGCACCAGGACCATATACAAAATAGTCCCTCCGCTGATACTTATTATCGTGTTTTTCTTCCATATATGCAGAAGTGATGTGACCGCAACACTGGTCAGTGTCATGATATTATCTGTCATTCCTGACACTGTAATACTTCTGATGCAATAGATAACGAGAGTCGCCATGATAGCCGCCGGAAGCATATCTCCCACGTTTCTTATTCCGGCTCCCACTTCTTTCTTTCTGCCCAAAAACACAAAAGGTACGGCACGAAGACAGATATTGACCAATGCCGGCACGAGTATCATAAGCAGGATTTCATAATTATTCATGTCCGTTCCTCTCATTTCTATCCGCAGTATCCTGCAGCACTTCTTCTTTGTTTATCGTTTGCTTCCCATAAAATATAAGGATTGCTGTTGCCAGGACCAGCGCCGGAAGAATAAAATTGTCCGCACCCAACAAAATCAAAAACAGTACCGAGGTTCCAAGCCCAATAACTGCCGGCACATGAGAACTGGCAGTTCGCCACTGATCGATAAAAATCGTCACGAAAAGTGCTGTCATGCAAAAGTCTATCCCCTCAAAGTCAAAAGGGATCACCTGCCCCATCACTGATCCAAACAGTGTGCCGCAGACCCAGTATATATGGCAGAACAAAGACATGCAAAAACGGATATTCTTCCGATCCATATCCTCTGGAAATTCCGTAGAGCAATTAAGTGCAAAAGATTCGTCTGTCAGTGAAAACACCATATACGGAAATCTCTTCCCCATGCTTCGAAATTCTTCCACAAAGGATAATCCATAAAAGATATGCCTGCTATTCATAGCCACTGCCGTCAGTGCCACCGTAATAAGGCTCGTCCCCGCCGCAAGGAACGGAACAAGTACAAACTGAAATGCTCCTGAATAGACTATGATACTGGTCAAAACAGCCCACCCAAATGAAAATCCCGCCTGATACATCACAATCCCAAATGCCATCCCCAAAAATATGTAACTGAACAATATCGGGATCGTCTTTACAAATGCATATTTTACTTCTCTTTTTCTCATCACATGTTCTCCATTTTCCCCAAAGACCGTATAACGTAAAAGAAACGCTGCATTATCCAGCGTTTCTTTTATGTCGTCTTATAAATTGTAATGCCGCAGACCGGAATCGAACCGGTACGGGTATCACTACCCACGGGATTTTAAGTCCCGGGCGTCTGCCAGTTCCGCCACTGCGGCACGAATGGATGGAGGTGGATTCGAACCACCGAAGCAATTTGCAGCAGATTTACAGTCTGTCCCCTTTGGCCACTCGGGAATCCATCCATGCCTTGTCAGCACCTGACCTGTTTCGTATCAAGCCTCTGACAAGATAAAATTATAACTCACTTTGTCGCGGATTGCAAGAATTTTTTTATCAATTCGTCTATCAATTTTCTGTATCATTTGCATATAGTACGATAGCTTCCAGCGGTGACAGCTCCAAGGATAAGATACCTGCACTTGCAGGATATACTTTTTCTTTTGTATGGAACTCAAGTGCATTTGTGCTTAGTACACTCTTCATCACACTGTCCTTCGTTCTGCTCATACCAGTCTCCCATACAGGAATATCTGTGTTGACCACTTCATTGCTGTTATTGATCACCACGATCAGATGTTCATCATCTGAAAATCTTCCATATGCCAGAAGATTATATCCGCCTTTAAGGAACTTCAGAGAACCATGTTTTAAAACATCATAGCTTTTATGCATCTCGATCGCTTTCTGATAAAACTTTATAAGATACTGATCTTCTTTTCCCCATGGATAAGTCCTTCTGTTATCCGGATCTGTAAATCCACACACACCCGCCTCATCTCCATAGTAAAGTGTCGGAGCACCCGGCCATGTCATCTGGACAACTACCGCTTCACGAAGCACAGCTTTATTGACATTTTCTTCTGCCGCTCTGTGTCCCTGGCTGTTCAAACGTCCTACTCTTCCATTGGTCCTGCTCAGGAATCTGGAATGATCATGATTATCCAGCTCGTTCATAGCCACCTGAAGCGAAGGGGCATAGAACCTTGATCCATTATAAAGCATCGCATTCTGGAAACTTTCAGCATCACCACGAAGTTCTCCCCTGAACTGATCGCTGTGCTTTTCCAGCCCTGTAAAGAACCATGAAACCGGCTCCATAAATGCATCATAGTTCATCACCGAATCCCACTCATCACCCTGAAGCCAGGAACCCGCGTCCCCATAATGTTCTGCAATAATGATAGCTTCTGGATTTGCCTCTTTGACCACCCTGCGAAACTCCTTCCAGAACAAATGATTATATCCGGAACTGTGTCCCAGATCAGCCGCCACATCCAGTCTCCAACCATCTACATTGTACGGAGGGGATACCCACTTCCGGGCAATATACATGATGTATTCCTGAAGTTTAGGAGAATCCTCGTAATTTAACTTTGGAAGCGTATCGTGCCCCCACCAGCCATCATAAAATTCATTATATGGCCAGTCATGCTCATTGTGGAACTTGAAAAAAGTGTGGTATGGGCTGTCCGCCGATACAAATGCACCCTTCTCATAACCATCCTGATATTCATAGATCCGTTCTCTGTCCAGCCATTTGTTAAAGGAACCGCAGTGGTTAAACACTCCATCTAATATGATCTTCATACCTCTCTGATGTATCGCTTCCACCAATTCTATAAAAAACTGATTGCTGGCTTCCAGATTCTTTTTATTCGTCACACGATTGATATATCTGGTCGCATGAGTGTTATCTCTATCCCCTTCCCAAAGCAGATCTCCTTCATCTTCTACGATCTTGCCATAATGAGGATCGATATAATCATAATCCTGAATATCATATTTATGATTCGACGGAGATACAAAAACAGGATTCAGATAGATGACTTCCACACCCAGTTCCTGAAGATAATCCAGTTTGTCCATGATTCCCTGAAGATCTCCGCCATAAAAGTTCCGGACATCCATAACTTCCGGAAGTCTTTCCCAGTCTTCCACACGATTGCTCTGACTGTCTATATAATAGTATTCTCCTGACAACACATCGTTTGACTTGTCTCCATTACAGAAACGGTCCACAAAAATCTGGTACATAACAGCACCCTTGGCCCAATCAGGAGTCTTAAATCCGGGAACAATACCAAGAGAATACTGTTCCTGCAGTTGTCTGGTAACACCAAGCTCATTGTAATAACAAATGATCTTGCCTGACTGTATCTCAAAATAGTAATGGATCGGTTCCGATCCAACCTCAATATCTATACTGTAATAATCAAATCCCTGTTTACTCTCAGTAAAGTTCATCTTTGTGCGGACAGCACCGCTGATAAAATAGATCTCGTCCACATTGTTTTTCAATGTTCTGAAACGAATCGTAACCACATCTCCCGCTTCCGGTTCAAACGGTGTTCTATACTGCCTTGTCTCATCACTAAACAATGCCCTCTTATTAAATACCGGCCGCATCCTGGTTATATATTCCTGCGCCCTTTGCGTCTCAATACCCTGTTCCATCTTTTTCACTGCCCTTCATTTATTCTAACACTCTGATTTCTTATCCATTGTATCTTATGCTTTTTAAAAATACAACCACTTTCCACCCCTTGTTTGGATGCTTTTCAAATATCGTTCGTTTTTTACTATAACAGTCGATATTTCGGAAAGTATCCTGCCAGCAAGGCTCTCCGTCTTGTAAAAGTAAAAAAGACAGCCGAGGCTGTCTTTTTTGGAGAAGGTATTTCTTCTTATGGGGTGTAGCAAAAACTATATAATGTATTGGGGGGTTTTTACGTTTATTATAATACCATGGGACAGGCTAAAAGTGTGCACAAACCTCATTTTATTTTTTATCGTTTTTTATTCATTTTTACCGCCCGCTTAAAATATAGATTTTTTCTCTTCGGAATTTTGTACAATTTCTGACGCTGCATCCCCGATTTTTCCATTTTCGAATAATTCTTCGAATTCAGGACCTGTGATTTTTTCTTTCTCAAGCAATAATTTTGCACAGCTATGAAGCACATAATCGTAACTTGTGATGATGGTACGTGCCTTATCGTAGCATTCATCGATAATAGCTTTTACCTCATGATCAATGTCTGCTGCAGTAGATTCACTGAATCCTCTCGCATGTGCCAGATCCCGGCCAATGAACACTTCATCCTGATCATCGCCATAAGCAACCATGCCCATGCTTGATGACATACCATACTTCGTCACCATTGATTTCGCTATCTGAGTTGCCTGTTTGATATCCTGAGAAGCACCTGTGGTGATATCGTCAAAGATCAATTCTTCTGCGATACGGCCGCCAAGGCATACCTGTATATGCTCCAGCATCTTTCCTCTGGTATTGAACATCTCGTCTTTGTTTGGAAGCGGCATCGTATAGCCTGCTGCCCCAAGCCCTGTCGGTATGATCGATATAGTATAGACAGGTTCCATCTGTTCCAGTACATGAAAGAGGATCGCATGACCTGCTTCGTGATAGGCTGTGATGCGTTTTTCCTTATCCGAGATCACTCTGCTGTGTTTTTCCGTACCGATACCCACTTTGATAAATGCTTTCTGAATATCTTTTTGTTTTAAAAATGCTCTCTCATCCTTAGCCGCAATGATCGCAGCTTCATTCAGAAGATTCTCAAGTTCGGCTCCCGTAAATCCAGCTGTTGTCTGAGCAATCTGTTCCAGATTCACGTCATCTCCCAGCGGTTTCCCTTTGGAATGAACTTTCAGTATCTCTTCTCTGCCTCTCACATCCGGAGCTCCGACTACAACACGTCGGTCGAAACGTCCCGGACGAAGGATAGCCGGGTCAAGGATATCAACTCTATTTGTCGCTGCCATCACGATGATTCCTTCATTCACACCGAATCCATCCATCTCCACCAGAAGCTGATTCAGTGTCTGCTCTCTCTCATCATGTCCGCCGCCCATTCCCGTTCCACGCCTTCTTGCAACGGCATCAATCTCATCGATAAATATAATACATGGATGATGGCTTTTTGCTTCTTCGAACAAATCCCTTACTCGGGATGCTCCCACACCTACGAACATCTCCACAAAGTCAGAACCCGAAATCGAGAAAAACGGCACACCAGCTTCTCCAGCTACCGCTTTTGCCATCAGAGTTTTTCCCGTTCCCGGAGGGCCCACAAGAAGGACTCCCTTAGGTATCCTGGCACCTACACGGTTGTATTTTCCTGGGTTCTTCAAAAAGTCTACAATCTCCTGCAGATCTTCCTTTTCTTCCTGCAGACCTGCCACACTTCCAAAATTGAATTTGCCATCGGACTCTGTCACCATATGGGCACGGCTTTTTCCAAAATTCATCATCTTGCTGTTGCCGCCGCCTCCGCCGCTTCCTGTCCTGGCAAAAAGCATAAACACTAAAAATATCAGCACTCCTATAGATAAAATCGGAAGTACTACTGATACAATTTTACTCTGCTGAGGAACATTCGTCATACGATACACAATACTATGTTCGTCCAATATCCCACGTATCTCATCTACATCGTTGATATACATATCTGTCTGCTCGCCATTTTTAAGCTGAACGACCAGTTGTCCTGTAGGCACCTGCTCATTCTGATGGATGACCGCTTGTACGATATTCCCTTCAGAAATATCCTTGTCAAATGCCTGATAGGAATATTCATTTGTATTTTGCATTTGTCTGGCCAGATAGCTGAAGCCTGCCACGATGAAAAGCACCTTGACCAGCCAAATCCACACTCCTCTTGTTTGTTTCTTCACTCTATTCTCCTTTCGGCTATCTATACTTCCGGTTCGATCACTCCAATATATGGGAGATTTCTATATTTCTGTGCATAATCCAGACCATAGCCAACTACAAATTCGTCTGGAATATTAAAGCAGGTATAATCCACATCTACTTTCTTTACGCGTCTTTCCGGTTTGTCCAATAATGTACATAACTTCATACTGGCAGGATTTCTTTTTTTCAAGATCTCGATCAGATAGCTCAATGTCCGTCCGGAATCGATGATATCCTCCACGATCAGAACATCTTTTCCTTCCAATGGCTCATCCAGGTCCTTTATGATCTTTACCACACCACTTGACTTGGTATCATCCCCATAACTTGATACCGACATAAAGTCCAGTGTCACAGGAACTGTGATACGTTTTGCCAGTTCGCAGGAAAAGAATACGCTTCCCTTTAATATACAGATCAAATGTACAGATTTACCTTCATATTCTTTGCTGATCTGTGCGGCAATTTCTTCTATCTTCTGATTCACTTTGTCTTCACTGATCAGTACGCTGATTTTATCACTCATGAATATTTCCTCCTCTTATCTGAATGTGCAGTACCTGTCTGGTCTTATCTGTCACTTTATACTTTTCACTGATCCGGTCGGTGATCACCCACGCAATAACCTGTCCATCTGCGAGCAGATACAGCTGATCTCTTTGCTTCTGGGGTATCTTCCGATCGATCATATAATCTTTCAGCTTCTTGCTTCCACCCGACGGATGCACGCTGATCCGGTCCTTCGACCTGCGATGACGAATCTCCAGACTATTTTTCATTTTATCATAATCGAGCCATTTCGTATACTTTTTTTCTACGATTCCAGTAAAATTGTGTGGAATAATCTCACATTTCACATCATATTCACCCACTTTGGTAACGCCTGGAATCAAGAGGATAACAGCATCTTCTTCCCCACTGTTTTTTTCTATATTCTCCGAGGTCAGCAGGATGCCTTCATATTCGCGGATCGCACGCAGTCCATATGGCAAAGCCACCTGCTTGCCCACCTGTTTCTTCCATAACCCTTCTGCCGCCTCCACATGAAGTCTTGTAAAATCCTTTTTGGAACCGGCCGCCTCCCCAAATACCTCCATAAAAATCCTATTTTGCAGATATTCTTTTTCCTTACTCATTTCCTCTTTGATAAATATAGAATGTTCACGTTGTTCGACTGCCTCTTTCATTTTTTCACAGACGATACTCTCGATCAGTTCTTCTGCCTGCGCAAGTTCATTGGCCGTTTCCGCCATATGGGCTGTTGTCTGCGGATTAATCTCCTGACATAGATAGCTTATAACATGGTGCCTGATTTTATTCCTGGTAAAATGGTCATCCATGTTTGTACTGTCATCTTTCCATTCTTTCTCCGCCGCAAGAAGATAAGATTCGATTTCCCTGCGTCCGATACACAAAAGCGGGCGGATACGGTTGCCCGAAACCGGCCTCATACTGCACAGCCCCGCCATGCCAGTCCCTCTGGCCAAATGATGGATCATCGTTTCTGCAAGGTCATCCTGATGATGGGCAAGAACGATCTTTCCTGCATTTTTTTCTTTGCAAACCTGTCCAAACGCTTCATATCGCGCCTTACGTCCGGCTTCTTCAAGAGACATTCCTTCTTTAGCTGCCAGATCCTGTACATCTTTATGAATGGACAGATAGGGAACCTCTTCCTTTTCGCACAAATCCTTCACAAAATTTTCATCTCTGCTGGCCTCTTCCCCTCTCAGGTTATGATTCACATGGACCGCCCAGAAAGAAAAATCTATATTTTCCTGAAGTTTTTTTAACATATATAAAAGGCACACAGAATCTGCGCCTCCGGATATTCCGGCCACAAGTACATCCTTGGGCTGGATCATGTTGTATTTTTCCACAAATGACTGGATCTTTTGTTCTGTTTTCCACATATATGAAGATCGTCCTCTCTTTTTCCTGTTTTCCCTTTATTTTTTCCACATTCCTGCCACTAATACAGTCATATCGTCCTGTGCCCGGTATTCACTGTAACTTAACGCTTTTTCTAATATATATCTTCCCACTTCTTTCGGCATCACATCTTCTGCCTGAAGTATGATTTCTTTCATCGTCTCCTCCTCTTTTTTCTGAGGAAGAGCATCCATCACTCCATCGGTCACCATAACCAGATAATCTCCATCATACAACTTTCGAGAGGTTTTTTCAAAATCCAACTGCTGTACCAAACCTGCTGCCAAACTGGTGGATGTGATCGTCTCCACCCAATTCGCACGGCGTATAAAGCTGGTTGCCGCCCCTGCTTTTAAGAATTCGCAGATTCCTATATACAGATCAAGTGTACAGACATCCACGCTTGAAAACATTCCATCTTTTCGCTGCAGTACCAGTGCCGAATTAACCATCCGTGCCGCTGTTTCTCTTGAAAATCCCGATGTGACAAACTGTTCCAGAAGCTCAACCACCGTTTCACTCTCACGGTTCGCCTCGATTCCCGATCCCATCCCATCTGACAGACACATAACAAACTGTCCGTCCGTACTGGTGCAGGCATAATTGTCACCGGATATTGTCTCTCTCTCCTTTGTCACCTTCGCCACACCATAGAGGACTTTATAATTTGTCTCCTGCGTAAAAAGGACTGTTTTCATCTCACTGTTCAGCACAGCCCTGCTGTCGCGTGCCGGGACCATCGAACAGCCACATACCTCTGAGATCTGCCGGGCAACCTCCCTCATGGTGATACACTGCCCGCCCCTTGCCCGTATCGTAAGAAATATCCGCCATTTTTCATCTTTATTTGACAGCATCCATACTTGATCAACTACTATACGGTGTTTTTGAAGATGCTTTCGTATCTTTTCCTCCAGTGCTGTAGGCACGCTGCAGATATCACTCACATCCGCAGACAGTTTTTTGATCAGCCTTGCCACTTCATTCAGCTGTTCTGCAACAGCCAGACGATTCTCTATCAAACGGTTTCTATATAATAATTCTTCCCGTATTTCAAAAAAACTTTTCTTGAGATTTTCCGTAAAGTTTACCGCCTGACAGCACTGGGTAAACCATTCTCCCTGTTCCCGTACGAACCTGTCAGGATTCCCTTCTTCAACTACCCGCAAAAATTCAAATGCTCTCTGGCAGGTCTGGTTCTCCTGCATCGTCCAGCATTTTTCATAATCTGTGCAGTTCTGACATACATTCTCTTTTGCTCGTGAAAAGATGTCCTGAACTTCCGTCTGAGTCAATTGCTCCTGATGATTGGGCAGCTCATAAAATGTATGAGCAAGCCGCTGAAATGACCTCGCATACCCCTCTATCTTTTCCTTTTGCGGATAGACATCGTATATTGGCTTCCCCTTTTTCTTATCTGTGAAAATAATTTTTGCCATGTCCCGGACTATCAGTATCACACTGACGGCGAGCATGGCAATCATCCACATCTGCATGCATCCCTGTCCCCCTTATTAGACTAAAAACACGCTAACACGTTTCTATCCCTAAAGGAGTATTATAGATGCCACTTTTTGAAAAAGTTGTCAAATCCAACCCGAAGGTCATGAAAACTTTTAGACAAAATCCGAAGTTTAATTATTTTCCTTAAATATGATTTCGTTGTCCTTTACTAATCCAATCTTTTCTTTTGCGATCTTCTCAATATACTCATCACTCTGCATATATTCCTGCAGTTCTTCAATCTCACCTGTGCGTGCTTCCTCCGAAGCAAGCTGATCTTCCAGCTGCGCTTTTTTATCTTCATTTACCTGGATCCTATCCTGCAAAGAACGTCCCTCCAGTAAAAGTATCACTAACAGCATACAGACAACTCCGCTGATTCCCAGCATAGCTGCCTTATTCTGGATGCTCCGGCGTTTTACTTTTGTATTTCTTCCTTTTTTGGCACCCTTCTTTTTTTCCATGTCCTGCTCCCCTATCTCTCTTTGCCATCCATTTATTCCAGACAGCCATTCGACGTATATATAAAGAGATTTTAACGCTCCTTGCCCATAATTTCAACCTTTTTACCAAAATAAGTACTTTTCTTGCAGGAATCAACAGTATTTTTTTTATTTTATTCATGATTCCGGAGCATACGTCGACATATATCCTGCTCAGAGAATAATGCCAGGCCAACATTCCCAACACCGTGCCAACAAAAAGATAGGCTCTGAGCGCTCCTTCATTTTCCCAGAAAAATCTGGAAAATAAAAAGAGACTGCTGATCATCCAAAACAGCAGATCTTCTATCGCCACTATGACCGATGTGTGAGGAAGGACGCGGCGCAGTATCCGCAGACCATCGTATATTATCATAAGGAAAGAGCCATACCAGAGGGATTTTGTAAAGAGAAGAAGTTCTTTCCCCATATAGGCACTCATGATCAATCAAACAGCCTTTTGACCAGGCTGCCCTTCTGTTTCTTTCCATATGGTCCGTTTTCCGTGTATACCAAACTTTCTACCAAGCCCTCCACATCCACCTCTCCCTGTTCCAGATGAAGACGGCTCACATGGAGTTCTTTTCCTTTTATTGTAAGCATCCCCTGTGTTGTCTCGAGAAAAATCTGTTCCGAATCAAATGAAACCACATTCACAACGCCTGACAGACACCCCTTCTTCCGCCCCTGAAGAATGAGCTGATGATCAGACCCCTGCTTTTCTTCCATAAAAAGACCCTCCATATCCTGTACCATTTGCTCATAACCGGGTATTCGCCGATATATAAGTCCCTGTACATTATATGAAGGGTCATTTCGCTCTATTCTTGTAACTGTCAAAGGACAATTCTCAATAACTGTTATCTACAGATATCGATACAGCTCCTGAGCTGCTTCCTTTTTCACAGTTTCCTGTACGTCCAACACTTCCACCTTTACGGCCTTACTGCCAAACTGGATCTCCAGTACATCTCCACTTTTCACCTGAGCCGAAGCTTTGGCGGGACGATCGTTGATCAGCACTCTTCCTGCATCGCAGGCCTCGTTTGCCACGGTCCGTCTCTTGATCAGTCTGGAAACCTTTAAAAACTTATCTAATCTCATATTTTAAATTAAGCGTTCACCATATCTTTTAAAGCTTTTCCAACTTTGAACTTTGGAGCTTTGGAAGCTTTGATCGTCATGGTCTCACCAGTTGCAGGATTTCTTCCTTCTCTTGCTGCTCTTTCAGAAACTTCAAAAGTACCAAATCCAACTAACTGCACTTTCTCACCTTTCTTTAATTCTTCTGATACAACGTCAATAAATGCTTTTAAAGCAGCTTCTGCGTCCTTCTTGGATAACTGTGTCTGTTCAGCCATAGCTGCAATTAATTCTGTTTTGTTCATGATATTCCTCCTATAAGTATCTAGAATTGTATTTTACTACACCTATTTATATACTTTCATACCTGTTTTGTCAAGGATTTTAGGGTTTTTTATTTGTTTTAGAGCATTTTGTCGATCATAGCAAGAACTTCTTTTCCAAGTGCAGCTGATTTGGAATCTGCATCTTCCAGAGAGGTTCCCTTCACACCATAATAGAATTTTACTTTAGGCTCTGTTCCAGAAGGTCTTACACATACCCATGCATCGTCTGTCAGGTCGTAGTAAAGTACGTTGGAGCTTGGAAGGCCTGTAGCTTTTGTCTCACCCGTTTTGAGATCAACGATCGTATCCATCTTATAGTCTCTTGCAGATACTACCGGATACTCACCAATCTGTTTCGGCGGATTCGTACGGAGAGTATTGAGGATCTCCTGAATCTTTGCCAGTCCTTCGATTCCTTTCAGGGTAATAGACTGAATATCATCTTTATAGTAGCCATATTTGTCATACATATCGAGCATAGCATCCCAGAGAGTTTTTCCCTGTGTCTTATAATAAGCTGCTGCTTCACAAAGTGCCATAGTTGCTACGATCGCATCCTTATCTCTTGCATGAGTACCGATCAGACAGCCGTAGCTCTCCTCGAATCCAAACAGATAGGTTCCCTCTTTTTTTTGCTCAAAGCCAAGGATCTGCTGACCGATAAACTTGAATCCAGTAAGCACTTCAATAAAACGCAGTCCATAAGACTTCGCGATCGCTGCTGCCATATTTGTTGTAACGATCGTGCTGATAACAGCTCCATCTGCCGGCAGGCTTCCGTTAACTGCTTTTCTCTGGCTCAGTTCGTATTCTTCAAGGAGACATCCTGACATATTTCCTGTCAGTGTATGGTACTCTCCTGTCTTTGCATCCTTTACGCGCACACCAAGACGGTCTGCATCCGGATCAGTTGCCAGTACAAGATCTGCATCCACTTCTTTTGCAAGCTTGAGACCTAATTCAAATGCCTCATCTGCTTCCGGATTCGGATAGCTTACTGTTGGGAATTCTCCATCCGGCAGTTCCTGCTCTTTTACTACATATACATTTTCAAATCCCAGTTCTTCCAGAACTCTTCTTGCCGGAACATTGCCGGTTCCATGAAGAGGAGAATATACGATCTTCAATTCTTTTGCCATCGCTTTGATCGCATCCATATGGATGACCTGACTCTTCAGTTCTTCCATGTAAGCATCATCGATGTCTTTTCCGATAACGATATAAAGACCTTCTGCTTCCGCTTTCGCTTTGTCCATCGTCTTAACATCATTATAATCTGTTACTTTCTGAACTTCATCCATGATACCGCTGTCATGAGGCGGTGTGATCTGTGCGCCGTCCTCCCAGTATACTTTGTATCCGTTATACTCCGGCGGGTTGTGGCTGGCTGTAATATTGATACCTGCGATACATCCCAGCTTGCGGACTGCATAAGAAAGTTCCGGTGTCGGGCGAAGGGTCTCAAAGATATATGCTTTGATTCCATTTGCAGCCAGACACAGTGCGGCTTCCTGAGCAAATTCCGGTGACATACGGCGGGAATCATATGCGATAGCCACGCCCTTAGACTGTCCGTTCACTGCTGCAATGTAGTTAGCCAGACCCTGTGTTGTCTTTCTTACAACATAGATATTCATTCTGTTTGTTCCTGCACCGATAACTCCTCTAAGTCCTGCAGTACCAAACTCCAGATCCTTGTAGAATCTTTCTTTGATTTCATTATCGTTATCTGCAATTGCTTTTAATTCATCTTTTGTTTCCTCATCAAAGTAAGGATTGATCAGCCATGATTCATAAATTGCTTTGTAATCCATCATAGTACCTCCCAAAAATCTTTTTGTCATAACTGTATGGTTCCATTTCCCTAACAGCTACTTTTCCTCATTATATACCATTCCCCATGAAAAGAAAAGAAAAAGCTCCCTGTTTTCGCCTTATTTACCTTTAATTAACGTACCCCGAATTCTTTCAAAAAACGCTTCCATGGAATCATCAATGCGATCGTCTGCATCAATTTATCCGTATTTTTCTGGGAAATCCAGACTTTATTACTATTTACATAGTAATTGGCAAGTTTCCAGTATTTCCACGGATAAGAAAGCCATAGTTTCAGTACTTCGATTTCTTCCGGACAGAGAGTCCGCCTGCTTTCATATGCCCTTAGCATCTCATTTCCCAGTTCCAGTTCCCACTGATGTTTCTCCAGCATCTTGCGCATAAACTGATACAGATCCGCCATCTGGACGCCGTAATTCCAATGTTCAAAGTTCGTAAAAGCGATTCCTTTCTCCGTAAATACTACATTATGCTGATTACATTCTCCATGACAGATGCTGGACTGGCTTTTTTTCAAAAGCTGCCCATATCCCGAGTGTTCCAACTGATTTACGGTCTGCTCCCCCTGTTCAATAAACATCGAGATGCTTTTCGCCATCCTCATTTCAAATTCATTTTTACGTTTTTTTGTCTGAAGAAATTTTCTTATCTTTCGAAGCTCACGATTATGCTTTTGGCATTCTTCAACAAGGTCAAACGGTGCCAATGCTTCCTCCGGTTCCATCTGCATCACAGTATGTAAATCTGCCATGGCCCGGACACTTCTTTTGATATCATCTGCCGAGCGGGCATCACATTCTCTCCCCCAAAACCAGTCACGTACCACGTATGGTATACCCTCTTTGTCCGAAGTGATGACCTGCCCTTCCAGATTTGACTGTACAAGATCCACCTGTATCTGACCCATTTCCCGACATTGGGATTGTAGTTTTTGCTGAAGTTCCATCTTTCTGGGTGAACCCCAGTATTCCTGGATGATCTTAAGCCCCTGCTGTGTTTCACAGATCAGAGCACCCCTGCCTCTGGCCACGGACTTTGCCTCAAGACCATACTGTTCCAAAACCCCCAAACCACGATCGTACAATCCTGTTCCCCCTTTATTTGTCTGCACTCTATCTATCTTATGAGATGCATGGGAGAAATATGTTGGGACGCATTCTTTCGCCTACGTCTTGATGTACCTGCTATCGGCGGCTCGCCTAACCTTCCACAGAGATTTCCCAACGTCCCCGAAAATATCGGATGGTAAAGCATATCGCACGGAACAGCCAGTCTATGGTCATGGCAACCCAGATTCCAAAGATTCCCATATCAACTCTTACACCCAGCAGCCAGCTGAAGCCTATCCGGAATACCCACATGGATATGATAGAAAGGATCATCGGATATTTGACATCGGAAGAAGCTCTCAAAGTATTCGGCAAAGAAAATGAGAGTGGCCATATGGTCACAACACAAGCTGCATGATACCAGATGATTTGTTTTGTATAGCCCGCAGCTTCCGGTGATAAATTATATAATTTTATCAGCCAGGGAAGTGCCGCAAGTACCAGGATATTGATCAGGATCTTTGATATATACGTAAGTTTCATTAATTTTCTTGTGTAATAGCGCACCTGCTTATAGTCTCCGGCCCCTGCACACTGGGAAACAACGGTGAGCACCGCAAATCCAATGGCCATACCCGGAAGGATCTGGAACATGGCGATGTTGTTGCAGACTGCATTGGCTGCGATCGCTGCCGTTCCAAATCCTGAAGCCATACTCAGCACCAAAATCTTGCCCAATTGGAACATGCTGTTTTCCAGTCCATTGGGAATGCCTATGCCCAGGATCTTTTTAAGCAGATTTTTATCAAACCGAAATTCAAACGGAAGTTCCAGATGAACTTCTTTTTTCTGATCAGCAAGCATACAGATGATCACCACTGCTGCCACGATACGGGAAATCAAAGTCGGTATCGCCGCTCCAGCCACGCCCATATGCAGACCATAGATCATGACAGCATTTCCTATCAGATTGATCCCATTCATCACCAAGGCCATATACATAGCTGTTTTTGAATCACCCATGGAGCGGAAAATAGCGGCTCCTGCATTATATAAAGCGATAAACGGAATCGATGCCGCCACGATCAGCAGATAAATATTGCAGTTTTTCATCACCGCTGCTTCGATATTTCCAAATACTCCATGCAGGATAAAGTTCTTGCAGATGTATGCCAAAGCCATCACGGCCACAGAGAATATCCCTGTAAATAGTACCAGCTGATCAGCCGCACGACAGGCTGTCTCCGGTTTCTTTTTTCCGATGTACTGCCCGCAGATCACCGCACCGCCAGTTGCCAATGCCGAAAACAAATTTATTAAAAGTACAAAAACAGTATCTACAAGTGAGACCGCTGACATTGCTGCCTCACCTGCACTTGCTACCATCATCGAATCAGCAACCCCTACGGTGATCGCCAAAACCTGTTCGATCAGCAGCGGAATGATCAGTTTTCTGAAACTGCTGTTGCTGAAAAAATATCCCTGTGTAGATTCTTTTGTTTTATTCAATTGTATCCCCCACCATTTTATCTGTCACTTAATGTATGTCTATATAGTTTTTGCTGCTATTGCTGTTTTCTTGCAGATTTCCCGCTGTCTCTTATAATCCTGCGAAAAACAGCTCGTAAAAATCATCCTGATATTCCAGCATGGGTGAATTCTCGCCGCCGCCATTGGTACTTCTCTTCATAGATGCGTAAAAGTCCTCTCCTGCGCTGATCAGTTCCATCTCGTAGATTGGATATCCCAGGCTTTGACAGGCCTTGCAAAATGCTTCCAGCGGACGAGAAGATTTTCTCGTTTCCAGAAGCTGCTGCCTGATCAGAGGATCTGCTTGAGCTTTTTGTTTTAGGGCATCTAAGAGTTCTATTGTGTTCATTTTTTAATTTGACCTGGCCTTTCTGTATTTTATTTGAGATTTGGTTAATAAAAATAGTATACTAAATTTGTTCGGTGGTTACAATTGCTTCGTTTGATATTTGCCACATATATTTTTCAGTCTGTTAAGCTTCTGAGCCATTTCGCCCTGGTCTGTGCTATATGGGCCTAGTCTGTCCAGCTCTGTCTTTGGTGCATATATTTTTCCTTCGTTGCCATCCCGCCCCGGATGTGGCGTTCCTGTTTGTTCTGCTCCAGTACCTGCCTTGCCTGCGCCGCCAGACAGATATTGATCTGTTCCATTCGGTCTGTTACATCTTTATGTACGGTACTCTTAGATACCCCAAATTTCTTCGCAGTCTGCCGCACAGTAGCACTGTTTTCTATGATAAAATTTGCTATCTCCACGGCCCGCTCTT
>SAAH01000268.1 GCA_009929525.1 Clostridia bacterium | reverse complement strand
GAATCAGATTCCTTATATTTGGGGCATTTTTTGAAAGTTGTTTATAAAGACATGGTTTAATTCAGGTCTATGTGGATAAAACTGCGGAAACTCAAGAAGTAAAATGTCTTGCAATCCGATATACAAAATGCTATAATGAGAGCAAGAAAGGCGGTGTTAACATGGCTATTAAAAGCTCAAATGTAGCAGCACGGGTGGAGCCTGAATTGAAAGAGCAGGCAGAAGCGATTTTGTCCAATCTGGGTATTCCGGCTTCTACTGCGATCAATATGTTCTATCGGCAAATCGTCCTTTGGAATGGTCTTCCGTTCCGGCCTTGTATGCCTGCGGGATATCCGAAGTCCAGAAGTGAGATGACGGATGACGAGTTCAACGCAAGAATGGCCATAGGCTATGCACAGGCACAGTCTGATCAGTCTGCACCGGCTGATGAAGTTTTTGCAAGACTGATTGGGGAGATTGAGGATGGACACACAGGAAAAACAGGCAAAGCAGTATGAGGTGAAAATCACCCGGCATGCAGAGCAGTCCATGCGAGAGATTGGTGTGTATATCGCATTTGATTTAATGGAATCGGAAACGGCAGTAAAAATGCTGAAGACATTTCAAAGCGAAATCAGTAAGCTGGCTACAATGCCACAGCGTGTACACCTTACACCAGAGGAACCGTGGCATGGTCTGGGAGTCCGAAGACTGCGAATCAAAAATTACTATGCTTATTTCTGGGTAGACGAGACAAAATTCAAGGTTCAGATCATGGATTTTGTTTATGTCGGTAGAGATCAGGAAAAGCAGCTGGAAAAAATGACAATCGAATAAGGCTGAACGAAGCATCTTGGAGAAATCCAGGGTGCTTTTTTCATGCCAATTTTAAGGAGGAGATGCGTATGGGCTACAATGCCCCAAAGCAGACAGTATCACAGTTTCAGCTCAAAGGCAGATACGCCAGACAGTATCTGTCCTTTGCCGGGAAGTCCAGCAAAGACTTCCTATTATATTTGTCTGGTCCCGGTGTGTATGATTCCCCGGCTGCGGATGTGGAGAGTACCTCCGTACCCGGCAGGAACGGGGACATCCTCACCGAAAATGCAAGGGCAGGCAGAAGAAGATATCAGAATGTGGATATCAAATATAAGGCATTTTTCTTCAACGGTCTGCCCGCTAAGACCGCAGCAGTCAAGGCGTGGCTGCTCTCGCCGGTTGGGTACCAGAAGTTGCAGGACACCTACGACCCGGATTTCTTCCGAATGGCAGTCTGCAAGGATGCCCTTGCCTTTGATGTCACTGCCCAGAAAGCCGCCGAGATGGAGCTGACTTTCAACTGTAAGCCCCAGCGTTGGAGCGTAGACGGGCAGAGGAGCATCCGACTGGAGAGCAGAGCGACCTTAAAGAATCCCTTTGCTTTCCCGGCACAGCCCATCTTCAAGGTCTATGGAGACTCTGGCGGCGAGCTGTATGTGGGAGAGGAGAAGATTACTATTTACAGCATCAAGGACTATGTGCTGCTCAACTGTGAGGCGCACAATGCCTACAATGCCTTCGGCTTTTGTAATGAAACCATCCTCTCGGATGATTTCCCAGAACTGCCGGAGGGCAAGACACAGATCGCATGGACAGGCGGCATCACGGCGGTAGAAGTCATTCCCCGCTGGTGGACGCTATGAGAGGAGGTGCAGCCAGTGATCCCATGTTTATACGCATCAACGGAAACAAAGTTCGACCACAACGGCATC
>SAAH01000267.1 GCA_009929525.1 Clostridia bacterium | reverse complement strand
ATATCTTTACTTTGTTGATGGACATAGACAAAGACTAAAAATTTTCTAGGCTTGTAGCCCACATCTGTAAGAACACGGCGGACAACACCTCTAATGTCAATTCTCTTTGAGCAGGTAATCTCACCGGCAACAATGATGTGTCCTTTGGTTGCCATCACCTCGCAAGCAACACGAGAAGATTTATCTTTTCTTAAACATGCATCTAAAAGGCTATCTGAAATAAGGTCACATAGTTTATCGGGATGACCTTTACATACACTTTCACACGTTCTATATTTTTTCATTTTATTTTCCTTTCCGAGCAGATAATAACCGCTCCATCAAATCATCTTGTGGACTTCTGCCTCCAAACTCCACAGAGCAGTTTTCCTTCACAATTTGGTAAATCTGATACCAGCACTGATTGACCTGTTTCATGTATTCACGACTCATCGCAACATAAGGTGATGCGATGGCAGCGGAAGTGGTTGGATGCTTGGCAAGAAAGCCATATTCTGAAATACACTCTTCACACTGAATCCAACGAGAAACACTCATGGCATACTGCTCGATTAGCTGGTTGTTTACTAACATTTCGCAGCCACGATCCTTTAGCCACTTGTAAGTTTCGATATAAATATCTTCTGCACAGAGGTCTTTGCCATTTTTCTGAGTAGCCTTTAAATAATCTTTTACTGGAGGCACATCTGTGCCTTCCATTTCTGCTGGCTCCGGCAGTACTTGAACCCCGTTTAATCTGCCATCAGCAATTTTGTCGGTTAGAGCCTTTGATTTTCTTCCAGCACCAACACGCTGACCGCCTCTTGCTGTACCGTCTTTCGCCATGTTTTCACCCCACTTTCCTAAAAGTCTTTAATACCCCCTTTGATTTCTGATTTTTACACGCGAAGCCCCAGGCCGTTGTCCGCCATAAGAGGTCTAGAGATTTGACCTCCCCCTTGGGTCAGCTACGAATCTGTCGATCACCGAGTTCTAAATGAATCTTGTTGTGACAGGATTTACATAAGGACATCAAATTACTTCTATCGTGTGTACCACCTTGAGAGACAGGGAGGATGTGATGCACTTCATCAGTGGGAGTTAGTCTTCCATCCTCTTTACACATCTCACACAGGGGATGTTCTCGTACATATCTGTCACGGATTCTTTTCCAGGCTCTGCCGTATTTCTTATTAACATCACTTGACCGTTGGTACTTGTCATAGCGCCTACGCTCTTCTACTCGATGGTCTTCACAGTACTGGCCATCGGTTAAGTTGGGACAGCCTGGTGTACTGCATGGTCGTTTTGGTTTTCTTGGCATCATATCACCTCGCTTTCTGGGCATAGAAAAAGCCCTGCAGGGCGCATCCCACAAGGCTTGGTAAGTATTCTATCTTGCTGATTATAATGTAACATGAAGATGAGGTGCTTATCTCTGCTCAAAAGTGCTCATTGCTGTTCAACATTTGAATAACAATTGGATTTTCAGGTACGACAACATGATTTAAGGCATTGCCATGCCATCTGCGAATGGTACTCTTATCAGCATTCAGCTCATCACCGATTTGCTCCCAGGTAAAGTTATGAACGTAGCGGTAACGTAACACCATGCGTTCATCGATATCCGTTACTTTATTAATCACATCTCGAATCTCTGCTTTAAGTGCTACAAGATGATCCACCTCATCATTAATCTTGATTTGAAGTTCTTCAATTCGCTCCAGGTATCTGACAAACAAAGCATCGGTATGCCG
>SAAH01000142.1 GCA_009929525.1 Clostridia bacterium | reverse complement strand
AGTTAGCAAGCTTTAAGCTTGCCGCTACTTTTACCTTCTTTGAGGCTTATTTACCCCCATTGAAGTTTATTTGCAGCAACGTGTCGCTGCACCATCATAATCTCCAGTTGCAATTCTTCCACAGAATTTTTTTCGGTTCTTTGTTTCAAAATCTTTCTTTGTTGCCACCAAAATATTAGCTGCCGGATAAAGCTGCAAATATTCTGCCGCCCATTGCTCTGTCAGATGATTTGGTACTACGAAAAGGGATTTATTGCAAAGCCCAAGTCTTTTGGATTCTTGTGAAGCTGCAACCATTTCAAAGGTTTTCCCTGCACCTACTGCGTGAGCCAATAGGGTGTTTCCACCATAAAGAATATGAGCCACTGCATTTCTTTGATGTTCCCTCAAATCAATTTCTGGATTCATACCATTGAAAATTATATGACTTCCGTCATATCCTCTAGGTCTGATGGAGTTGAATTTTTCATTATATAACTTAGTAAGCTGTTCCCTTCTGGTAGGGTCTGACCATATCCAATCCACAAATCCTTGTTTGATAAGTTCCTGCTTCGCTTGTGCAATTGCAGTCTCTTTCTTATTGAGAACTGCCTTTTTCTTTCCCTCATCATCTTCAATATAATCAAAAATACGCACATCTTTTAGATTCAGAGTTTCCTCCATTATCTTATATGCGTTTATTCGGCTTGTACCATAGGTACTGTTAGCTTTTACATTTCCTCTGTCATAAGATTTGCCCTCTATATTCCACTCACTTGTAAATTCGGAGAAGTGAACTTTTATATTCCACTGAGCATATCTTGGTGTTTCTAAAAACTCAAAAATATATTGCTGTACTATTTCTGGTGGCAGCCAAGTAGCTCCCAGACGAACGGATATTTCACTTGCTGTCAAATCTTTTGGTTGTACTTTTTCTAAAGCTTCAACATTTATCGCATAATCTTCAGGATAAAGCTGTGCTGTTCTACGGGCAATATCTAACTTTTCTCTGACATTTCCTGATAAATATTCATCTACCATCACATACTTTCGTTCACTGGAATCGGAATATCCAAACATAGGATTCAAGAAAATCGTTCCTTTCAGGTCGTTATATATTTCTTCTTCCGATTTACCCAGTAGTCCTTGCATATACTCCATATCAATGCAGGCTTTTTCTCCCATTGATACAGCTAATGCTTCGCTTGCAGTGTCTACTTCTGTTACAGGTGTATGAGGCTTAATCGTGCGTTTATGGAACATATCAGCCTTGCGTTCAAGTTCTCCATTCTCGTTAATAATTTCAAGTGCTGATAACAAAGAATAAGAACTGTCATCCCCAAATGCAGAGGTATTTGCCCTGCTATTGATTAGTCCATACTTTTTGGTATACGCATCATAACGATTATTAAGCGTAGCCTGAGCTGTCTTTATTTCTGCCTCTGGATAATCTTCTGTTTGCATTTCAATAAGCGTTCTTACTGCTTCACGAATGCCTATCATACCCTTTATTCTATTCTCTGCCGTCGCTGATACTTCTACAGGATTCATTCTTGAATTTTCTCTAAAATAGATAATATCATCAAGAATTGTGTAAGAGAAATTGCGAACAGTTGGGTCTGCTGGAATAGAATTATCTTCCTCTAAATCATCTTCTATTTCATATTCCAGAACTTCTGCGTGTATATTCTCCACTGCTTCGTAAAGCTGTGTTTCTAAATCAGCATTATCATATGGCTCGCAAGTCGCTTCCATTCCAAATCTTCCCGACACCATTTTCATCTCGCCAAGTATCATCTCTGGATGAGAGACAAAGTAGGAATTCATTGTGATTCCTTCTTCAGTAGTGTCAAGTTGTACCCAGTCAGGTTCAATATCAATGATTCTATCTCGTTTTTGTAGGAACAAAATATCTGATACCACTTCTGTTCCAGCGTTTCCTTTAAAGGTATTGTTCGGCAGTCTCACAGCTCCAAGAAGCTCTGCCCTTTGTGCGATATACTTACGGACTTTACTGTTTTCTTTATCCATTGTTCCCTTGCTGGTAACCAGAGCCATAACTCCGCCGGGGCGAAGTTTGTCGAGGGATTTCGCAAAGAAATAATCATGAATAAGGAAATTATGCTTATCATATCGTTTATCTAAGACCTTAAAATCTCCAAACGGAACATTGCCGACAACACCATCAAAGAAACTGTCTGGCACATTCACATCTTCAAATCCTTGTGCAGCTATTGACGATTTCTGATAGAGTTGCTGTGCAATACTTGCTGAAATCTTATCTAATTCAACTCCATAAATCTTTGTATCTTCCATTGAGTTTGGCAACATACCAATAAAATTTCCAATACCACAAGATGGCTCTAATAGATTTCCTTCCTTAAATCCCATCTGTTCCATTGCTTTATAAATAGCACTGGTTATTGTTCCTTTTCCTTATCATTAAGGTATCTGTCAGCAGCAATTAGCACTTCAATTCGCTTTGCCACCTGTGTCCAGTTAAGCAAAGTATTAGGTCTATTCTCTCCATATCCTTTGTGAATATCAATTCCTTTGGCATTGTGGTCTTGTCCATAACCAGTATTACCTCCTGCGTGAGAAGAACCACCAACACCATATTCATTCTTTAAAAAATCAGCATTTTCCTTTATAGAAAAACTCTTTTGGAACTGCTCATAGATTCGCATTTTACCATTTTCAAAACCTGAACCACTGATTAAAGTGGCGTCTATTACTTCTTGTGGAATAGAAAAAACAGAGGCTTTGTTTTCCTCTGCTTTCTCAAATAATTCTAATTGTTCATTTACGGATGGTAACGCTTTTTCATCTAAGCGTATATCACTTGTTCCTTCACGATTTCCTGAGCTGACTGACGGAGATTGTTCATCATCTGCACCCATTTCATCATATTCGTTGCTTTCAGTTCCTCTGTAAGTCCCATTTCTATGGACATCTTCTTCACTAGGGATTCTTCCAGTTCCATCGCTCTTTGCTGTGTCTGTGCCAGATGTTCTGTCATTTTCCCCTTCGTTAGCAGATTGTAATATAGAATCTTGTGGTGATTCTTCAGATAATCTTTTCTCATCTGCGACCATTTCCCCAGTATCACTTCTGGCTGTTCTGGAAGTGTCAGATTCGGCAGGTTGTAATCGCCCACCATTGTGTATTCTATCTGTTTCATTGACAATGCTCCTTTCCATATTTTGATTGTCTCTATTGTAATCAGATTGCTGATTTCTTTCAATTGTGCGATTTTCTCTGTTGCAGGCATTGATTGTTCTGCTGACAGGCATAAGTCCCATCTCTGTAATATCGCTGGTCGCAAATCCAACAGCGTTCAGTGTATCAGGAGAATTAAAACTCTTAATCGCATTAAAATCATCTACGGAATAATACTTATCTGCATCAATATTAAGCCTGCTCATCATCATATATGCAACGCTGTTTTTTATGAGATTGACATACATCGTTTTTCTTTCATTATCAGAAAAATATTCCATATCACTGCCTAAAATCACACTCTCAAAATCAGATAAGTAATCATCTATATTATCATCTACTGCATTGCTTGCACTTTCCATAATTACCTTTGCAAAGTCAGTTGTATCATTCACTCCTCCAAAGGTATTTTCCAGTGTTTCAATGACTTCCTTCTCATATTGCATATTCATTTCCCACAGCGGAACGGGTCTGGCATACCTGCTGGCGTGGGTGTCAGATATATCAAAATAATGAGTTAATCGTTGGCGTTTTCTTGTGAAATCCTCAAAAACAGCAATTCCTGTTGCTCCTCGATTGACCCATCTTCCAAACGTTTTATTCCACTTTTCAATTTCGAGAACCGCTGTTGCGTCTGGTCGCTGAGCAAATATCAAAAGCTGCTCATCAAATCGAAGTCTGAAATTTTTCCCGGCAGTTTTAAGAAAGCTCTCCCAATTCAATGGATTCTCTGTTATTGAAAAACAAGTTCTTTCATACAGCTCTGAAATCAGGTCGTATTTTCTTGCCATTTATTTTCTACCTCCTAACTTTTTTCTACATCATCACTTCCGCCACATAAATAGGAATAAAGCTTTCCGCTTTTTGATGTTTCCTGCAACTTCATAATGATATTCATATCGGGAATGCTAATTCCTTTGATTTTGAGAATACTCGGCATATCAAGCTTTGCTAATTTCTTTTCGGTATCACAGCCAGAATCAGTAAGTTTACTAATCACTTTTATTTTTTGCTGCATTGTAACCTCATTTGCCATATCTTTTCTTCCTCCTAAATTTTCGCATATGTTCTATACATTCCTTCTAATTGTCGTCTTTCCTTTCTGCAAGCAGGGTCTCCCGCCAGTTCAGGGTGTTTCGCTTGTATCTTTGCTCTTGACCTGCGAACACTCTCAAAATGGGGCAAATTCAACTCCTTGTAATTATTCATAATCACTACAAATGGAATGCTTCCAATATTTTTGCTCCCTACAAAAGGATTTACTTTATCACATACCAAAAGATAAAGCTTCATATCATCATTACGAGCGTCTGTGCTTGTTTCCAAAACGGAAATAACCACTTCTTCAATGGTACTTGGATTATTCATATTGACCTCCTTCAATTTAAAAAGGGCGAAGTGTTTCGCTCCGCCCCCAAAGTGTTTCTATTTGTTCTTATCTTTTATTTTTAGAAATATAAAGCCTCCCACTAAAAAGGCGACTAGAACCAGTGCAATTATTGGTTTTACATACATTAGTTTTCTCTCCCTTCTCTTTTCTTCCTGCGGTAAAGTCCCGTAGCAATTCCAAGTCCTAAAGCTGAAATGCCTGCTAAAGCAATCCATAGTCCTGCTCTGCTGTCATCTCCAGTTTTTGGTGTTTCTCTAATCGTGTTATGCATTATAACCTCCGTTGTTTTGTCGTATTCAATCGTCACATTTTTATCCTCTGGCAGGATATATCCAACCGAAACATCATCTTTCACTTCTGAAATTTTATATGCTCCGATTCTTAAATCTTTGACAGCAATGTTTCCATTTTTGTCAGTTGTAAAGGTTCTATCGTATCCATCCACACCTGTAACTCTAAAAGTAAAGCCTTCTACTTTTCCGTCTGTAGACGTCTTATGAATTTTCAGAGTACCTTTCATCGCTTCATTGATAAATCCAACACCTGCTTTGTTTTCAATCTCATAAGTTTTTTCATCTTCTTCGATAAATACGCTGTACTCTTTGGCATCAAGGACAAATCCTTCTGGTGCTTTTACCTCTTTCACAAGATATTTTCCATATGGAAGTTCCTTTTTCTCATAAATTCCAACGCTTGTTTCTTCGAGTTCTCCAACAAGCTCATCATTTTTATCAAGTTTTCCATTTTCGTCTATATCTTTGTATAGTTCAAAAGTTGCTCCCGTCAATTTATTATCTGGGTAGTCAGCGTCTACCTTTGTAAGCCTGATGTTTCCAAAAACAAATTCATTGACGATTTTCACCTCTATAACCTGCTCATTTTCCGTAATATTCACTTCATAGCAAGTATCATCAAGAACAAAACCTTCTGGCTGCTGGATTTCTCTTACAATCCATTTTCCAAATGGGATTTTCTCAAAAGAAAAACTACCATCTTTTTCAGAGGTAGTCGTCTTAATTGCATTTTCTTTTGTAAATTCTGTTTCATCTGCCTTAAAGATACCTATGAAAGCTCCTCCAAGTTCCTTTCCATTTCCATCAACTTTCATACCTGAAACACTTCCATAAAGCAGCCTGTTTTCAATCGCTTTCCCATCATTGACAGCAAGTTTCACACAAGCAGTGTCCTGACCTGCATACTCAAATTCTACTGGAAACTTCTCGTCGCTAAGGATATAATGCTCATCTGTTGCAATCTCTTTTACATAGTAACTTCCAAACGGAAGGTCTGTGCTAATCTTTGCTTTTCCATCTTCAGACAGAGTAATTACTTCAATCAATCCATCTGTCGGGATTGCAGTACCACTTGATGAAACTAATTCTTTATTGGCATATAATCCAAAGCTGATATTTTTGATTTCATTATTCATTCCAACGTGGTATTCCTCATTTTGCTCCAAGATTTTTTCAAGGCTGATTTCTACTTTCTGACGCTCATTATAGAAGCTTGTTCCCGTTTCTGTTACAGCTACTTCCTGACCTGCATAAGTAAGTTCTACATTATGGGATTCTCCATTTAATGTCATTCCAAAAGGTGCTTTTACTTCTGTCACAGAATATTTCCCAAGATACAGCTCTTTGCTTTTCACATCGCCTTCTTTGGTAGTTGTAATTGTATCAACCAACTGCCCTTTTTCATATCTTAGTGTTCCATCTGGAGTAATAATGTCTTCCAGTGCTTTTATCTCATATACTGCCCCTTCCATTCCTTCAATTTTATAGACAGGCTGATATACTATTTCACTATTCTCATCACCAGACACATTTACACCGAAGAATACTTCTCCGCTTTTTTCCACTGAGATTGTGCCTTTCTGCGGGGTATTTGCCTTTTCAACTTTAACCACCTTAATTCCACCCTCCTCAGATGAATTATCTTCTGTCACATCAAACGAGACAGGAGTTTTATCTAGCACATATCCATAAGGTGCTTGCACTTCTACAAGAGAATATCCTTTTCCGTATTCTAATTTCTGCGGTGTCACAAGAGTGCCTTCCGCATCTGTGTAGAATGTGTCGATTGTTGTCGGAGTCGGATAAGTAAAGGTCATTGATACTTTATTCCCCTGCGAGTCAAAAATTTCAAAACCTGCTCCTGCATATGGAATGTTTTTTCCACTCTCTGCGTCGATTTTTACAACTTTAATGAAGCTTTCAAAGTTTCTATTGTTAATGATATAGCGGTAAGTCTGTGAATTTTGAGCAATAAACACATCAAAATCCTTCATCATTTCACGACCTTCCCAGCCTTTCGTCTGATGAACGGTATAGACACCATATGGCATATCTTTTGTCTGAGCAAATCCATTTTCATCGCACTCAATTGTGTCTCTTTCATCAGCATTTGCTTTCTCATATCCTCCTGCTGATTTCAAATAGATTTCAAAGGCTGCATCTTTCTCTGGAGTTTCAATTTGCGTTTCTCCATTGTCTGTATGCTTGATAATCGCAATATTGCCTTTGATTACATGCTCTACTACATCATTGGATACAAGATTGTGTTCAATTTCAAATAGCTTGGCTTCTGCTCCTACTTTATGAATTGTCTTATCCAGCAAATAGCCTTCTGATGGCGTTATCTCCCTAATTGTCCAATCAGAATCACATACATATTCTTTTGTCGTAAATTGTCCATCTTTGTCAGTTGTATAAGTGTCTACAAGGGTTTCTCCCTTATAAATGCCATATACTGCACCTGCCAGTGTTGCATTGCCCTGTGGCAATCCTTTTTCTTTATCACTCTTAGTTACTGTAACAGCAAATTTCTTAAGAATATTGCTAAAATCACGAGTTGTAACCTCTTTCCACTTAATCGGTGCTGTCTGATTCTTTGGAACAACATAGCGAATTGCTGTATCCACTTCTTCCACAGTGTATGGGGTTGTCCCGCTAATAAGTACATTCTCGAATGTTGCAACTCCGTCTTTATCGGTAACCGCAAACATACTCACATCTGCACCAGATAGGGACTTTCCAGATAGCTTAAATTTAACGCCTTCCACAAGATTGTCCTCTGAGGATTTTACTACTTTCAAATTGCCTCTTTTCAACTTATTATTAAAGTTTACTTTAGACACCTGACCTGCAACAACCGTTACTCTTTGTGTGTTCTGTGGCTCATATTTATCAATGCTCTGCTCTGTGACTGTATAAATACCAGGGAGCAAGTTATCTAATTGGAACTTACCACCATTCGCTGTTGTTACGGTTTTATTCACACCTTCTCCAACAATAGTAAACTGAATACCATCAACAATCCCATCTTCACTTGTTTTTTCAATAGCACAAGAACCATAACTAACTTTCGCCTTCACATAACCGCTTACTGGGTCACTAACCTCCTGTGCATAACTGACAACATCTTGAATCCCGCTTCCTTTCTTTCCATCGGACCACACTACGACACCTCTGCGTTTTGCATTTTTCTTAGTAGCTGTAATGGTAAATTCCTTACTTGGTGCTTTTGTCATTGAAATCGTCAATTTATTTCCGCTGGTGCTAAATGATACCCCATCCACACTTGCAGTAAAGCTATAATTAGCAAGAACTCCATTACTATCCGTAAGGGTTGTTACATACTTACTGCCATTCCATTCAAGTTCATTGACCTTTGCATTACTTGAGGATTTCGTGCAAAAGCTAGGAACTTTGGTATGATTTTGAACACTGGAAACAATACTGTCGTAATAGCTGAGAATCTTACTTCTAAGAGGATGTGCCGAATTCACAATTTCCTTTACAGCATTATGATTGCCCGTCGATACGTGACCAAACGAAGCATTTCTCTCTCCAACTATCGTTTCCCAAATCAATATCTGTGTTGCATATGCCTCCGCAATTTTGTTGGCATCGCTATTATTTTGCGACTTCCAATCAAGGCTAACGCTGCCACGATACCCATAAGTCAGTATACGACCAATCAGTAATCTAATATCATCACCCGATATTGTGTTGTTACTATCAAGATTATTGAAGTAACTTTCATTTTTTTCTGTCATTGTATCTCCCTGATGGAGCGATACGCCTGGTTCAATACAATAAGCAATGTTGCCTGAATATGAACCAATTGCTTTTAGTCCAGTGTAACTTGAAGTTCCACTTTTCCAACCATTCATATATGTCAAACTACTATGTCCCCATTTTCCATTGTTGTTAGAATCTCCAGAACGGGGATAATCAATCATATAAACATCGGCTTTATCTCCCGTTGAAGCAAGGACTGTTGTTGTAGCTCCTGCAAAAGTCGAAAGACCAATGACCGTTGCCATAGCCAATGACACAAATTTCTTAAACTTTCCTTTTGTCATTCTCTGTTGACCTCCTTAAAATAAAAAGAAACGCACCATATTCTTCATAGTGCGTTCCAACCATACAAATATTTAATTCTTAGTAATAGCCAATATAGATTAGATAATCTGATTCAGATTCTTTTGTAAGTTAATTCATTCATAGCAACCGCAAATATAGTAAGCGGAAAGCCGTATACATCGAGAGGTGTACGTGCGGTTTGGGAGGGAGTGGAAGCAAGTCCT
>SAAH01000141.1 GCA_009929525.1 Clostridia bacterium | reverse complement strand
GTTTTTAGGGGGTCAATGCTTTTTTATTTGAAAAAGTTTTGAAATCCTTGAAAATAAAGGACTTAGAAATAAAAAGAGGTAGGTAGATTTGACACTACCGTATTAGGGAAGGAGGTCATTTCATGAAGAGAAGATTACACACAGGTTTGGCATTGTGTCTGGCAGGCATTTTGTTGCTTGGGGGCTGTGGAGGCAGTGCGTCAAAGGATTCCTATCAATCAGCGAGTACAGAGATGGCGACGGTGGATACGGCGGCTGTTAATGACACAATGGTGGAAGATGGCGGCGGATGGTCGGCAGAAGAGAGCGTAGAGGAAGACGCTAATATGGAAACCAGAGCGGCGACTGCTGAAGGTGAACCAGGAGTAGTTGCGGATGAAGATGGAACATCGGCCAATGATCTGGCAGCGAGGAAACTGATCAAGACAGTCTCACTTTCTATGGAGACAAAAGAATTTGATACGATGAAACAGGAGATGGAAAAGTCTATCTCATCATTTGGCGGATACATAGAATATTCTAATTTTGATGCACCGCAGGGCGGAAACAGCTACCGGTATTATTCTATAACAGTTCGGGTTCCGTCAGACAAATTGGATGGATTTGTGGAATCAGCAGGTAAGCTGGGTACGGTGACGAACAAGTCCGAAAGTGTTGAAGATGTAACACTGAATTATGTGGATATGACAGCCCATAAAGAATCACTTCAGGTAGAGTATGATCGTGTGACAAAGCTCTTAGAACAGGCGGAAGATCTGGATCAGATCCTGGCCCTTGAGTCAAAACTGTCGGATCTGCGTTATGAGATTGACAGCTATGAATCCCAGCTTCGTACGTATGATAATCTGATAGATTACAGTACAGTCAATATTTACATTTCAGAAGTGGAATATGAAAAAGAAACAGCGGATACGATAGGAAGCAGGATAAAAAATGGATTCAGTTCCAGCTTATATTCAGTAAGGGATTTCTTTGTGAATCTCTTTGTGTTCCTGGTGTCTAACCTTCCGGTGCTTTTGCTGTTGGCGGTCATTGTGGGAGTTTTGGTGTATGGCTATAAGAAAACAGCAAAAAAACGAAAAGAAAAAAGAGAGCAGAGACTTGCGGCAAGGCGTGCATCAGCAGCGCAGGCATCAGCCTCTCAGATGACATCGCCGATTCCAACAGCTCCGGCTACAGGGGAAAGAAAGATGACAGAGAAGGAAGCTGAGAAAGAGCAGAAGGATGATTAGAAAAAATGAAAAGCGATAAGAAAGAATGATAGTAACTGCCTGTAAGGGTACGGTGGACTTGCCGCCCTTACAGGCAGATTCAAAAAGACACAAAAGATGGAAAAATATAAAAAATACAAAAAAAATAAAAAAAGACTTGCATTTTCCAGAGAAGTATATTATTATATCCAAGCAAGGTTCGTTGGTCAAGCGGTTAAGACGTCGCCCTCTCACGGCGAAAACAGGGGTTCGATTCCCCTACGAACTGTTAAGAGCAAGAAGGCAATCATCTGAAGAGATGGTTGCTTTTTCATTTTCAGAGGAAACTTTGTTTCTATCGGTACTCGTTTGCTTTTTTAGAAAAATATGTTATAATATTCGAAGTTTTGGGCAAAAAATAAGGAACTGACCACCATCAATCATTAAAAGAGAGGAAATAAAAAATGGCGAAGAATAATACTTATGATGCCAGCAGCATATCGGTGCTGGAAGGCCTGGAAGCAGTACGTAAACGCCCGGGAATGTACATCGGAAGTGTATCCCGAAAGGGTCTGAACCATCTGATATATGAGATTGTAGATAATGCAGTAGATGAGCATCTGGCAGGCTACTGTGACAGCATCCAGGTCATACTGGAAGCAGACGGATCTTGTACCGTTACAGACAATGGACGAGGCATCCCTGTGGGAATGCACGCAAAGGGAATGTCAGCGGAACGTCTCGTATTTACCACCCTTCATGCAGGAGGAAAATTTGATGACTCAGCTTATAAGACCAGCGGAGGACTTCATGGAGTTGGTTCATCCGTTGTAAATGCATTGTCCACCTATCTGGATGTCAAGGTCAGCAGGGAAGGATACGTTCATCACGACAGATACGAGCGGGGAATCCCGGTGCTGGAACTGGAAAACGGGCTTTTACCGAAGCTTGGCAGGACAAAAGAGACGGGAACCAGCGTGAACTTTCTCCCGGATCCGGAGATATTTGAGAAAACAAGATTTGCAGAGCCGGAAGTGAAAAGCCGTCTTCACGAGACCGCCTATCTGAATCCGAATCTGACGATCCATTTTGAAGACAGAAGACAGCCACAGGCAGAAATCATTGAATATCATGAACCGGAAGGCATCATTGGATTTGTGCGGGATCTGAATAAGAAAAAAGAAGTCCTTCATGAGCCGATTTATTTTTCTGGAGAGAGTGAAGGGATCAAAGTCGAAGGTGTCTTTCAGTTTGTAAATGAATTCCATGAAAATGTTTTGGGATTTTGTAATAATATTTATAATGCAGAAGGTGGTACTCATCTGACAGGTTTTAAGACGATGTTTACGACGGTGATGAACAACTATGCCAGAGAATTGGGGATCCTGAAAGAAAAAGACACCAATTTTACCGGGGCAGATATCCGAAATGGAATGACAGCAGTGATTTCTATCAAACATCCGGCACCGAGATTTGAAGGTCAGACAAAGACAAAGCTTGATAATCAGGATGCAGTGAAGGCTTCTGCAAAAGTAACAGGTGAGGAGATCGTCAGATATTTTGACAGAAATCTTGAAACTTTAAAGTCTGTTCTTTCCTGCGCAGAACGTTCTGCAAAGATCCGTAAGACAGAAGAAAAAGCAAAAACCAACCTTTTGATAAAACAAAAATATTCGTTTGACTCCAACGGCAAGCTGGCCAACTGCGTAAAGAAGGATCCAAACATATGTGAGATTTTTATCGTAGAGGGAGATTCCGCCGGCGGTTCAGCAAAGACAGCCAGAGACAGGAATTATCAGGCTATTCTTCCTATTCGGGGAAAAATCCTGAATGTGGAGAAAGCAACGATCGATAAAGTCCTTGCAAATGCAGAGATCAAGACCATGATCAATGCTTTTGGATGCGGATTTTCGGAAGGATATGGAAATGATTTTGATATCACCAAGCTTCGCTATGATAAGATCGTCATCATGGCTGATGCCGATGTGGATGGCGCACATATTTCCACCCTGCTATTGACTTTGTTTTACAGATTTATGCCGGAACTTATCTATGAAGGCCATGTCTATCTTGCGATGCCGCCTCTTTATAAAGTGATTCCTAATAAGGGCGAAGAAGAATATCTGTATGATGATAAAGCCCTGGAAAAATATAGAAAGAACCACAAAGGTGCATTTACACTCCAAAGATATAAAGGTCTGGGAGAGATGGATGCCCAGCAGCTGTGGGAGACCACACTTGATCCTGAGACACGAATCCTGAAACGGGTAGAGATAGAAGATGCCAGAATGGCATCCGATGTGACAGAAGTACTGATGGGGACGGAAGTTCCGCCAAGAAAAGCATTTATCTATCAGCACGCGCAGGACGCAGAACTGGATATATAGGAGGAAAATATGGACGGACAGATTATCAGAACGGAATATTCAGAAATCATGCAGAAGTCTTATATAGACTATGCAATGAGCGTTATTATCTCCAGAGCTCTGCCGGATGTGCGTGACGGGCTGAAACCGGTACAAAGAAGAACTTTGTACGATATGTATGAACTTGGAATACGGTACGACCGGCCCTACAGAAAATGTGCCCGTATCGTAGGTGATACGATGGGTAAATACCATCCCCACGGAGACAGTTCCATCTATGATGCACTGGTTGTGCTGTCTCAGGATTTTAAGAAAGGCCAGCCTCTTGTGGATGGACATGGAAACTTTGGATCCATCGAGGGTGACGGGGCAGCGGCAATGAGGTATACGGAAGCACGCCTTCAAAAGATCACCCAGGAAGTTTATCTGAGTGATATGGACAAGGATGTTGTTGACTTTATGCCAAACTTTGATGAGACAGAAAAAGAGCCGGTGGTCCTTCCGGTGCGTGTACCGAATCTTCTGCTTAATGGTGCAGATGGTATCGCAGTAGGTATGGCAACGAGCATCCCGCCTCATAATCTCAATGAGATTGTTGATGCAGTGAAAGCATATATGAAAAATAATGATATTTCGGTGAAGGAACTGATGAAGTATATCAAAGGTCCTGATTTTCCAACCGGAGGTATCGTTACCAATAAAGATGAACTCCTGAATATCTATGAAACAGGAGCAGGTAAGATTAAGATCAGGGGAAATGTCGAGATAGAGAATCTAAAAGGCGGCAAGATGAACCTCATCATCAATGAGATCCCATATACCATGATTGGTGCGGGCATAGGAAAGTTTCTGAATGATGTGGCTATGCTTGTGGAAACAAGAAAAACTACGGATATCGTAGACATATCAAATCAGTCATCAAAAGAGGGGATCCGCATCGTACTGGAACTGAAAAAGGGTACGGATGTGGAAAATCTGAAGAATCTTTTATATAAGAAGACTCGTCTTGAGGATACCTTTGGTGTCAATATGCTGGCGGTCGCTGACGGAAAGCCGGAGACACTGAGCCTGAAGCAGGTGATCGAACACCATGTTGATTTTCAGTTTGAGGTCTGTACAAGAAAGTATAAGACCTTACTTAGTAAAGAACTGGAGAAAAAAGAAGTACAGGAAGGTTTGATAAAAGCCTGCGATGTTATTGACCTGATCATCGAGATCCTGAGAGGGAGCAAGAATCAAAAACAGGTAAAAGATTGTCTAACTATGGGTGTGACAGAGGGGATCAAGTTCAAAACGAAAGCCAGCGAGAAGGCAGCAAAACAGCTGCAGTTTACCCAGCGTCAGGCAACGGCTATCCTTGAGATGCGTCTGTACAGACTGATCGGTCTGGAGATTGAAGCGTTGATGGCAGAGCATGCAGAGACCATGAAGAATATCGCTCTTTATGAGGACATCCTGAACAATTATGATTCCATGGCAAAAGTTGTCATGAATGATCTTGACAAGACAAAGAAAGCTTATGGGCGTAGCCGCAGAACGGTAATAGAAAACGTTGAAGAGGCTGTATTTGAGGAAAAGAAGATAGAAGAGACAGAAGTCTGCTTTGTTATGGATAGATTTGGATATGCCAAGACCATGGATAAAAACATCTATGAGAGAAACAGAGACACAGTACACAGTGAATACAAGTATATCTTCTTATGTATGAATACGGATAAGATATGTATCTTCACGGACAAAGGACAGATGCATACCGTAAAGGTAGTGGATCTTCCGTCAGCCCGTTTGAGAGATAAAGGGATCCCGATCGATAACGTGAGCAACTATTCCAGTGCACAGGAACAGATTTTATATGTGGCAGGATTGGAAGCAGTCAAAAACTCAGTGCTTATGTTTGCTACCAGAAACGGTATGGTAAAACGTGTACAGGGTGAAGAATTTGACGTGATCAAAAGAACGATAGCAGCGACAAAACTGACCGATGAGGATGAGGTCATCCTTGTTGGGGCATGCGATGAGATGGAGCATCTGGTACTGCAAAGTAAGGACGGATATTTCCTCCGATTCTTAAAGGAAGATGTTCCGGAGAAAAAGAAAGCAGCAATCGGAGTTCGTGGTATAAAGCTGGGTGAAGGAGATCATCTGGAATATGCATATCTGTTGGAGAGCCGTGTAGAGTATCCAATAGAGTATAAAGGGAAAGAAATGGTACTTAATAAACTGAAACTTGGAAAACGTGATGGAAAAGGAATAAAAGTAAGAGCGTAAGCAAAATCAATAATAAAAATGGGATTTGTGCCTTGCTTTTTCCTGAAAAGAGTGGTATGATATTCATTGATAAATAATGATGACTAGATAAGAGTGGACGCCTCGTCCACTCTTCTTTATTGCATGGGAAGCTCCTGCAAGGGAGCCGGGCAAAACGAATGTATTTCGTAACTGATCGGATCGGCAGCAAAACTGCCCAGATGGCAGTTTGCGCACGTGCAGTTATGGTTTTGCTAATAAAGGTGGTGAGAACATGAGTTTAAGAGAGCAGTACGAGCAGAAAGCAGAAGCATTGGCAGCACCTATTGTCAGTGATTTTGGATTCGAGCTGGTAGATGTGGAATATGTGAAGGAAGCGGGTACCTGGTATCTGCGGCTGTACATTGACAAAGAAGGCGGTATCACTGTGGTTGACTGCGAACAGGTAAGCAGATTGTTCAGCGAGAAGCTGGATGAGGAAGATTTTATTGATGATGCCTATATCATGGAAGTAAGTTCTCCAGGGCTGGGACGTCCGCTTAAAAAGGAGAAGGATTATATCCGGAACATGGGCAAAGAGGTTGAAGTCCGCACATATCGTCCGATCAACAAACAGAAAGAATTCTTTGGTACACTCAGCGCATATGATGATAACAGTGTGACCATCACCCTGGAAGATCAGGAAACCCAGGTATTTTCGAAAGCCGAGATCGCATTGATCCGACTTGCTTTTGATTTTTAAGGAGGATAAGATAAAGATGAACACAGAATTACTGGAAGCATTGAATATTCTGGAGAAAGAGAAAAATATTGGAAAAGAAGTGCTTCTTGAGGCAATCGAGCAGTCTTTGATCCAGGCATGTAAGAATCATTTTGGAAAGGCTGACAATGTTAAGGTCAGTATCGATCCGGAAACATGCGACTTTGGTGTGTATGCTGAGAAGACAGTTGTTGAGACAGTTGAAGATCAGATCCTTGAGATCAGTCTGGCAAATGCCAAGATGATGGATTCCAAGTATGATCTGGGAGATATCGTTCAGGTACCTATCCAGTCAAAGCAGTTTGGCAGGATCGCCACACAGAACGCCAAGAACGTGATCTTGCAGAAGATTCGTGAAGAAGAAAGAAAAGTACTGTATGATGAGTATTTCCAGAAGGAACGTGATGTAGTCACTGGTGTAGTCCAGCGTTACCTCGGAAGAAACGTCAGCATTAATCTTGGAAAAGTTGATGCAATATTGAATGAGAATGAACAGGTAAAGGGTGAGGTGTTTACACCAACTGAAAGAATCAAACTGTATGTTCTGGAAGTGAAAGATACACCGAAGGGACCAAAGATTTTGGTTTCAAGAACTCATCCGGAGCTTGTAAAGAGATTATTTGAATCAGAGGTTACTGAGGTAAAGGACGGCACTGTAGAAATCCGCAGTATTGCGAGAGAAGCAGGTTCCAGAACTAAGATCGCTGTTTGGTCAAATGATCCGGATGTAGATGCAGTTGGTGCATGCGTAGGTATGAACGGTTCCAGAGTTAATGCGATTGTTTCTGAACTTCGTGGTGAAAAAATCGATATCATCAGCTGGGATGAGAATCCTGCACTGCTTATCGAGAATGCACTCAGTCCTGCAAAAGTCATCTCTGTTATGGCTGATCCTGATGAGAGAACAGCTCTTGTGATCGTTCCGGACTATCAGCTTTCCCTTGCCATCGGCAAAGAAGGACAGAATGCTCGTCTGGCAGCCCGCCTGACTGGTTTCAAGATTGATATTAAGAGTGAGACCCAGGCAAGAGAAGCAGGGGACTTTGATTACTATCAGGATGAAGATGAAGAATACATTGAAGAAGAATATGAATCAATGGAAGACCAGCTGGCAGCTGCCTCAGAAGTTATAGCAGAATCAGAAGAAGAATCTGCTATAGCCAGTGAAGATGTAAGCGAAGAAGCTGGTGAAGAAACAGAAGAACAGATATAAGAACTGTGAGGCGGTAGATTATGGGAAATATTAAAAAGGTACCGCTGCGGAAATGTATCGGCTGTAATGAAATGAAAAATAAAAAAGAAATGATGCGTGTCCTTAAGACCACAGACAATGAGATCATACTGGATACCACAGGCAAGAAAAACGGACGCGGAGCATATCTGTGTTTTTCAAAGGAGTGTCTCAGAAATGCCATGAAAAACAAAGGTTTGGAACGCTCCTTGAAGATGCCGATTCCGCAGGAAGTATACGAGAGCCTGGAAAAGGAGCTGGATACGATTGAATCATAAAAAAATAATATCACTGATCGGACTTTCCATGAAAGCCGGCAAGATTGCAAGCGGTGAGTTCGCAACGGAAAAAGCAGTAAAGACGGGTAAGGCATATCTGGTCGTTGTAGCTTCCGAAGCTTCTGACAATACAAAAAAGAAGTTCCATAATATGTGTGAATATTACAAAGTTCCATATTATGAATTCGGAGAAAAAACTGAACTTGGTATGGCTATAGGTAAAGAACATAGAGCATCCCTGGCCGTTACGGATGAAAATCTTGGATCAGCGCTGGAAAAACAACTGAATATGTTGGCATGATGTAAAGAAAGGTTGGTGGTAGTATGCCAAAACTTAGAATCTATGAAATTGCACAGGAATTAAATAAAACTAATAAAGAGGTATTGGATTATTTGAAAGAGAAAAAGGTAGAAGTCAAAAGTCATATGAGTACATTAGAAGAAAAAGATGAAAAATTAGTTAGAGATGCTTTTTCCGGAAAAAACGAGAATAAAGCAGAAACAAAAGAAGAAAATAAGGGAGAGGGAAGAAAACCAGCAGAAAGAATCAAGAAAAAATCAAATCTGATTCAGGTATTTCGTCCCCAGAATGCGATGACACAGGAAGGCAAGAACTTTAGAAAGAATAAACCGGAGCATACACAAAGTGCAGCACCGGCGGCAAAAGCACCGGCAGTACCGGCAGCGGCAACAGAAGCAAAACCGGCACAGACAGTTTCTCAGGCTGTAAAGCCAGCACAGCCGGCACAGGCAGTGACAGAGACAAAACCGGTCCAGCCAGCACAGGCTGCACCAGCAACAAGCGCACCGGTACAAAGTACTTCCAATCAGAGTCATTCAACAGGAACAAGACAGCCATCTCAGGGACAGCAGAATCGTCAGGATGGTACCCGCAGATATAACAATAATTATAATGGTAATCGTCAGGACAGACCGCAGGGTCAGGGACAGAACAGACCACAGGGTCAGGGAACTAGACCGGACGGAACCAGAAGATACGGTGACAGACCACAGGGTCAGGGACAGAACAGACCACAGGGTCAGGGAACCAGACCGGACGGAACCAGAAGATACGGTGACAGACCACAGGGCCAGGGACAGAACAGACCGCAGGGTCAGGGAACCAGACCGGAC
>SAAH01000266.1 GCA_009929525.1 Clostridia bacterium | reverse complement strand
AATCAGATTCCTTATATTTGGGGCATTTTTTGAAAGTTGTTTATAAAGACATGGTTTAATTCAGGTCTATGTGGATAAAACTGCGGAAACTCAAGAATGTACTTGATCTTGAAAACAGAGAATCTATACTGGATGCATTTCAGTGGGATACCATCCTTCGGCACCTTGAATATGAAAAACAGTACGTTCTTTACTATACACAGTTAGATTCTATGCAAAACAGGGCGCGGAAAAAATGCACCTTCTCTTATATGGATGAAAGTAAATCAAAGATTCTTGCCACTTCTCACGATATCACAGACGTTTTTGAATTTGAGAAGAAGCAAAAAGAAGCACTTTCCCAAGCGTTAACTGCTGCCGAGGAAGCCAATCGTGCAAAATCAGATTTTCTTTCCCGTATGAGCCATGATATCCGCACGCCGATGAATACCATCCTCGGATTAACGGCACTCTCTTTTGACGAACTGGATAACAGAGAAGTCATGCGGGATAATCTGACAAAGATAAAAAATGCCAGTGATTTTCTTCTTGGACTTGTCAATGACATTTTGGATATGTCCAAGATTGAAGAAGGAGCCATCACTTTGAATATGGAGCCCTATTCTTATATGGATTTTCTTTCTAATCTGAAAACTATGTTCTCACCTCTTTGTCAGGAAAAAAATATCTCCTTTGAGTTCGAAGAGGCGGTAGTACGTCTGACTGTTTTGACAGACAAGATACGACTAAACCAGATTTTCTTCAATATATTGTCGAACGCCATCAAATTCACTCCGGAAGGTGGACGAGTTTCCTATTACACCAGAAATCTTAAAACAGATGGGCGGCATATTTCGGCTGATTATATCATAGAAGACACCGGGATCGGCATGAGCAAAGAATTTCTCCAAACCATATATGAACCATTTACCCAGGAACATAATGATGTAGTCTCTGAAACTCTGGGAACCGGTCTTGGCATGAGTATCGCCAGAAACCTGCTGAATCTCATGGGTGGAAGTCTTACTATTGAAAGCGAACCCGGCAAGGGGACAATTGTGACTATACATATGGGTTTTGAGATTGCAGATGGATCTCTCTCGAAAGAGATCACTGCACCTGCTGTCACTGATATCGTTTCTCTGGAAGGTAAAAGAATACTTCTGGCAGAAGATCATCCGCTGAATGCCCAGATTGCCCGCCGGCTTCTGGAGAAAAAAGGAATGATCGTACTGCTTGCCCAGAATGGACAGGAGGCCGTAGATAAACTGAACGCCTCCACCCCCGGATACTTTGATGCGATCCTTATGGATATCCGTATGCCTGTCATGGATGGCTTAGAGGCTTCCAGAAGGATACGCGCCCTGGATCATGCCGATGCAAAGTCCATACCAATCCTTGCCATGACGGCAAATGCGTACACGGAAGATATCCGCAGCTGCAAGGCCGCCGGTATGAATGCTCATCTCGCTAAACCGATCGAACCGGATACATTATATAAAACACTTCGCCAATATATCGTTGATCCTAACATATTTTCCTAAAATAATATATATAAAACAAGCAACCATGCACGAACATAAATGTTCAAACATGGTTACTTTGATTTTATCCCTGATCATAGTTGATTTCTGTAGTCTTTATTTGTTGATCATTTGTCCTAAAACGGATTTTTTCGTAACTGTTCAGTACCCTAATATCTAACAAGTACTATATTTGTGCAAAACAGAGAAAATAATTTTTCTGTTTTAGCACCAGTTTTAGGTTTTTA
>SAAH01000140.1 GCA_009929525.1 Clostridia bacterium | reverse complement strand
ATTCACAATACTGTCTTTTCATTTTTTTCAAAAATAGGACAGATTGGTACTTTAGAAGAAGTTATCTCTTTTGAAATTACATTTTGCGGAAACTCAAGCCCAAATAGTACTGTTCGCTCCATGCTCAGCAACACGCTTGTGGGACACAGGAAAAAAAATTGGTGATGTCTCCGCCACTATGCTGATCTGGCGGGGCATATACACAAAAAAGCTAAAATATATCCCGTTTTGTCCAGCAAAACACGATGATTTCAAGTGAATTGGGGCATCTGCAACGCATTTACACTATTGCCGCTGCACTTTACGGTATTGTGATTCTAAAAACTCTGTGATATTATTTTCTTCGAGCCTATTGTTTTCTTTCTGAAACTGAAAACATAAAGCTTAAAACACTATAATTAAAACATGAGGTGATCACGATGCCAAATCCCATGGAAATGATGAAAGTCCTTGGAATGTGGAATACATTCAAATCCAACCATCCAAAATTTCCAATGTTTATGTCTGCGGCCTCACAGCCGGGCGTTATCACGGAAGATACTGTTATAGAAGTCAAAATAACTACTGCCAACGGAAAAGTCCTTGAAACAAATCTGAAGATCAAGGAATCTGATCTGGAACTGGTGGAGCAGGTGAAGAATCTGCAGCGATAAAGCTGAAAGGCGGCGCACGATGAAACACATATTGATCATTGATGATGATATCTATATTGGAAATATGCTTGAAGAAGTATTGATAAAGGAAGGGTTTCAGGTATCCAGAGCTTACTCCGGTACCGAAGCCCTTCTTGTTCTGTCATCGATCCATCCTGACCTGATACTTCTCGATCTGATGCTCCCGGGATTAAACGGTGAAGATATCCTGCCCCAGATCACTGATATCCCGGTCATCGTAGTGAGTGCGAAGGTGGATACGGCTGATAAAGTAGATCTTTTGCTGGGCGGAGCTGTTGATTACATCACGAAACCATTTGATATCAAGGAACTTCTCGCGAGGATCACTGTCCAGCTTCGGATCGCATCCCGCCAGCCGGTATCAAACGTGCTGACCTTTGCCGATCTCACTCTGAACACCGATACGCATACGGTATCTGCCAATAACGTTCCCGTCAAGCTTACCCGGACCGAATATGCCATATTAAAATTACTCATGCAAAATCCCACGCAGGTCATCACAAAATCTCTGCTCCTCGACCGTATCAGCGAAGATACCCCGGACTGTACAGACAGCTCCCTCAAGATGCACATCAGTAATCTCAGGAAGAAGCTTCGTGAAGTAAGTGAGCAGGATTATATTGAAGCAGTGTGGGGGATCGGGTTCAAGCTGAGCTGCTGACCTGGATAGCATTTCCTATATCTTTACTATTTCTTTATCTTTTTCTTTACTGTTTCCTTTACTCCTGTATTTTATAATGCCAGTATCACTTAAAAGGAGGTAAACATTTATGGATTATGTTCTCAGAACAAATGCTTTGAGTGAAAGTTATAATCACTTCAAAGCACTGAATGGGCTGTCTATGAACGTTCCAAAGGGAGCAATCTACGGCTTCATCGGCAAAAATGGTGCCGGTAAAACAACTTTGATCCGTCTGATCTGCGGTCTGCAGACACCTACATCAGGCGATTATACCCTATATGGAAAACAAAATACGGAAAAATCAATCTGCCAGGCCCGCCGAAGGATGGGGGCTGTTGTGGAAACCCCATCGATTTATCTGGATCTGACGGCTGTTGATAACCTGAAACAGCAGTATTACATCCTTGGGCTGCCGTCATTTGACGGGCTGGAGGAAGTGCTGGAACTGGTGGGACTTAGCGGCACCGGGAAAAAGAAAGCGAAACATTTTTCTCTTGGTATGAAACAGCGGCTTGGTATCGCTGTCGCCCTTGTTGGTGACCCGGATTTTCTTGTGCTGGATGAGCCGATCAACGGACTCGATCCTCAGGGTATCATCGAGATACGTGAATTGATCCTGAAACTCAACCGGGAGCGTCAGATCACATTTTTGATATCCAGCCATATTCTCGACGAACTTTCCCGTCTGGCAACCCATTATGGGTTCATAGACAGCGGACATATTTTGAAGGAAATCAGTGCCAAAGAGCTGGAAGATGCCTGTCAAAAATGCGTCCGCATAGAGGTGACTGACACAGAGGCTCTCTCCCGTGTCCTTGACCATATGCATTTTGAATATAAGATTCTTTCTTCCACGCAGGCCGATGTCTTTGCTCAGATCAATATATCTGCCCTTGCGCTGGAACTAAGCAAGGTAAACTGCGAAATATTGTCCATTCAGGAGCACGATGAAAGTCTGGAAAGCTATTATATGAATCTTGTGGGAGGTGAGCGGAATGAGTAAACTTTTATATGCAGGTTTTTGGAGACTGATGAAAAACAAGTTCTTTTGGATCAGCACTGCATTCATGGCATTCATGGGATTTTATTTTCCATATATGTATTATATTCGTATGAAGCAGGATGGATTGTTATCGATCATAGACAATGCTTTCTTTATCTACGTGCTTTTGATCGGTATCATTTCCTCCGTATTATGCAGTCTTTTTACTGGAAAAGAGTATAGTGACGGTACGATCCGCAATAAGATCGCCATCGGATACTCAAGAGTGACCATCTACTTTTCGAATCTGATCTTATGTATATTGGCTTCTCTTTTCATGTGTTTTGCATTTATGATCACAGTGCTTGCCACAGGGCTTCCTTTGCTGGGTGCCTTTTCCATAGGCGTGCCTGAGGTAATTGGGCTCACCCTGTCTTCGCTGGTGCTTTGCATATGCCTTGTGTCCATCTATACTTTGATAACTATGCTGAACAAAAACAAAACCACCTCGGCTATCACCTGTATCCTTGGATTTTTTCTGCTTCTCTTTATCGGTGTATATCTCTCTTCCCGCCTCGGCGAACCAGAAACTTTTGAAGAATATATTTACACTGACAATGCAGGAACAATCAACGAGGAGGAAGTTCCTAATCCAAACTATCTGAGAGGAACCAAAAGGGACATCTATATTTTTATCAATGATTTTCTTCCCGGCGGCCAGATCATTCAGTTTTCAGGAATGACTGCGGCACATCCGGAGATGCTTGCCTTATATTCGATGATCATTACTGTGGTGACAACTGGCTTTGGTGTGATACTATTTAGAAAAAAAGATTTGAATTAATGAATGTTTGTATCGTAGAAATCATTGGAGGAGGGATATGAGAATGAGCAGTCTGAGCATAAAAAATATTGACATAGGAATCTTTCCATGCGTTCTCATCGCTGTTTTGCTTGTTATTATTGCGATTCTGCTCATTAAGATACATCTCCTGCGAAAATCAGCAAAAGAAATCACAGATGCATTTTCTGATCGGCTCACCACCGATACCAACACTCTGATCAGCATATCCTGCCGGGACAAATATATGCGTCAACTGGCAAATAACATTAATCTTCAGCTTCGCATGCTCCGCCGGGAACGCCAGCGTTTCCAGCAAGGCGACGCGGAGCTTAAAATAGCTGTCACGAACATCTCGCATGATCTGCGAACGCCCTTGACAGCTATCTGTGGTTATCTTGACCTGCTTGAACAGGAAGAAAAATCTGCAGAAGTTTCCCGTTATCTTGAAGTGATACAAAATCGGACGGAGATGTTAAAAGAGCTGACAGAAGAACTTTTCCGTTACTCTATCATAGTCTCTACAGATACCAACTCAGCAAATGATCGCAATATTGATGAGACTGTTATTCTGAATAATGTCCTGGAAGAGAGTATTGCTGCTTATTATGCATCGCTGAAAGCACACGATATCATCCCTGATATTCATATACCTGACCCAAAGATCGTGTGTACCCTGAACTGCGCTTCCCTCTCCCGGGTGTTTTCCAACCTTCTGAATAACGCTGTCAAGTACAGCGATGGTGACCTCCAGATCACACTGTCCGAAACAGGTACTATTACATTTTCCAACAAGGCTTTCCGCCTGAATGAAGTTCAGGTTGGAAAGCTATTTGACCGGTTCTATACAGTAGAAAGTGCAAGAAATTCCACCGGTCTGGGGCTTACGATCGCACGGACATTATTGGAGGAAATGGGTGGAACTATAAACGCCCGCTACGAAAGCGGGCGATTGATCGTTATGGTTTCTGTTCCTATCGCAATCAACGCGACTGCCAAAAGTAACAGCTGTACTAACTATGGAAAAACTCCCTGAGATTAGAAAGTGCTCTTACAAGTGTATCCGTCTCATTTTCTGATAATCCGTCCAGAAGAGCATGTATCATCTTCTCATGGAATTCTTTATGATGGTAATATGCTTTCTCACCTTTTTCCGAAAGCGAGATCAGGACCACACGGCGATCCTCATTGCTTCTCACACGGATCACATACCCTTTTTTAACAAGTGCATTGACCGCGATCGTCAAAGTGCCTACTGTCACCGACAAGGTCTTGGCAACTGAGCTCATATTTCTTGGCTCATCCACACCGATTGCTTCGATCACATGCATATCGTTATTCGTAATATCTTTAAATTCCGGTGTGATAATCGCTTTCGCTTCGATGTCCATAATATCATTAAACAAATTTACCAGAACCTCATGAAATGTATCATAAGCACGGTCCATACACTCATCTCCTTTGAATATCAAACTATTTTTTTATAGTATAACACAGCACAACGTTTTTTTACAAGGGTTAACTGATTTCGGCTACATTTCCGCCGCTAATGCTGATCCGGCGGGGCATATACACAAAATAGGCATATACATATTTTCGTTTGCTCCCCGCCTCGTTATTATTCTCAAGCGAGGCAGCCGCACTCTCAAAATATGCATATGCCCATTTGACACCTTATTTACAAGAAATCCAGCTATTTTTTGCAGAAATCGAGGCAGTTATTACCAATTTTTTTGTATATGCCGCCCGGCAATTTTTTGTGCCGATTTCTCTGACTTCTTTGATTCCTCTGATTTCTTTGTTTTCACTGATTTCTTTGGCTTCTTTGATTTCTTTAATTCCCTTGATTTCTTCGATTTCCCTGCTATCTTTGCGGGAATCCCCGCCACAGACTCTATTATCCCAACATCGTCTTGATCTGTTGGATAAACAATAAAATCGAACGATAACTGATCAAAAATGTAACTGCAATGATCACAAAAGCCAGGATATTGTTGATAATACCATTTTTAAACTTATGGATTGCTTTGCTGTTACATACATAGGCGAGGAAGCATGCGATTACCGGAAGGATGATCGCATTTGCAGCCTGTGCAAACAGAATGATCGTTACCGGGCTGGACATACCAAATGCTGTCAGAACGATACCAACTGCCAGGACGATCAGCCAAACGATACGGAAACGTGTGCTCTTAAGATCACGCTGGAATCCCAATGCTCCTGTCATAGCAAATGCTGCAGATAAAGGTGCTGTGATCGCTGATGTAAATCCAGCTGCAAACAGACCGATACCGAAGAACCATTTTGCCCAAGAACCAAGAAGTGGCTCAAGCTGTGCTGCCATGATCGCTCCACTTGTGATCTCAACATTTTTACCATAGAAAGAAGCTGCTGCTGAGATGATGACTGCCATAGAGATCAATCCACCAAGTCCGATGGATACTACTGTATCGATACGTGCATTTCTCACATCGGCTTCACTTTTCCAACGCTCCGCTGCTGATGATGCATGGAGAAACAGATTGTAAGGCACGACCGTTGTTCCGATCAGACCAACGACTGTCAGCCATCCGCCTTCTGGAACCTGTGGAGTAAATAAACCTTTCACTACTGCGCCAAGATCAGGACTTGAAGCTATCGCTGTAGACACAAAAGTAACACTCATGATAAGTACAAGAGCGATCAGAACCTTCTCGATCACCTTATAGCTTCCTGACCACAAAAGCAGGAATGCGATGATACCAAGAACAGGTCCCCACACACGATTGCTGACTGCCGGCACCAATGTGGAAAGTCCCATGGAACCGCCTACCAGGTTACCTGTCTCGTAGGCGATATTTCCTACGAAGATAGCTGCGATAACGATGATTACCGCGATGTTGCGAATAGCCGGTTTCTTGATCTCCGACCGGATATTCTCTCCCAGACCTTTCTGTGTCACAACGCCGAGGCGTGCGGACATCTCCTGGAAAACAATAGTTGCGATGGTGGAAAACAGCATAGCCCACAATAATGTGTAGCCGTAGCTGGCTCCAGATACAGTACAGGTGGTCACAGTACCAGGTCCGATAAACCCTGCTGCCACCAGGGCTCCAGGCCCGATGTTTTTAAGTCTCTCTTTCAGTTTTCCCATACTTTCTCTCCTTTTTTAATTTTATTTGATGATATCACCCAATGGGCAGATCTCAATCTCTTCCCCAGTAAGAACTCTGCGGATCTTCTCCACAAATGCAAGAGCATGGGCATTATCCCCGTGAACACAGATAGAATCCACCTGGATATCAATATCCTTACCTGTGATGGCAGTAACTTTGCCCTCTTTCACCATTCTTACCACGCGTGCGATTGCCACATCCTCATCTGTGATGACCGCACCCGGTTTTGTTCTCGCTACAAGGTTTCCATCTTCCTCATAGGCTCTGTCAGCAAATACTTCCTGCGCTGCCCGAAGTCCCACAGCCTTTGCTGCACGGATAAATTCACTCCCAGATAGTCCGAGCAGAATCAGATTCTGGTCTACTTCATAGATGCCTTCACAGATCGCTTTCGCCAGATCATAATCTTTTCCAGCCATATTATAAAGAGCTCCGTGAGGTTTCACGTGTACCAGCGGCTGGTCGGCAGCTTTGCAAAATGCCATCAATGCTCCTACCTGATACTGCACATAAGCCTTCGCTTCCCGAGGACTCACACTCATATTTCTTCTTCCAAAACCTGTCATATCCTGAAATCCCGGATGTGCACCCACAGAAATTCCATTTTTCTTGGCAAGCCCTATCGTCTTTTCCATGACCAGCGGATCTCCGGCATGCCATCCGCATGCTACATTTGCGGAAGATACATACTGTATCACTTCATCGTCCATACCAATCGTATAATTACCAAAACTTTCTCCCAAATCACTGTTCAGATCAACCCGATACATCGCTATTCTCCCTTCGTCCTTATCTAAAATCAACATATTCTCTTCTACTTCATATCACGTAAAAATGCTGACGGCCAGAATCTCCAAAATCTTTTTTTCTTATGATTTTTTTTATGAAGTTCCGGATTCTCACCTTTTATCGCCTGCCGTATACTCTCAAGGCTTTCCGCCTCTTCTCGATAAAGCATCTGTGCCTCCCGCATCGTCACACGCTGAAAACGGATGCTGTCACCCATCTTTCTTTGTGCCACCTTCGGAAGATCCACGCTGATCACATTGCCGATCTTCGCATATCCGCCTGTTGTCTGCCGGTCCGCCACCATGATGATCGGTTTTCCATGGGAAGGCACCTGGATCGCGCCAAAGGCAATACCATCTGATATGATATCCGCTGTCTCTTTATGAGGGATCGACGGCCCTTCCAGCTTATAACCCATCCGGTCAAAATCATTGCTTACCTTGTACTTCTCCGAGAAAAACATCTGTATGCCTTCCTCTGTAAAGTAATCATCCTGCGGTCCAGGAAGAACTCTCACCTTTACTTTTTTCGGTTCCGGAAGCTCGATGTCAAGATTCCTCTCTTCCATACGGGGAAGAGTCCTCTTCGGGTTCAGGAATCCTATATAATCATGGTCCTGAAGTCTTCTTCCCATATATCCGCCTATCTTACACTTGATATTGGTCGATTTGCTGCCCATCACCACCGGAACATCCAGTCCTCCGGCAAAAGCCACATATGCCCTGCATCCCTGCTGAGGAGCTGTAAAAGTAAGGATATCTCCCTCTCTCACCTTATAAGCCGCGTACATCTCTATCGCCTGCCCATTTAATTTGGGGCCAAGGTCTGCACCTGTGACAGCAATCATATTATATGTTGTAAATTCTATCGTTGGCCCTATCAGTACCACTTCAAGTACTGCTTCGTTAATGTCATTATCCACCAGCAGATTGGCAATCTTGCAGGCTTTCTGGTCCATGGCTCCTGAGCTTGAAAATCCGATATTCTGATACCCGACGCATCCCAGATCCTGAACCGTTGTAAAAAGGCCAGCTTTTACTATCTGAATCCCCATTCTAGAAGCTCCTCTCCACAACCGTACACTGATATTCATTTCGTTCTACGGCTTCTTGTATTTTGTAATATTCTTTCATGCTGATCCGCTCAAACTTTATATAATCGCCCGCCCTATAAAGGATAGGTTCTTCTCTCTCAGGGTCATATACCTTCACCGGTGTCCTGCCTATCAGCCGCCATCCGCCCGGTGATGCTACCGGATAGATTCCCGTCTGGGAACCGCCGATCCCCACTGATCCTGCCTCTATCTTTGTTCTTGGATTATCCAGTCTCGGAGTCTCAAGGATCGGATCCATCCCTCCAAGATATGCAAATCCCGGCAAAAATCCCAGCATGTAGATCAGATATGGCTCCTTCGTATGTCTCTCGATCACTTCTTCCGGTGTAAGACCGGCATGATCTGCAACATCCTGAAGATCTATGGCAAATTCCCCTTCGTAACAAACAGGAATGATCAGAACATGCTTCGTCCCTGCCTGATCTGGCTTTATCTTTCCCAAAAGAGCTTCCACTTTCTTCTTAATATCATCATATAAGATCACTGCCGGATCATAATGTATCATCAACGAGCGAAAAGTCGGAATCGTCTCCACCACACCTGGAACATTTTCCTGTATGATGAGGTCATTCAGACTTCTTATCTTGGCATTGATTTCTGTGCTGATCTCATTTCCAAATTCCACTGAAAATGCTGAATCTCCACATATCAAAAATCTCACCTGACTCATAAACACGTCTCTCCTGTCCTATAAAATCCTAGTCAATAAACACTTCCCGCCGCCGCAGTGCAATCCTCGCGGAGCGTTTTTGTATCATAGTACGCAATTCCCCATGATATAAAAATAGAGATGCAGTAGTAATATGCTTCTGCACCTCATCGTTTAGAACATTGCAATATTATACCGTAATGAATATTGCCCTGTCAATATAATAATTTCTTCTTGAGTTTCCGCAGTTTTATCCACATAGACCTGAATTAAACCATGTCTTTATAAACAACTTTCAAAAAATGCCCCAAATATAAGGAATCTGAT
>SAAH01000265.1 GCA_009929525.1 Clostridia bacterium | reverse complement strand
ACTTCGTGTCAAGTGATTTTTTGAAAAAGGTGGAGAAAAAATAAAAATGGAATCTCAGAAGCCAGATAAACAGAGGCTTAGAGATTCCGAGAGTCTATGGAAAGAAAAAGGAGAAAGAATATGAGTAAAATCAAAAAGATTTTCGCTGTATTATTAACACTTGCTATGGTTATGGGAATGACCATGACAACATTTGCAGCAGGCGGAATTACCGTTAAAAACGCAACCAACGCAACATTATCGGTTGCACAGGTAATTGAGGCTGATTCAACAACAGCAACAGGTTGGAAATTTACAACAGCAGGCTGGAAAGCATTTAACAGTGTTGCCGCATACGCTGGTAAGGATCAGCAGAACGTTATTGCAGGTTTAGTCGTATATGCGGGCACTGATGCAAGCAAGCTTGATGCAAGCCTTTCACCAGAAAAAATTACAGCAGCAGACATGGAAGCAGCTTTAGCTGCTGTAGATGACAGTGCTTTTGCATCATTCGCAAATGGTGGTACACTTACAGCTCCTGGACTGTATGCAATTAAAGCAACAGAAACAGGTTTTGTCTACAGCCCAATGGCAGCATATGTAGCTTTTGGTGCTACCAGCACAACAGAGGTAGAAGCTAAGAAAGCTCCTACAACAACAACAAAAGAGACAACAGATACAGATAAAGTAACAGAAATTGGTAAAACAGTTTCGTTCGATGTAACTTCTTCTGTTCCTTATATCGCAGATGGCGATACTAACAAATACTATGTAATTTCTGATACATTAACTGGTGGTACTTATAATGTAGAAGCAGAAGGTGAAAACGCTGGCAAACTGAAAGTAAGCGTTAAAGTTGGAACCGCAGCAGCAGTAGACTATTTTGCAACTGTAACAACAACTGCTACAAACAGCAGTTTTGTATTAGATTTATCAACACTTGTTGCAGATCATAGTTTAGCAAATCAGTCAGTTGTAGCTACATATTCTGTAACAACAACAGATGTTCAGATTGGAAATGATGTAAAAATAGGTAATGCTATAAATAATCCTTCTGATAAGTTTGGTTCTGATCATGAAGATGTATATTCAGCAGAAATCGAATTGCTCAAAAAGGGTGAAGACGCTGACGCTGATAAGTTGGCAGGAGCAGATTTTGTAATCTACAAAACTCTTGCAGACACAACAGTACAGTATGCAACAGCAGCAAATGGAAAATTGACAGGTTGGACAACTGCACAGGCAGCAACTACTGATGTACCTACTACAGCAACAACATTTACAACAGATTCAGATGGTAAAATCAAATTACAGGGTCTTGATGTTGGAACATATTCATTCAAAGAGACAGATGCACCAGACGGATATAGTGTTAATACAACAGATGTAAGCGTAACTGTAACAGTGAATGGAAAAGCAAGTGCAATTGTAACTGCTGATCCTGCTCAGATGTCAGATACAAAACTTACTTCACTTCCATCAACAGGTGGTATCGGTACAACAATCTTTACAATCGGCGGATGCCTGATTATGATCGTTGCAGCTGGTTTATTCTTCGCAAGCCGCAAGAAAGCAGCTAAATAATTAAAATGTACAGAGACTGAAAAGTCTTAAGCAATATCATATATGGTCCGGGGTGTATGACACCCCGGATTCATATAAAAAATAATATACAACTATAAATGAGCAAATCTGAAATTTTACCAAAGTTACTTTAAATTGCCTAAAAATAAAGACATCACGCCTTTTTAGGTGTATACTGTTTCTGAACAC
>SAAH01000264.1 GCA_009929525.1 Clostridia bacterium | reverse complement strand
TGGACATAGCAATGAATCCTTTCTTTCATACTGTTTTTAGTATATCAGATTCATTAAAAACTGTCTTAAAAAGTGTCTTAATTTATGAGACCATTATAATAAGGACCTTTTTTCATTATCAACGGCACCGCCTGGAATAAAATATCTTTTTCCTCCTCTGTAAGCGGTTCAAATGCTTTCATGTAAGATGTATTGTCAATGACCTGCTCCATCGTGGACATTCCCGATAAGACAGTGAGCACCCCATCCAGATCAGCTGTAAATCTCACAGCCCATGAGGCCACAGACATATCTGGATGGATTTTTTTCATTTTCTGCTCAATTTCTTCCGGAACCTCGGCAAGCACACCTCCCTTAACCGGCTCCATGATGATCACATCTTTTCCATGTTTACGGATCACCTCGTAGCATTTTCTTGCCTGTATCCAACTACTGTCCCAGTCATAGTAATTTAGTGCGATCTGAACAAATTCTGTCTCCGGATGTTCCGTCAAGATGCGATCCAGTACTTCTGCCGAATCATGAAAGGAAAATCCAAGATGTTTGATCAGTCCTTCCTTCTTAAATTCCAACGCCTGCTCAAACATTTTACATGATTTCACTGTTGTCTCATATAATATCCGGTTCAGATTATGCAGCAGATAATAATCAAAATACTTCACGCCGCAGTTTTCGAGCTGCTCATGGATGATTTTTCCTGGCTGATCCTCACTTGTCACACTAAATGCAGGCAGCTTTGTTGCCAATACATATTCTTCTCTGTCATGCCGTTCCACCAGAGATTTTCTAACGGCCGTTTCACTCTTTCCATTATGGTATACATAACTGGTATCAAAATAGTTAAATCCCTGCTCCAGATAGTAATCTACCATTTTAATTAACTGTTCGTAATCAAAGCTCACTGCATCCTTCTCATCTAAAAGGGGCAGTCTCATCATACCAAAACCTAACTTTCCTATCTTCATTACCGTATTCCTCTCTTCCTACTGAATCCTTTTATTGAAGCTTTTCCATTCTATCTTTCCCAATAATTCTCCCATCCGCTTACTCTCTGGTACAGTATTGCCTATTATTACTTCACGTAATGTATCCTTGTCCCATCAAATCGATCCCGCTGCACTCTTTTTTCCGCCGGATATCCCAAGGCAAAGATGGAAAATGCCTCGATATTTTCAGGTAAATTCATTACTTTTCGGACTGCGTCCATCCTGTCCTGCAAGGGCGCTATTCCTAACCATACTCCACCCAGCCCTAATTCGCTTGTTTCCAGCCATATATTTTCCTGGGCAATGGAAAGATCTATCTGTGCATATTCCGGAAATATCAGATCATTTGTGCGGTATCCCAAAACGATCACAACCGGCGCATTGGCAGCACATGCAGCATAAGGACTCGTCTGGGACAATGACTGGATCATCTCCCGATCAGTCACAACATAAAATTCCCAAGGCTGTTGATCTCCTGCTGACGGTGCCTGCATACCGGCCTTCAAGATTTGTAATATTTTTTCCTGTTCTACAGATTTGTTTTCATACTTTCTAATACTGACGCGTTCAAAAATTGATTTCATAATAAACGTTTCCTTTCCTTTGTCTTGACTTTCTCAAGTGATAGCTCTATCATAAGCTTGATAGTATACTATCAGTCAATATCTTTTTTTATCCACTCACCTTTTATTCTTAACTTCCTGCTTTTTTCTCACTCAATCCGTTAAATATTCTGCTTTTAACTCATCAATTGTCTCAAAAGGAAAACATTCTGCGGATGCATCAGATA
>SAAH01000263.1 GCA_009929525.1 Clostridia bacterium | reverse complement strand
GTGCGAACAAGCCCTTCTCGCTCATCACTCTCCATGGCATCTGCCTGCTCATTCGTTGCCAACTCTACATCACTGCCCTCTAAATAGAGCTTTTCACCTCGGCCATAAAGCACCAAAGTTTCTGCCCAAATCTGCTCTACATCGTATACGGACATCTGCCATGCTTTTCTTTTACCATCACCACTAATACGCACTGGCCAGAATCTTCGGTTACCCGTGATGTCTCGCAAAAATCCACTTTCTGCATTGGTAGAGCCGACAATGATACATTGACGAGGATGGCTTTCCACATTCACCCCATAACTGGCACGGTATTTATCGTCCGATCTTGAAATAAAGGATTTCACAACCTCCACATCGGTTTTTCGCATGCCAGCTAGTTCGCCCAGTTCTAAGATCCAGTATCCTTGAAGTTTTTCAGGGCCTGCTTTGTCTTTCATATCCGTGAGGGTTAAACTATCAGAAAACCAATCGCCTGCAAGCTTTGCAAAGAAGGTAGACTTACCGATGCCTTGTGGTCCATTCAGAATTAAAACGCTGTCGAATTTCGTGCCAGGATGAACAATTCTAGCGACTGCTGCCACCATCATTTTTCTAGTAACGGCTCTGGTATAGGAATTATCTGTTGCATTAAAATAATCAATCAGTAAGGTCTCAACGCGATCGGTTCCATCCCACTCTGGTAGATGATCCAGGTATTCTTTTATAGGATGATAGGATCGCTCTGCTGCGACTGCTAGTATTGCGTCCTTTGTTTTGGTTGGGGAGTAGATGCCATATTTATTAGACAGATAAACTTTAAGGGCTGCATTATCTGAATCATTCCAGCCGCCCTTCATCTGTTCCCAAGGCAGTCCGTCTCTAGCATCGATTCCATCACGGTGCTTATTAAAAGCAATGGATTCTAGTTCTGAATCGTTACGGATGATGAGAACGATATTATCCAAGGTGTCCTTAATCTTTCCTTGCTTATCCAGTTCCAGTGCTGTCTGCCAATTGTCCTCCGTAAAATCAATCCTTGCCTGCTCCATCCGCTCTTTCGTAAACTGTGCTTTTACTTCGTCGTCTTGGATAGCAAATTCACACATATTGATAAAGGATGGTAGTTTACTTGGTGGCGTGCTTTCTGTCGCTCGATCATCTAAATGACCAAATCGGTGGATGCGAACAAGGTCAAAAGCATTAAGCAGTCTCCCACTTGCAGGATCTGTTGCGTGGTGGGAATAGGCAAACTTATCATCATAGAGGATGACCCCGGCACTAGAATCAGCCGGGATATAATCATAGCGACCAATCATTGCTGAAGGCTCGTATATATCCTTTAAGAACGTATCGATCGCTCGGCTAACTGAGTAGGTGCGGCAAAAAGTACCGATGACACCTTCTTTAGAAAGTGGATCGGCTTGTTCTTTTAATGAGCGGTCAAGGATTTCTGACTGCCTAGAGGATACGGGCCAAGTACTGGTGTCTCGCCAATCATCGTATTTATTTAGAAATACATCAGGATCAAGGAGAGAACCATCTTTTTCCTCATACACAAAAATGCCGTTTCTAGAAGTAGACGGCCAATACATTAAACGTTCCGGTTCATAAGTCGTATCATCAAAAAGGTCGATGCCGATTTCTTTTGCGACCATGCGACTAACAGCTGCATACTCTTCCTCTCCCACATCACGGAACAGAGGAATGATCAGCCTTAGTCTTGGATTTTCTGGAGTATGCTTATGAGTAGAATAAATACAACACTGATAAGGGAAGAAGGTAGAGATTTCTTCCCAGATAGTACT
>SAAH01000262.1 GCA_009929525.1 Clostridia bacterium | reverse complement strand
GGCAATGAGTGTCGCGGTCAAGATTGCAGCAAAGTTGAATTGCAGCGTTGAAGATTTAATTGACGAATAAAAAGCAGGCGGTTACCCCGCCTGTTTTATTTTTTTGATTAATACAGATAGTCGCTTCGGGTTCAGCTCCGTGCCAACAAACCGTTTTCCGTTCTTCCAGGCATTCAGCCCTACCAATCCCTGCCCCATGCACAGGTCTGCGATGCAGTCGTAGTCCTCATTTTCGCAGATCCATTCAATGATGCTTTCCTCATCCATGCCATCCAGTGACGGTTTTTTTGCTTTATTGGATCCGCGGATTACGTAGCACAGCTTGTCTTTACTGTGATAGTACGTGCTGTTGTAGAACGTCACATACTTGAACTGCTTCTTCATCTGCATATAGAAATACGGCATATACTGTTTTCCAACTTCCACATAGCAGACACGCGGCCTGATTTCACGTATGCACTCGAACAGTCGGATGTAAAACGCCTCGAAATCATCAAGGCGATGGTCCTGCTCCGCTTTCATGTAGAAGGTGTTGATGTTGCCCAGGTTCCACGGCGGATCCACAAACACCAAGTCCGCCTGCTTCATGAACTCCGGAAGCGGTTTGAAGATATCGTGAACCTTGATCCGGCTTCCGTCGTCAAATGTATATTCATCCTCAATCGGATATTCCAGATAGGCATCACCGTAATTATACTGCATCGAACTCCTCCATGTGCCAGGACTTGGAATAAGTCTGGTTTTTGAATATCTCAGCAATCCCGGTAATCTGCTTCAGCCGGAAGACTTCTTCCAGTTCCATACCCAGGTGCTGCGCTATCTCCTCATCAGTCGCGCCCTGGTCTATCAGTCCCTGTACCAGATCCCCCATCAGTTCTACCTGATGGACGCCGCGCGCACGGTTGAATTGTACCGTGCTTGCCATCCGCTGCTTCATGTCCTGCTTAAGCACGACAATCGGAATCTCATCCGCTTCCAGGTAATCCTTGAATATGGAATAACGGTGGAACCCGTCGACGATGACGTACACATCGTCATCCGGGTCGTATACTGTCACGACGGGAAAACAGAATCCGTTGTCCTTGATCGACTGCAGCAGCAGCTCCATGTTGTTTTTCGGAACATTATTCGGGTTATAATTGTTAGCCCGTACCTTATCAATCGGCACAATGATCGGATCCATACAAGGAAGCTCGATCGTACCGCTTTTACATTTTATCTTTTTCATAATAGCGCCCTCCATTTTGCTATTGTCGCATCACGCGGATCCGGCTTGTTGGTCACCGGAAGATTGTTTTCGTAGTCATTCAGCACCAGCTGCCGGCACTGCTGCCGCGCAACGTAATTGTTCTGCAGATGGTGCTGGAACCGTTTCTCAAAGATCGGCTTTTTATCCGGATCCGGATAAGTTTCCAGCAGGAAGTCTCTGTATTCCAGCCATGAATCGTAGTTTTTCGGTAGCTTCCTGCACCGCAGCATCTTGTTGTCTTTTCCATACAGGTTCCCGATGCTGATGCCTTTGATTCGGTTCAGCAGTCTGTCGTAGGTCTTGGGCTCAAATTCAGGAAGGTCAACCAGCGCTTTAAAGCTTTTTTCGTGTATCAAAGAACTCACGCGGATTTCTTGAATGCCTAATCCCTTCTTCCATTGATAGTCATAGATAGCAGAATATCTAATTCCAGTATCATAGATATATTTCCAGATATCATGAAAATTCCAATCATACAACGGATAAAAAGAAGCGTTCCCGTTCCCGCCTTTGATTTTCGTACACCACATGCAATCTTTATA
>SAAH01000023.1 GCA_009929525.1 Clostridia bacterium | reverse complement strand
AGTTCAATGGTAGAGCACCGGTCTCCAAAACCGTCGATGGGGGTTCGAATCCCTCATCCCCTGTCAAAAGACCCGCTAATATAGCGGGTCTTATTTTTTGTTATAAAAAAAACATTCAATAATTTGAATAGTGTTCAAATTTATATTGACAAGAAAGACTTTATGGAAATATAATAAATTGAACGATATTCAAATTATTAAAGTGAAGTTTATAGAAATAGGTGTACAGATAATTGCCCAGACAGATATGATGACAGATACACAAATTGGTATCTTTGGTATAGGAGGTTAGATCATTGGATAAGATTCAACTTGGGAAAAATAAAAAATCATTTTCATTGTATTTTAATAATGGAGAGATATGGTGTGAACACTTAGATTCCTTATGTAATGAACGAGATTTGGTTATAGAAAAGTTTAAAGAGGATGTGATCACAATCGCTCGGCCTTCAACAAGTGCATATATTGTTATCGATTTCGATGAAACAATCGTTGATGAAGCATTATTAACATATATTGTTGATACGTTAAATTCCTTGAACAAATCATTGCGTAAAGTTGCCATGGTTGGGCTTTCTTTCAAAATGAAAAGACATGTAAAAAAATTAAAGGCTAACTATGAAATCAAATGTATCGATGACTTTGAAAAAGCAAAAGAATGGCTTGTTTAAATTTGGAATTGAAAAAAGAAATAGAAGATAACTCCTTGAACGAAGGGAGTGAATGGAGGTAAGAAATAACTTGGATGATTGAATATAATGATAGATTTTAGTTTACAGAGCAGTCTACTAATGGTTGGCTGCTCTATATTTCTGAATTACTATCAATTAATGATTCAGAAACAAAATACAAATGAATTACAAATAAAAGCGGATTATGATGAGTACATCAATTAAACATACGTTAAGGAGATGGAAAATCATGGATAAGAAAAATAATAATAAAAAGAATACTATGTACTTAGTGACAGGAGCAGCTGGATTTCTTGGTGGAACGGTTGCAAGGCAGCTTGTGGATCGAGGAGAGCATGTTCGGGCATTTGTATTACCAAATGATAAGGCAATGAAATTTGTTCCTCGGGAAGCGGAAATCGTAGAAGGAGATTTAAGAGATAAGACCTCATTACAACGCTTTTTTTGCATCCCAGAGGGCATGGATTTTTATGTGATTCACTGTGCAAGTATTGTTACGGTGAATCCAGAATACAATCAGAGGGTTATGGACGTAAATGTCGGCGGAACACAGAATATCATCGATTTTTGTCTTGGCACACCGGGATTTCAAAAACTAGTATATGTCAGCAGTACTGGCGCAATTCCTGAACTGCCCAAGGGCCAAGTGATCAGTGAGGTGAACCATTTTAATCCCAAAGCAATGCCAGATCAGGTGCTGGGATGCTATAGTCAGAGCAAAGCACTGGCGACACAAGCAGTATTAGATGCTTGCACAGATCGAGGATTGAATGCCAGTGTGGTTCATCCATCAGGTATCATGGGGCCGGAGGACTTTGCTGTGGGAGAGACTACCAGTGTATTGATTCAGATCATTAATGGTGAAATGCCAATGGGAATCGCAGGAAGTTTTAACCTGTGCGATGTGCGTGATCTGGCAGCGGGATGTATTGCTGCTATTGAAAAGGGAAAATGTGGAGAGTGCTATATTCTTGGAAATAAGGAAGTGCAGTTTAGAGATTTCGCAACGATGGTTGCAGAGGTGAGCGGATGCAAGCCGGTCAAGATGTTTCTTCCCTGTGGAATCGCTAATTTTATAGCGAAGATAATGGAGAAAAAAGCTAAGAAAAATGGCACCAGGCCACTGATGACTACGTTCTCCGTGTATAATCTTGCACGTAATAACAATTATGATTCTGGTAAAGCAGCCAGAGAATTGGGTTATACCACAAGAAGTTATAAAGAGACTATGACGGATGAGGTGAATTGGCTGAAGGAAACAGGAAAGATTGATGGAAATATGATCTCTGTCAAGAAAGAAGCAATGGCATAAAAACAAAATAAGAAGGAGCAGTATCAAATCCCAAATGTCTGGAATCTGCTCAGGAGGAAGCCAATTTAGAAACGTATTCTTTTTTGCGAAAACTGGTAATTAATAAAAAAATTTCTAAAAATATCAAAACATAAACAATTCTGAAACAATACTATGTTAATATAGGAAAAACAAAGCGGGAGAGGATAAACCTATGATTAATATATTGATAGTAGAAGACGATGCAGAACTGAATAAAACACTTTGTTCCTATCTTAACAATACAGGTTTCAAGGCAACTGGATGTCTGGGAGCGGAGGATGCTTATGATGCCATGTATAACAACTTGTTTGAACTGATCATTTCAGACATTATGATGCCGGGGATTGATGGGTTTGAATTTGCAAGAACGGTTCGAGAGGTAAATAAAAGTATCCCGATCCTGTTTATGTCTGCAAAGGATGATCTGCCTTCAAAACAGAAAGGCTTCCGACTGGACATCGACGACTATATGGTAAAACCGGTGGACTTTGATGAACTGCTTCTTCGTGTAAGGGCACTCCTTCGAAGGGCTAATGTAGAAATGGAACGGAAAATCTCAGTTGGAAATCTGACCATGGATGCGGATGCTATGACAGCAACCTTATACACACAGTTGGATAAGGGAGAAAAGTCTGAAATCCTTTATGGAAATGAAATCCCAGTCACAACCAGGGAGTTCAACATCTTATATAAATTATTGTCCTACCCTAATAAAACATTTTCAAGAGGACAGCTCATGGATGAGTTCTGGGGAAGAGACAGTGATACAAGTTTGCGGGCAGTTGATGTGTATGTGACAAAACTGAGAGATAAATTCTCTGCATGTGATGGATTTAAAATTGTAACCGTCAGAGGCTTGGGATATAAGTCAGTGATCGAAAAGGTGGGATAAAACCATGGAGAAAGAGATAAAGGTAAGGCAGTCGCATTTTCCTCTAAGGATACTGGGGATTACGTTTGGAGTCATGCTGCTCATGTCGGGAGTCCATATGGGGCTGATTCAGTTATTGGGAGCCCTTCATGTGAATGGCTGGGCCCAGGCTCCTATCATTATGGCTTATTGGTTTGTGATTGCGGCAGTGTTTACGGTAGTAACCAGAATTCAAATCGAAAAATCCTATGAAGAACCCATGCAGGCACTGGCGAAAGCAACCAGTGCAGTTGCACATGGGGACTTTTCTGTGTATGTACCACCCCTGAATACTATGGATAAGTTAGATTATCTGGATGTAATGATCATGGATTTTAATAAAATGGTGGAGGAATTAGGAAGCATAGAGACCTTGAAGACCGATTTCTTTTCGAATGTATCTCATGAGATCAAGACACCTATTTCCGTGATTTCCAATCACGCACAGATTTTGAAAAAGAGCGGTGATCTGACCAGTGAGCAGATGGCATCTGTGGACGGAATCTTAACAGCGTCCAAGAAATTGTCCAATCTGATTACCAATATGCTGAAATTAAATCGTCTGGAAAAACAGAATATCAGTCTGGAAGCGGAAGATTATGATCTATGCGAACAGTTGTGTGATTGTATTCTTCAATTTGAAAATCGCTGGGAAGAAAAACAGATCGAGCTGGAAGTGGACATGGAAGATCGTGTCAGTGTAAAGGCAGATGCCAGTCTGCTGGAGCTGGTATGGAATAACCTGCTGAGTAACGCAGTCAAATTCACAGAGGCAGGCGGAACTGTCAAAATAAAAGAAGAATCAACAAAAGATTTTATTCGTGTCCAGGTGTCCGATAGTGGATGTGGCATGGATAAGGAAACCATGAATCATATGTTTGATAAGTTTTACCAGGGAGACACTTCCCACGCAACAGAAGGAAATGGGCTTGGCATGGCGCTGACACTACGTGTTTTACAGATATCCGGTGGTGATATCACAGTGGATAGTGAAGTGGGAGTAGGAACTACATTTACAGTAACTTTACCGAAAATCGATCTAGACCAGGAAAGCATAGAAGTGGAGCAGAATATATGAATGAGATGAATAGAACCGGTGAAGGGTACATCGGATATGAATATAAGGAATTGGTGGTAGAAAAAAAGCAGGTTTCTCTTTATCTGGACGGGTTTGAAAACTTCGGCTGGGAGATCGACACCAGATACAAACAGTCAGAAATCGTAGAAAGCAGCAAATCAGGGAAAACCACCCTGCGATTAAAAAGAGATAGAAAGATCATGAACAAAGCAGAACTTACCAGGTTACAGCGCAATTTTGAAGACTGTATGAAACAGATGGAAACCCTGGAGAATTCCAAAACAAGCTTTGCGACAGTGGCGGCACTCATTATCGGAGTATTGGGAACTGCATTTATGGCGTGTTCTGTATTTGCAGTTACTCATGAACCACCACTCGTTTTGCTGTGTGCTGTGCTTGCCATCCCCGGATTTATCGGTTGGATATTGCCAATGTTTGCGTACAAAAAAATAGTTCAGAGTAAGACACAGGAGATTAATCCTCTTATAGAGGTGAAGCAGGACGAAGTGTATGAGATCTGTGAAAAAGGTCATAAGCTTCTGGTATAAGAAGGGTGGGACTATGGGAAAGAAATTTCTAAAATGGCTGAAGGCATTCCGCCCGCCGTTTGTTTTGTCGGTTATCTGTGCGGCTATTTTTTCTGGCCTCTCCTTATGTTTTGCGAGCACAAATTGGTTTGTAAGTTTACCAGTGGTTGTATCCTATGCTGTTTACGCATGTGCAGCAGTATTTCTTGGACTTGCCATTTGGGCAGTGGTATTGCTTTTAATGACCACATCCCCCAGACAGCAGTTTTTGGAAGTGACAGGGAAAAATAGGTTCACAGCAAAATTCACTCGAAATTATACGTTTCGAACCATGATCATATCATTGGCATCACTTATGTTTAACATCATTTTAAGCGCATCGAAAATGTTCGCGGGATGGTTTTATTCATCTACATGGCTCATAGTTCTGGCTGGATATTATTTGATCTTGTGTGTGTCAAAGACACTCCTTTTGCGTTATGGAAGAAAATTAACACTTTTGACAGACAAAAAGGAAGCTTTGGTACATGAGTGGAAAGCCTTTCGTTTGAGTGGAATCATGCTGCTTGTGTTGACAGTGTTTTTGCAGGGTGTGGTAATTATGATCGTGCGGGATGGGTCGGGCTTTTCTTATAATGAAATCATGGTAATTACCATCGCAGCTTATGATTTCTACTGTTTGGGAAATGCCATTTATTTTTTGATCGCAAAAAGAAAAAATCATACGCCTATTGTGAATTCCTTAAAAAGGATCAGCCTGGCAGGTTCCCTAGTCTCAATACTGTCTCTTCAGACGGCTATGTTTTCCTCATTTGGTGGTGCAGACGACAATACTTTTAAGACACTGCTGAATATTTGTACAGGAACATTTGTGTGTGCATTTTTGATTGTATTAGGAATCCTTTCCATAAGAAAAGCAAATGTGGAGTTGAGGAAAATTGCGCATTAGATAGTTTTATCATATTCGACTTTTGATGTAAGTACATAGGCGTAGACAAGAAAAAGTAAGGCAGTCCATAAACCTTGAAGCCTCCAATGTTTAGTGATCAGGTAAGATATAGCAACATCAATGTGGAAAAAATGGTAGCGCTCACATACCCGTAGCACCCGGGAAAACTATTCCATTGAAATGACATGGCCACAAAGATTGGAAATAAGCCAAATCAGTAGCTGAGAGAATGTTTACTATTTATTTAAATGAAGTTATTTGTCGTTAGCAATAAAATATAAGTTATCAAACGCTTAACAGTGGGTCCCGCGAATATTTCGCGGGGCCTTTTAAGTATCATTTTGTGAAATTATGGTAATGCGATAAAAATACGAAATAAAAATGCAGGGATTAATATTTCAGAAACAATACGTGAACAAGAATCAAATAAATCTTCTGTATGATAAGAGCATATCAAATGACAAAACAAAAAAGGAGAAATTTATGTTAGCAATCGAAACACAGAAACTTAGCCGTTCTTTTAAGGGAAAGCCGGCTGTGAGTAGCTTGAATATGCATGTTCCAAATGGAAGCATCTATGGATTTATTGGACAAAATGGAGCAGGAAAGTCCACTACACAGAAAATGATCTGTGGACTGCTTCATCCGGATGAAGGAAAGATCTCCCTCTACGGGAAATCAGGGGATGATGCTGAGATCCGAAGTAAAATCGGTGTTATTATCGAATCACCGGCACTATTTCCAAATGCAAGTGCATATGAAAATATGATGATGCAGGCAATGAATCTGGGAGTTAGTAATCCGGACAAAAAAATTAAAGAGATTTTAAAACTGGTTGGTTTATCTGATACAGATAAGAAAAAATCAAAACTATTCTCTCTTGGTATGAAGCAGCGACTTGCTATCGGACAGACACTTCTGGGCGATCCACGTCTTTTGATTCTAGACGAGCCGACCAATGGGTTGGATCCGCAGGGAATCATTGAGATACGTAATACACTGCAAAAGATAAACACAGAACAGGGTATTACAATCTTGATCAGCTCGCATATTTTAGGAGAGTTATCACGTATTGCTACCCATTACGGCATTATCAAGCAGGGCGAAATGATCGAAGAAATCGATAAAGAGGCTTTGCGTGAGAAATGTAAAGAGTACATGACGGTACATGTGAGCGATACACACAAAGCAGAAGGTGTGATTCGTCTAGCTTTGGAAGGAAAACATGAAATAGAGGTAACAGAAGATGCGGTGCATATTCACCATTATCAGGATGGAGAAAAAATCAATCGTTTGCTGGTAGACAACGGTATCTATGCATCTGAGATCAAGCAACACAAAATGGACCTGGAAGAATATTTCCTGGCTGCTATGGAGGGACGTACACATGCTTAATTTAATAAAAATGGACTTAAGACGGACTTTCCGTACACCACTATTATATGCGTTGCTGCTTGGTCTGGGTGTCATGCTAGGTACATTCGCTATGACAGGAGTTATGGGAGAAAACCAAAGCATTGCTGCTTTGATCGGGCCAGTTTCTTCAACCGGAGATATGATGTCTACTATGGGAATGTCCATGGTGCTCATCTTTGGAGCAATCTATATAGTATCGATTATAGGAAAAGATTTTTCCACAGGTTTCATCAAGAATATCTTGACTATTCACGCAAATAAGAGCACATATATTATGGCCAAATTAGTAGTTGGAACCATTGCAAGTGCATGTATGCTGGTATTTTATGTTGTATTGATGGTGATCCTTGGAATGATTCAGGGCTTGCCACTTGGAATTCCTTCTATTGGAGGACTGGTGCTGTTTCTTTTGGGAAAATTATTGCTGGCCATCGCTTTAAATGCATTACTTATTGGCTTTGAACTAACATTTCGTAATCTCCCAATAAGTATCCTGGCATGCTTTATGTTTGGAATGGGTGGAGCAACCATGTTGCTGTCTATGCTCGGAAATTCTTTGAATATTCCAATCCTGCATACAATATCTACTTTTACCATTGCCGGAAGCAGCAGTATTGGAACGCTGACTGTTGCAGTCGGAGACATAGTACATATTGTTATCTGTGGGGTGGCTTGGCTGGTATTTTCACTGATTACCGGATGCTTCATTATGAAGCGAAAAGATGTTTGATTCACTGACATTTTTGAAATAGAAGTATTGCAATTAATAATTCTCAAATAATACTCTGACAAAACATAAATATTACCATGTCATAATAGACGTATCAAGAAATTGGCATACCTATTATGGCATGGTAATATTTACGTTTTGAAAAGGAGAATATTAAGTAGCATAAGATGGTCGGGAGGCAGAATATGTCGAATGAAAAAACACTACGGGAGGCACCGGTATGGAAGCTCCTGCTCACCATGAGCCTGCCCGTAATCGTTGTGATGTTGGTAACGGTGCTCTATAACATGGCGGATGTGTTCTTTATGGGGCGAACGGGGGATGCGGTGCAGGTGGCGGCTATATCGCTGGCAGGGCCTGTATTCTCCATCATTTCAGCCATAAGCACCTTGATAGGTTTTGGCAGCTGCACAGCGATTGCGATTGCGCTGGGGAAAAAAGATCTGACACAGATAAAGAAGTACAGTTCATTTGCATTTTATTTCTCAATGGTGATTGGAATTGTTGTTATGGGCTGCATCTTGAGCGGAATGGATCCCCTATTAGCAATGTTGGGAACAGATGGACAAACAGCGGAGTATACAGCAGCGTATCTGCGTATTTTGGCATTGGGCGCTCCATTTATGATGGTCAGCGGTGCGTTGGCGAATACCATCCGTGCGGATGGCGACAGCAAGAGTGCGATGATTGCCACCATGTTGGGAACTGTTGCCAATATCCTACTTGACCCGCTGTTAATTTCCGTATTGGGTTGGGGTATTCGAGGTGCGGCAGCCGCAACAGTCATTGGTAATATCATCAGCTGCATTGTACTCTTCGTTATCATACGAAAAAAGAAAATCTATTCGCTGTCCATTAAGGATTTCGAACTGCGTGGAGACGTTTCTCTTTGCGTGCTGGGGTTAGGACTGCCTATGGCGGCAGGTACGCTGCTAATGAGCTTTGCAACCGCCATGTCAAATCGCTTACTGGTACAGTATGGTAACATCGCTGTTGCGGCAAACGGAGTTTCTGGTAAGGCAGGCATGCTGATCAGTATGATTCTGATGGGTGTTTGCATGGGCATTCAGCCTGCCATTAGCTATGCCTATGGTGCAGGAGAACGAAAGCGGACTCGGCAGATTCTGATCGGCACTGGAATCGCCTCAGTCGCTATTGCAGTCCTGATGTCTGCAGTTTTTTTCCTATTCAGGGACAACTTTATATCCGTCTTTTTGAACGACACGGAGGTTGTTGACTTTGGCAGACGTATGATGCTCGGCTCGTTAATCTCCATGCCGGTATGCGCCGTTTATCAACTGTGTACGGTGTACTTAGAAGGTACTGGAAAGATTAGCTATGCAACATTAACATCCTTGCTACGCCAGGGAATCGTCTATTTGCCAGTGCTATATGGAATGAACGCTCTGTTTGGACTCAATGGGTTAATCCTTTCAGCTGCTGTGGCGGATGTGCTTTCCACGATTGTGGGGGTCAGCCTTAGCATCAAATGGAGTCGAAAAATATTATACAAGCCGGTTTAGAGGAGAAATCATGGAACAGAAAAAGAAATTTATTATTAATACGGTATTTTGGGGTATCATTCTTATGATCATATTTTCCATATGTAGGTATTTACTGCCAGTTTTAATTCCGTTTATGATAGCATTTTTAATTGCAACCTTGATCCAAAAGGTTGTAAAAAAGACAGTCGGAAAATTAGGAATAGGGAAAAAGCCGGTAGCTATAGGTGTGTGTGTAATTTTTTTGGTGGCTGTTTTCCTATTGATTGCTGTATCAGGAAACAATATTATTCAGGGAATTGAGCATCTGATCCAGGTGGCACCGGGGATCTATGATAATAAGATTGTTCCTTTTATGGACGACATATCAAAGGCGCTTAGTACCAGATTTTCTTCCTATAATATCAACATTTCATTACAAATTCAAAATATGATGTCTGAGTTTACGCAGAATATTGGCCAGTATATTTCCAGCTTTTCTATGAAAGCAGTGACGTGGTTATCGCATGGAGCAAAAGAAATCCCAGGTGCTGTTATTCAAATCGTAATAACGGTGATTGCAACGTTTTTTATGGCAGCAGATTATGAAGAAATGCGTGCGGCTGTAAAAATGATCATTCCAGAAGGCAGAAGAACCATGGTCTCTGGAGGTGTGAAATATGTGAAAAGTATTATCGCAATTTATTTGAAATCATACACCATTTTATTCTCCGTGACATTTGTGGAACTGGCCATAGGGCTTTCTATTTTGCGTATCCCATATGCGGTGCTCGTTGCGTTGTGTATTGCAGTATTTGATGTGCTTCCGATTCTTGGAACAGGTGGAGTTCTTTTACCGTGGGCGGTTATATTGTTTGTAATTGGGAAAAGTCCATTGGGAATAGGAGTGCTTGTCATATATCTGATCATTACAGTGGTACGGAACATATTGGAACCAAGGATAGTAGGAAAACAGATCGGACTACATCCGCTGCTGATGTTGATTTGTCTTTTTGTGGGATTGAAACTGCTAGGGCTGGTAGGTATGATCTTACTTCCAGTCTCAGCCTCCGTGCTCATGGGCATGTATAAAAGTGGTGTGTTAAAAAGACCGGAAATACATAAAGGAGCAGAGAATTGAAGAACATTTTAAAGCGGCTCACGAATGCTTGTACGAAGAAGAATTTGGTAGAGGTGGCAGAGGAATCGGATGATCCTTTACTGCCGCAGACTACAGATATATTAAAAATGTCAACACAATACAAGCAGATTATGTTTTTTTATCAGGCTGGGATTCATCAGATCACCACAAAACTGGAGATCCTAAGCAATGAGTTCAAAGTTTGCAATGACAGAAATCCTATTAAGGAAATTGTGAGCAGAGTCAAATCACCAGAAAGTATCAATGAGAAAATGAAAAGAAAAAAGATCCCATATAGTATGAATAATATGATGAATCATATTCGTGACATTGCAGGGATTCGGGTTGTATGTCCATTTATATCGGACGTATATTACGTGGCCAGGATGCTGATGAGCCAATCAGATATTGAAACCATAGAAATCAAAGATTATATTACAGATCCCAAAAAGAATGGCTATAGAAGTCTGCACCTCATCCTTATGGTGGATGTGTTTTTCTCGGATGTGAAGAGAAAAGTTCCAGTGGAGATACAGATGAGAACCGTGGCCATGGACTTTTGGGCAAGTTTGGAACACCAACTGCGGTATAAGAAAAATCGGATTTTTGAGCAGGAAATGGAAAGAGAACTAAAAAAATGTGCAGAACTGGTATCAGATGCAGATGTGAGAATGCAAAAACTTGCAAATGGTATTATGCAGGAGGAATAAAAATGTGTAGTATTAATATTTTTCAAATAAAAATCAAATCCTGCATAAACAATCCTTTGATAAACTAAACCCAGAAACCAAAAACAATCAGTTTAGTTGAGAAGGAGAACAAATTATGGAGAAAACAAAGAAGAAAGAACTTTATCTCGTCACAGGAGCAGCAGGTTTTTTGGGTGGAACAATTTGTAGACAACTATGTGAACGTGGAGCAGATGTACGAGCATTTGTATTGCCAAACGACCCGGCTATGGAATTTGTACCGGATCAAGTAGAAATATGTAAGGGAGATCTGTGCGATATGGAATCTCTGGATTGTTTTTTTGATGTGCCGATGGATACAGAGGTTGTTGTGCTTCACTGTGCAAGCATCGTGACAGTTAATCCGGAATATAATCAGAAGGTCATGGACGTCAATGTTGGCGGAACAGAAAATGTAATTAAGCAGTGCATGAAGCATCCAAATTTCAAGAAAATGGTCTATGTAAGTAGTACAGGGGCTATTCCAGAATTGCCTAAGGACGAAAAAATCAAAGAAATTACAAAGTTTGATACTACACCGTTAAAGGATTGTTACAGTCAGTCCAAAGCAATTGCCACACAAAAAGTTTTGGATGCGGTCCATACAGATGGACTGAATGCCTGCGTGGTTCACCCAAGCGGTATTATGGGGCCAGAGGATTATGCTATAGGTGAAACAACCAAAACAGTTATAGAAATCATCAATGGGGCCATGCCTGCCGGAATCTCTGGATCGTTTAATCTTGCAGATGTTAGAGACCTGGCAGCAGGAGTGATTAGTGCGGCAGATAGAGGACAGAAGGGCGATTGCTATATTCTGGGTAATGAGACAGTGTCATTTGAAGAATTCACGCAGCTACTGTCGGAGGAAAGTGGTTGTGAACCAGTTGTCAATTTCCTGCCTATTAATTATGCATATGCTATGGCCGAGAAAATGGAGGCTGACGCAAAGAAAAAGGGCACTAAGCCAGTTATGACTACGTATTCCGTTTATAATCTTGCCAGAAACAATGAGTATAATTCCATGAAGGCAAAAAAGGAATTGGGATATTCAGTTCGTTCCTATCGAGAGACGATTCGCGATGAGGTGCGCTGGTTACAAAGTACCGGAAAAATACCTCAATTCGAGTCACAAAAAGAAAGTGAACGTATTACAGCGTGATTTTAAATCGGTATATGATGTTTACGATAAGCAGTCGGGGTCATATCAAATGTCTTTTGAAAAATCTTATAGAAATGTGTTTTGTTAGTAAAACCAAGCAGCATTGCAATGTCAGCCACATTCTTAGAAGAGTGGGTCAGAAGCTCTGCTGCTTCTTTCATGCAGAAATTCATTCCATAATCAAAAATGGAGAGACCTGTATATTTTTTTGTGATTTCATTCAGATAAGCACCTGAATAATGCAAGAGCTTTTCGAGTTCAGAACGAGTGATGTGACCATGGGCCTGCTTCATATATTCTGTGATGTCATGAAAAAGATTATTTTCGTTGTCATTTCCTATTCTGACAGGTGTTGTAGTGAAATGCACTGATTCTGAAAGATAATATAATAGCTTGATTAGCAAGCATTTAATTGTATGAGAAGATCTAATGGTAGGATATAGAGTCTCAAATGTAATGTTGTCAAAAATATCATGAATGGTTTCATCTGCAATTTGATTTTCAGAAGCGGGAATAAAGTCAAGATAATCTTTTGAAGAATCCAGACTTTCGGAAGTATTAATTGATAAAAAGTTTTCCAGGTCAGAAGGTTGATGTTGCTTTTCAATTTCAAAAAAATGAAGAGACATATCGTCAAAAAAAGATTTGAAAAAGTCAGGAGATATCTGTAGAAACGCAACTGTAAAATCCGTATTAAATTCTTCTGTGTGACGAACAGATCTGTTCAGCAGACAACAACTGCCGGTAGTGTAAAGATGACGATTGTATTCTATATTCTGATATATTTCTCCTTTGAGGACAAACATTAATTCGTAAAAATCGTGTTGATGTAATTTCCCTGATATATGAGTTGATAATTCATCTAATCCAATGATGGAGTAGGTTACATCTTCAGGAGTTACGGTGGTGGTAATAAAACCAGATTTGGAATCATCAGGATGTAAGGTGCTTATCATTAGGCGGTAAGGAAATAAGGACTTATAGTGAGAGAGCGCAATGCCGCTATCTGATGCGAAGCCCGTATATCCTTTTTTGATGAACTCGTCTGTAATTACTTGAGTGTGATTAGATAGATAAAACATAGTAGCCTCCTAAAATGCGAATATGATACAAAATGCAAACTGCAAATATATATGTGACATTTAATATCATATATGTATATTGTAAAATAAGTATATCAATAAAAGTAGAAGGGCGCAATAGAGTTGCTATTTGCGACTATTTATCGTGGCTAATGAAAGATGAGAAGGAGGAACTATAATGGCAAAGTGGGTAAGTATGTGGGGACAGAGCCATACAGATATCAGGAAATGAAAAGAGTGATACTTATGTAACAGCAGAACAATTGGCTATGGCACAGACAAAACTAGCAGAAAAAGCTAGAGAAAATGGACTGAAGGTATATGGTTCCACCCTATTACCACGAGTAGGAACAACGGGGTATCTGGAAATGAATGAAAAAGAACGGTTGAAGTTCAATGAGTGGATTAGAAATACGGATGTATTTCATCATGTATTTGACTTTGAGAAGGTGGTTCGAAATCCGGAGCACCCAGAAATGTTGGAATTTGCCTGTGATCGGGGAGATCATCTGCATCCAAGTGAACTTGGTGGAAAGAGGATTGCACAATTAATTCTTCAAGAGATAGATGGCTGAAAACGAAAGTGAATAAAGTGTTGGGAAAAAAGAGGGTTCTAAATGAAAAGAATAGATTTTAATAAGGGTTGGAAATTCAGACTACAGGGAGAAGATAAACAGAAGGACATAACTTTGCCACACGATGCTCAGATTGGAATGGAGCGTTCGAAGGATGCTCCTGGAGGAAGTGGACATGGATACTTCCCAGGCGGGATTTATGAGTATGAGAAGAATTTTGAAGTACCACAGGAATGGGCTGGAAAATTCATCTCTTTATTGTTTAATGGAGTTTACAAGGATGCTGAAGTATACCTAAATGGAACCTGTATAGAAAAACATTATTATGGATATACTCCTTTTACTGTAGAACTGAAGAATCTGATAATAGGAAAAATTAATCAGATCAAAGTAATAGCAGATAATGAGAAACTTCCAAATGCCAGATGGTACACGGGCGGAGGAATCTATAGACCTGTAACTTTACTAATCGGGGAGGATAATCATATTCTCTGGCAGGGAGTGAAGATTACTACTCTTTCCATTAATCCGGCGAAAATAAGAATTGAAAGTGCAACTTCAAAAGAGGATGGAAGCATTTTGGTACAGATCAAGGACACTGAGGGGAATCTTGTGACAGAACAGAGAGGAAGAGATGTTGAGGCAGAGATCACTTCCGCACATCTTTGGTCTGCAGAGAATCCTTATCTATACGAATGCCATGTTTCACTTATGGAGAATCAAACAGTATGTGATGAAGAACGTATTAGTTTTGGTATTCGAGAATTAAAATGGAGTACAGACGGTTTCTTTGTCAATGGAGAGAATACACTGCTAAGAGGAGGCTGTGTTCACCATGATCACGGAATTATAGGAGCGAGAAGCTTCCCGGAAAGTGAAGAGAGACGAATTCGTATATTGAAAGAAGTGGGATTTAATGCCCTTAGAATTTCTCATAATCCAGCATCTACGGCCTGTATAGAAGCCTGTGATAAATTGGGTATGTATGTTATGGATGAGACTTTTGACATGTGGTATAACCGGAAAAATCCATATGACTATGGTAATAACTTCGAAGAATGCTGGCAATCGGACACTAGGGCAATGGTAGAAAGAGATTATAATCATCCATCGGTAATCCTGTATTCTATAGGAAATGAAGTGGCAGAGCCAGCAGAACAAAAAGGAATAGAAATTGGGAAAGAGCAGATTGATTTTATACATAACATAGATTCAACGCGGCCGGTTACCTGTGGTGTGAATCTTATGGTAATCGGCAGGGCTGCGAAAGGAAATGGAATCTATCAGGATGGAAATCAGAATATTTCTGCGGCTAAAGAAGATAAGAAAAAGGAGGCATCTAACGGAAGCCTTGCATTTAATATAATGGCAACCTTTATTGGAAGCGGTATGAATAAAGGCGGCAACTCGAAAAAGGTGGATGCAATTTCAACACCATTTGTGGATTCTTTGGATATAGCAGGGTATAACTATGGATCAGGAAGATACCCACTAGAAGGAACAGCTCATCCAAATCGAATTATATTTGGATCAGAAACGTTCCCACAGGATATTTGCAAGAATTGGAATATGGTAAAAAAATACCCATATCTAATTGGAGATTTTATGTGGACTGCATGGGACTACCTTGGCGAAGCAGGACTTGGAGCATGGAGTTATACTGGAGGAATGCCATTTAACAGACCATATCCGTGGCTGCTGGCTGGTGCGGGAGTGATCGATATCCTGGGCAATCCTGATGCAAGCTGCAGATATGCAGCTACAGTATGGGGGTTGAACCGGAAACCAGTAATTGCGGTACAGCCGGTAAATCATCCAGGAGTCCGTGTATCGAAATCCGTATGGAGAGGTACAAATGCGGTTGAGAGTTGGTCATGGAGAAATTGTGATGGAAATAAAGCTGTTGTGGAAGTCTATTCCGATGCCGCTTCGGTTGAATTATTTATTAATGGAAAGAGTTTTGGAAAAAAGAGGATAAAGGACTGCAAAGCGGTTTATAAAACAAAGTATAGAAAAGGAAAAATCGAAGCGGTTGTCTACGATGTATCTGGTAAAGAAATCGCAAGAAATTACCTGGAATCTGCTAATGAAAAAGTCAAGGTTGCAGTAATTCCAGAAAAGAAAACTGTGAAAGCGGAGGAAATCTGCTACATAAATCTAGAAATACAGGATGAAAAGGGGATTTTGGAATCTAACGATGACAGAAAACTTGAGGTTAATGTTATAAATGGAGAACTGTTAGGGTTTGGAAGTGCCAACCCTTGCACTGAAGAGAACTATTGTGATGGGCGTTTTACTACTTATTTGGGTCGTGCGCAGGCTATTGTGAGAACGGGCAAGAGTGGAAAAGTAGTCATCCGGGTTTCTGACGAGGGTATGATTTCGGAAGAACATATAGAAATTGTGTAGTACTCATAATACTCAGACAGGGCAAACAGTATAGGACTACATACAAATATGGAATCGCCATAACAAGATTAAGAATTCTTGATATGGCGATTCTTTTTATCGTTAATAATTCTCAAACAAATCACAGACAATTCATAAACATTGGATTGTTACACTAACCATATTGAAAAGCAAAGAAAAGCAGATATAGGAAAAAATAGTCTAAGGGTGGTGTAACGATGGATACAGTAGCAGTAGCTGTGAAAACGGAAAAAGTAAGAAAAATAGAGCTTGTTATCTATAAAATATTCTGCTGGTTTGTAATCGGCGGAGTGATGGGATTTCTCATAGAAACCGTATGGTGCTGGTTCGACTTTGGAGAATTTACCAGCAGGACAAGCAATCTGTTCTTTCCCATGAGTTGCGTATGGGGGATGGGATGTGTACTGATATGCATTCTGCAGTGCACGAACAAGCAGAGCAATCAATTCTTTAGATTTGTAAAGAATGCCTTCAATTGCGCAGCATTTGAACTTTTATGTGGTTGGTTTGGAGAACTGTACTTAGGGGTAACATTTTGGGATTATTCTGGAATGCCACTCCATATAGGAAAATATATAAATCTTCCGTTCTGTCTGGGTTGGGGATTATTAAGTCTGGCATGGGGCAAATGGATTTATCCAACTCTGGATGCAAAACTGGAAAAGTTTTTTGATAAAACAAAGCGCACTTGGATAAGAATATTTATTGTTTTCATGGTAGTCACCAACTTGATCTCCTGGACAGCCTTGGTAAGGATGAAGGAAAGACAGAGTGATCCGTCACCTTCAAATTATATAGAGAAAGTATATGATCAGTACTTCCCGGACCCTGTTTTACAGAAGTATTTTCCGAAAATGAAAGATGCGGTTTCTGGTGAAAAAATTTATTTAACAAAAGCAGATTAATATTACACAAACAATTCACAGACATTTTTGAAACAAATAGATTGTAAACTAAGGAAGAAGTCAAGAGAGAAAGGAGATCACATATGATTACAAAAGTTATCGTAGTAGCTGTAGTAGTAATAGTAATAGTAGCAATCGTAGCTCTGTTAAAGAGCAAAAACAAATAGAAAGGAGTTTGCCAATGATAGCAAAAGTAGTAGCAGTAATCGCAGTGGTTGTAGTAGCAGCCGTAGCTTTTATCAAGACGAAAAGAAAATAATACATAGGTGTGAAAAGATTCATAGGAGTACAGACAAATGACAATTAAAGAGAATATTGGAACGATTGCAGTAAAAACTGCATTAGGATATTTGGACAAAGATCCAGAAAAAAATCTCCCTAAGCTGGTTGAATGGTTTGAAAAATTTGACCGAAAAGGTACATTAGCTAAGCAGCTTGGCATGGTAAAAGGGATTATGGGCGATAAAGAAAATAACTGGTATAAGCTGATCATGAGTTTATGGACAGATATTGACCCAGGGGTAAGAAATAAATTGTTTGAAAATTTCATCATCAATGGATGTCTCCTGGGATACCAGCGTCAGAAAGAAAATAAAGAAAAATATAATTGCAATATCCCATGGGCGATCCTTCTAGATCCCACCAGTGCCTGCAATCTGAAGTGTACAGGATGCTGGGCAGCAGAATATGGTAACCACATGAATCTCTCTTACGAGGAAATGGATGATATTGTAAATCAGGGTGTAGAACTTGGAACCTACGTGTATCTATTTACTGGTGGAGAGCCACTGGTTCGTAAGGCGGATATTATTCGCTTATGTGAGGAACATCAGGACTGTGTATTCTCTACCTTTACCAATGGTACACTTATTGATGAAGCCTTTGCGAAAGAGATGCTTCGCGTAAAGAATTTCATTCCAGCTATCAGTATCGAAGGCTTCGAAGAAGCGACGGATGGACGACGAGGAACAGGCACTTATGGAAAAATCGTAAAGGCTATGAATATTCTCAAAGAGAATAAATTGCCATATGGTATCTCCTGCTGTTACACCAGTGCCAATGCAGAGGTGATCGGCAGTGATGAATATTTCGATCAAATGATTGAGATGGGCGCGAAGTTTGCATGGTTCTTTACGTATATGCCAGTGGGCAAAGGTGCGGTACCGGAACTTATGGCGACGGCCCAGCAGCGCGAGATGATGTATCACAAGATCCGTGAATATCGCAGTACAAAATCAATTTTCACAGTAGATTTCTGGAATGACGGCGAATATGTTGGTGGCTGCATTGCCGGCGGCAGAAGCTATCTGCATATTAATGCAAATGGAGACATTGAACCATGTGCATTTATGCATTACTCGGACTCCAACATCCGGGAAAAAACTTTATTAGAGGCTTATCGGTCCCCGTTATTCATGGGTTATCACGATAATCAGCCGTGGAATGATAACATGCTCCGTCCTTGTCCGGTTCTAGATAATCCAGGCAGACTGACAGAGGTAGTAGAAAAATCAGGTGCCAAGAGTACAGATTATCAGAATCTGGAAAGTGCTAAAGAATTTTCGGATAAGTGTGAAACTACAGCAAAGAACTGGGAGCCTGTAGCAGAACGCTTGTGGAATGAGACTCTGGTACGCAAGGCAGGTGGCTGTGGATCCTGTAGAAAATGCGCGGTTAATGAATAGAAAACCTGCAATTAATAATTCTCAAATAATACTCTGACAAAACATAAATATTACCATGCCATAATAATCGTATCAAGAAATTTGAGCGATTATTATAGCATGTTTTTGTTTTAGAAGAAAGGGATTATGTTTATGAAAAAACCAGATAGTAAAATCGTTACCGTGTTGTTCACCAGGTATTATGATAAGGTTTCGAATTTTGTTTATTATATTACGGGTAGAGGGTATACACATGCATCCATATCCTTGGATGAAGATTGTTTTTACAGCTTTAATTTCAAGGGATTTCGTATAGAACATCCGGAGAAACACAAAGAAAAAGTAAGGATGGGGAAAAGTATTGCTTATCGACTGGAAGTCACAGAGGAGGAATACGAACAAATCCATCAGAATATTGAAAGAATGAAGGAAAATTCAGCGGTCTTATCCTACTCAAGTTTTGGAGTTTTCCTTTGTGCGCTTCGGATTCCATTTAAAATAAAAAATCATTATTTTTGTTCGCAGTTTGTTGCGGAGATATTACAGCAGACGAAATCAGTGCAGCTTCGTAAAAAGGCATCGCTTTATTTCCCAAATGAACTCTGTAAAGTATTGGAGCAACAAAACTGTTTGAGAGAAGTATTATTTAATCCGATTTAAAGGCGGAATTTTTAATAGCAACCTTGATCCATTCTGTTGTAAAAATGAAAGTTGGAAAATTAGAAATAGGGAAAAGCAGCAATATATAGTAATTATGCACATATATAGCCAAGCAAAACTTTAGTAATAATTACCTATTACGAACAGAGGAATAAAACAGTATAATTGATAAGGTTGGGTAGTAGCTGATGTGAATGCCTTCATGTCAGCTGCTATTTTTATGTTTATGTAGAATAGATCAGATTCTCTATTCTGCAATATGAGTAGGAGGAAGTAAAATGAATCAAAATTCAAATCAATATCTTGCAGAGGCGCCGATCGGGAAACTTATGATGAAATTTTCAATCCCATGTATCATGTCTTTGCTTGTATCATCACTTTATAATATCGTAGATCAGGTATTTATTGGCAGAGGTGTCGGATATCTTGGAAATGGAGCAACCAATGTAGTATTTCCAATTACGGTCATAGCATTAGCTATTGCCTTGATGGTTGGTGATGGATGTGCTGCTTTTTTGAGTATCTGTCAGGGAAAAAGAGATACAGAGGGGATAAAAAAAGGAGTCGGTAATGCAATAAGTACATTGGTGGTCAGCAGTGTGATCTTAATGATCCTGTTTCTTTGTGGTCGTGAAGGAATCCTTCATACATTTGGAGCAACAGAAAATAATATTGAATATGCCAGAGAATATTTTAATATTATCGCAGTTGGAATCCCATTTTTTATGTTTGCAAATGGGATGAACTCTGTGATCCGTGCAGATGGAAGTCCACAGTTTGCTATGATATCTACTTTAGTTGGATGTGTTATCAATATTATATTAGACCCAATTGCAATATTTGTATTTCATTGGGGTGTAAAAGGTGCAGCAATAGCTACTATTGTGGGGCAGATCGTATCTGCGTGTCTCGCTGTATACTATCTGTTCCATACAAAATCTTTTAAATTATCGAAAAATAGTTTCGCTGTAAAAGGAGCGATCATAAAACGCATCCAGCCATTGGGAATCAGCAGCTTCCTGACACAGTTATCCATAGTGATTATTATGGGAGTTATGAATAATGTGTTGGTCAAATACGGAGCAATGTCAAAATATGGGGCAGATATCCCCATGACAGTAGTTGGTATCGTAATGAAAGTCTTTCAGATCGTGATCGCATTTGTTATCGGTGTGGCAGCAGGTTCACAGCCGATCGTCGGATATAATTATGGAGCGGGCCATTTTGGACGCGTGAAGGAAATTTATAAAAAAATGATGATAGTAGAAGTCGGTATCGGGATTATTGCAACCATTTGTTTTGAGATTTTCCCGTTACAATTAATCAGCTTGTTTGGAAGTGAAAGTGACTTATATAATGAATTTGGAATTTTATCATTTCGGATTTTCTTGTGCACGATCATTTTTTGCTGTGTGGTGAAGTCAACGAGTGTATTTTTGCAATCGATAGGAAAGCCGGTAATGTCCATGGGAGTATCGCTGCTTAGAGATTTCATTTTGTCTGTTCCGCTGGTGCTGATCTTGCCATTGGCTTTTGGTGTGAAGGGACCATTATTTTCAGCACCTATCGCAGATATCATGACATTTCTTGTGGTTGTGGCCATGATGAGAAAGGTCATGAAAGAATTACATACAACGTCGAACCAGAAGGGGGTATAAATATATGGAAAAGACAATTATAACGATAGGAAGACAATTTGGAGCAGGTGGACGTGAACTGGGAAAAAGATTGGCAGAAACGCTGGATATTCCCTATTATGATAAGGAAATCATTGAGTCAGCGGCGGCACTCAGCGGGTTGTCAAAAGAATATATTGCTCAAAATGATGAAATCGTAACGAATAGTTTTCTATATTCTCTTGTAATGGGAACCAGGACCTTGACCGGACAGAAAACGGTAGAAGAAATCAAAATGGATGCCCAAAGAGAAGCAATAAAAGAAATCGCAGCGAAGGGATCATGTGTGATCATTGGAAGAACGGCAGATTACACATTAAAAGATGAAAAACCTTTCCGGGTATTTTTGTCTGCAGATGAAGAGACTCGCATACAAAGAGTGTGCGGGAGAGATAATTTATCTGAAAAGGATGCCATGAAAAAAATCCATAAGATGGATAAATTAAGAGCTGCCTACTATAATGAATATGCGGATGCTGCATGGGGCAAGGCTGACAACTATGACTTGTGTATCAATCTTTCAAGAATTACTGTTGAAAAGGCAATTGACATGATCATAATGAGTGTTAGAGAGCCAAACTGCTTTAGAAATATATAAAAGACAGATATTGACAGGCTGCCAGATTGCTATTTTGACTTGAAAGCATTATAATAAACAGATTAAGAAGTGCTTACAAAATGGCAAGGGGGAAAGCAAATGGAAAAAATGAAGGTAGGAGTTATTGGCTGCGGAGCTATCAGTGACATTTATTTAAAAAATATGACTGAAAAGTTTGACAATCTTGAGGTGATAGCCTGCGCAGCGAGACATATGGAAAGTGCAAAAAAGAAAGCGGCTCAATATGGAATCACCGCATGCAGTGTAGAGGATCTCCTGCAAAATGAGGCTATTCAAATGGTTGTTATATTGACACCGGCACACACACATTTTGAACTGATCAAAAGAGCATTAGAGGCAGGAAAACATGTTTATACTGAAAAAACGATTACTATCGACCGGGAGTCGGCTGCTGTATTATTGAGGCTTGCAGAAGAGAAAAAACTTTACCTTGGAGCAGCACCGGATACATTTTTGGGGGCATCACATCAGACCGCAAAAAAGTATGTGGATGCAGGTGAATTAGGGACTATTACAGGATTTGAAATTTGTGCCAATAGAGATTTGAATTTTCTTACAAGTTTATCTTCATTTTTAAATCAACCGGGAGGCGGGATTGGTTACGATTACGGGGTATATTATCTGACGGCACTTGTTGATCTGCTGGGACCGGTGGAAAAAGTATTTGCAGTAGTGAAAAACTTGAATCCTGTTCGTACAAACATACTTCTGGGTTCAACTGAATATGGTAAAAATTTCCAGTCACCGAATGAGAGTCAGATCTTTGCTGTATTGGAAATGGCAAGCGGAGTCACTGGAACCTTTGTGCTAAATGGTGAAAGTGTATTGCAGGATCAGGCTATGTTTACCATTCAAGGGTCCGAAGGGATGATGAGACTGACAGATCCTAATCAATTTGGCGGAAAAAATATGCTGCTGAAAAATGGGTATGATTTCGATGATCCCGAAACCTGGCAGATCATAGATAATGAATTCCCTTACAGCGAAAACAGCAGAGGTATCGGACCTTCAGAGATGGCGGCCGCTATTGCACACGGGACGAAAAATAGAGCGAATAAGGAAATGGCGTATCATGTATTGGATGTTGTCGAAACCATGATGTTAAGCAGTACATCAGGAAAATTCGAGACGGTTGGTTCAATGCTGACAGCAAGCGTATAATTTGGTATGATTCAAAAGGAAGCAGATGTAAGGAAACTTATCATTTGCTTCCTTTTTTCGTATAAAATCAGTGGGGTATATTTTTGGGGGAGGGGAAATGGTATAACTTTGCAAAAACACACAGGTGGATTCGCAAAATAAACTTTCATTTGACAGAAATGATTGTCATTCTGATTTGGTAGTCTTATAATGAAGGTAATAAGGCACGTGGATGACAGGCAGATGAATGAAGAATGGGGGTTCTTACGATGAGATATTGTAGAGGCAAGATATTGCGGATGGTTTCGGCACTGCTGTGCGTTGTACTGCTGACTGGGTTTATGCCCACTTTGGCATATGCCGGAGGGATTCATGAGAGCGAAAAATCCGGGGCTGCACATAGAACGGTCAGGGTGGCATTTCCTTCACAAAGTGGTATGAGTGATGTGGGAGGAAGCGGCGACCTGATGGGGTATAATTATGAATATCTGCAGCAGCTGGCAGAATATGCCGGATGGAATCTGGAATATATCACGTTTGAAGATCAGACTTCCAATGACGGAATTATGAGTGCGATGGATATGGTGATGAATGGTGAGGCTGACCTGTTGGGTCCTATGCTGAAAAGCGATGCGGTTGAGGAGCTTTTTGATTTTCCAACAGATAATTATGGTGTCGTCTATACAACACTTTGTGCACTGGAAAAAAGTAAAATCACGTCAGTAAATTATACAAAATATTCTCCGCTGCGTGTTGCTGTTTATAAAACAGCAGAAACTCGTAATGAGGAAGTGGAAAATTATCTGGATCAGTTGGGTGTATCCTATCAATTGATCGAATGTGAAAGTACAGAGGAACAGCTGCAACTTTTGGAAGATGATAAAGCGGATGTACTCAGCAGTATCACATTAAGTTATTTTGAAGGAACACGCAGTGTGGCTGAATTTGCACCCCGCCCTTATTATTTTGTTACGACAAAGGGCAATACAGAACTGCTTAATGAGTTGGATGCTGCTACAGAGGCGCTTAATTACACTCGTCCATATCTGCAAAAGAATTTGCAGGAAAAGTTTTTTGGAGATACCTCCAGTGGTTATGTCCTGACAGACGATGAAGATTCTTTTATGGAATCTCTAGGAACGCTGCATGTACTTGCGATGGCAGATGCGGCGCCATATGTGCTTCAGGATGAGAATAGTGAGCCAGGGGGTATGGTCGTTTCACTGCTCAATGATTTCGCGAAAAAAAATGATTTAAAGGTTGAATATACATTGTGCCAAAGCGCACAGGAGGCTAAAGAAAAGTGGGAGAGCGATCATTATGACTGCGTGATCGGAATGCCTTTTTCCACAGAGTATTGCATTGACAATGATCTCGTTTGTTCAGAATCGATCACCTCTGTCAATCAGGTGCTTTTTTCAAGACAAAACACGACGAAAGCACTGAGTGAAAGTATAGTTGCAGTTTATTCGCAGTTTGCCAAGCAGCTCAATCTGGATTCATATGGTGACGTGCTTGTCTGCGATAACCTTGTAGAATGTTTTGAGGCAGTGGAAGAAGGTAAAGCGGACTATGGGTGTGCGGATAATCTTAGGGCAGAATATCAGATGTATGAGCGACATTCTAATTTAGTCACGCTTCCGCTGTTGGAAGCAGAGGTGGATGTTACCATTGCGGTATCCCAATCTATGGATGATGTGTTTTTGGCTGCACTCAACAAATATATCCATACATTGTCAGAAAGTGCCAAAACCATGTATCTGAGTGAAGGTACGCGGCATAGTACGGAAAATGTACTGCTGGAATTTGTCCGTCAGCAGCCGTTGCTGGCAGGATTGCTGCTGGCCGGTATTGTGATACTGATCATGTGTGTGATCATGTTTGCTATTTTTGCAAGAAAGAACCAGCAGAGAAATGTTGAACTGGAGAAAGCAAATTCAGCCAAGAGTGATTTCCTGGCTCGTATGAGCCATGACATCCGAACCCCTATGAATGCGATCATCGGATATCTGCAGATCGCCCAGGAAGATAAAGGATGTTCAGAAAAAGTCGTGCACTGTATTGACAACAGCAGGATCGCGGCGAAACATCTTTTACAGCTCATCAATGATGTACTGGATATGTCCAGCATCGAGAATGGTAAGATGAAAATTGCGTCCGAAGAGTTTGATATGAAAAAAGAAATCATGGATGTGACAAATATCTTTTATCAGACAAGCAAGAGCAAGGGGGTTTCTCTTACAACACAATTAGACGGTCTGACGGAGGAATGGGTAACGGGTGATGCATTGCGGCTGAATCAGGTTATCATGAATTTGATTTCCAATGCGGTGAAGTTTACTCCAGAGGGCGGAAATGTGCGGGTTTTGATCAGTCAAAAGCCTGCTGCTGACGCGGAACACGTGGATATCCGTTTTACGGTCAGTGATACAGGTATTGGTATGAGTAAGGAATACATGGAACGGCTGTTCCAGCCATTTGAACAAGAGGAGGCAGCTACCGCCCGCAAATTTGGAGGTAGTGGGCTGGGACTTTCTATTGCGCACAGCCTGACAGAACTAATGGGAGGAAGCCTTACTGTAGAAAGCACTCAAAATGTGGGAACAACCTTTACCGTGGATATTCAGTTTGAGAAGGCAAAGAATCATTGTTATGAAAATGCGAAAGATCAGGAATACTCCGATATTCGCATCCTGCTTGTTTCTGATTCTGGAAATGGAACAGATTACGTGAAAAAGACTCTGGAAGAGATGGGAATGAAAGCCGATCTTGTTGCGGATATCGACTATGCAGTCAAGCGGATAAAAAGACGTCTGACCAGCGACTACCCGTATCATATATGTATTATGAACTGTGATGCAATTGAACTTGCAGATGCAGAAAAATTTAGAAAAGTGCTTGGAGCACAATGTCCGGTTTTGGTGGCGGCAACTTACAATATTGCGGAAGAAATTGATAAAGCAAAGGCAGCCGGCGTGGACAAGGTCATAGGCAAGCCGGTATTTCGGTCAGATTTGTTGGAAGCCATGTCTGCCATGCGGGGAAATAAATCTGATGAGAAAACAGAATCAGATATGGATCTGAAAAAGAATATGACAGGGCTTCGTGTTCTTTTGGCAGAGGATAATGCCATGAACATGGAAATTGCATTGGATATTTTGCAAAAGGCCGGTTTATCTATAGTACCTGTTACGGATGGAAAGCAGGCACTTGATACCTTTACTGCGGCACCTGCAGGCAGTTTCGACGCCGTTTTGATGGATGTACAGATGCCTGTAATGGATGGATATGAAGCTACAAGGGCAATCCGTGCCAGCAGGCACCCGGAGGCGAAAACGATCCCTATTGTTGCGATGACAGCAAATGCTTTCAGCGAGGACGTCAATAAAGCATTTTCCGCAGGAATGAATGGTCATGTAGCAAAACCTATCAGTTATACAAAGCTGTTTGAAGTTTTGAACAAACTGATCAATCACGAGAAAGGTAATTAACATACTTGATCATATGAAGGGATTTATCTTGGAGAGATATCGGTCAAGTACGTCCTTCATAGTCAATTGTTTCATTTTTTGCTCTGCAGTATCCTGGATCTCGGTATAAAAATCACCTATGGCAAATTGAATATTCATTCCAACACCGCAATGTGGATTTGTATTGGTATCAAGATGAAGAAGTGGTTTATCCCCTTCGATCGCATGATATACATCATAAAAAGTGATATCGGACAGATCTCTGGTGATGGATGGAGCAGCAACCCCCTGTTTATTTGTGATCAATTCTGCTTTTTTGAGAGCAGACATTAATTGACGGATATACGCGGGGTTTGTTTTTATACTTTCAGCAATCGATGAACTGGAAAGATTTCCCTTTGGATTCAAATGAATAAAAAGGAGCAAATGGATAGAATCACTTAGTTTTGCGGAATATTTCATATATCATTCTCCTGACGGCGTATTTGTGAAATGAATAGCTAGTAATTTATATACTAACAACTCGAATAAGGAAAGTCAATGAAATTTGACAATCGAAGTCATTGTATTTATACTGAATAAGATGCAAAGAGAGAAAGCGATTAAAGAGGTAGGAACGAATGATAAAATTGAATGATTACTTGTATTCAGGTGATACAGTTCTCAAAATCCTGTATAAGTATATAGATGATCTCAGGGAATCAGCCAGGGAGACACATAACCAGATTGATCTGATGCACTGTAATTTTCTGATCCAGATCACGGAGCTTCTTGAACATAATGATTTCCTTACATCCCAGTCACAGCGAATCAGGGATTTTTACAAATATATGGCAAATGAATATCCATATTTGGCTTTTACATTTAAGGGGCGGATAAAATCATTGATCCGGGCTGAGGAGAAGTTTAATGGATATATCGTGGAATATATATATAATTATTATAAAGAGCATGGGATGTATCCGTCCGTGTTGGAATTGAAGAATAAGCTGAATTGTTTCAGGGATCTTATTGCCTATCGGATCGTTATTTCTATGCCAACGTGCCATCTGAAGCGTGGACAGGATAGAGAGACTGAGGAAATGAAATATTTGTATGAGATTGCAAACCATCTTCCGGAATTTCTTGAGGAACGTGGTTTTAGTGCAGAGCTTTCGGGAATTACCGGCGGTAAGATATCTTCCCGTCTGCGTCCATCTGTTGGTCCTTATTATAGGGATTATATAACGAATGCAAGTCCGTATGGATATCAGTCCCTTCACATAACTTTTTATGACAGCAGTGCCCGCTGCTATATAGAAGTGCAGCTTCGCACAAAGGGAATGGATGATTATGCAGAAATCGGACCGGCGAATCATCTTGGATATGAGAAACGCCAGGAAAATGAGCGTGCGAGAAGATCGGCTATTCCGGTGGGTGAGTGTGTTTATTTTGATGAAGCTTACGAAAGAGGATTGCTGCTGCAGCAGTTGGAACTTGCAAAATTAGACGTTAATATGTTTTCGGCAGTGGATAACAGTCTGATTAATGATGGCTGCGGGTTGTACCGCGGCAGACTGATTTTGCCTTATGAGCATTTGTCGAGATTTCAGAATGATCTGATCGATTGACAGATTAAGAATTAACAGATTCAGGCAATCTTTGCTTGAGCATTTGTTGCTGTTATGCTATAATATGAATACTTTATTTTGCTAAAGTAACAACGCGTTAGTTGAACAATGCGTTGTTATTTTTGCGTAGGAGGAGAGGAAAACTGTGAACAAAGAGAAAAAAGGGCGGGAAATCACCGCGAAAGAACCAATCAATCCGATGATCATACTGGCTGTGATCATTATTCTGGCAGCAGTTGCTACCTATGTGATCCCAGCGGGATCCTTTGACAGAGTTGCCAATGAATCTACAGGTTATGATATCGTAGATGTGGAGTCTTATCATCAGGTAGCACAAAATCCACTGAAACCATTTAATCTGTTCGTTTCATTGACATTAGGACTCCAAAATGCTGCATATGTGATATTCTTCCTTATGATCATTGGAGGAACTTTTAAAATCGTAGAATCTACGGGAGCACTTCATGCAGGATTATCTAATCTGGTATATAAGCTAAAGGGCAGGGAGCTTTTGATGATTCCAGTCTGTATCTTTATTTTTGGCTTAGTATCTGCGACGGCAGCGTGCTGCGAAGAATATCTGGCATTTTTACCACTGATATATGTGGTATGTGTGGCAGCAGGATTTGACTCGATCACCGCAGTTGCTTTGCTGTTTTGTTCGGCGGCTATCGGTTATGCAGGAGGTATGACGAATGCATTTACCGTTGGTGTGGCACAGAGTATTGCAGAACTTCCGATGTTTTCAGGTATGGGAATGCGTATCGGTGTATTTGCGGCATTGGTTGTGATCACCTCCATCTATGTGTTTTTACATGCACGGAAGGTTAAGATGCATCCAGAACTAAATGAGATGCGTGAAATTGACATGAAATATGCAGAACAGCTGGATCTAAAAACCATCCAGCCGATCACAGGACGTCAAAAAATCGTCCTTGCTATTTTTGCATTGGGCTTTGTGGCTGTTGCGGTATGTGTATTGAAACTGCATTTTTATATTGATGAAATGTCAGGTATCTTTATCATCGTTGCCCTGCTCGTTGGTGTGATCGCCAGGATCAAACCGAATGAATTTGCAACTACATTTGTAGAAGGCTGTAAGGATCTGCTGTGGGCAGGACTGATCATCGGTATGTGTAATGCGGTTACAACGATCTTATCAGATGCAAATGTTATGGATACATTGATCTATTATATGGGAAATGTGCTAAACGGGCTGAGTACCCGCGTCAGTGCATGTGGAATGTTTGTTCTTCAGGATCTGTTAAATTTCCTGATTCCATCTGGATCAGGACAGGCAGCAATTACGATGCCATTTATGGCTCCGCTTTCAGATATACTGGGTGTGTCCAGACAGACAGCAGTTCTTGCATTTCAGATGGGTGATGCATTTACCAATGCGATCGCACCTACCAGTGGAGAATTGATGGCCGCATTGGCAATCTGTCATGTACCATATAAAAAATGGGTAAAATTTCTGGTACCGTTGTGGGGACTGTGGGCAATCGTTGCTTTAGTGACACTGGTCATCGCGGTTTCTATAGGATATATGTAAAAAATGGAGAAATGTATGAGACAACAATTGTTTTCAAAAATACCAGAAGAAATAGTACTATATTACTTCGAGAAGATTTCCAGAATCCCGAGAGGATCCGGAAATGAAAAAGAAATCAGTGACTATTTATTCAAATGGGCATCCGGACATGGACTGGATGCCTTTCAAGATGAGCAAAACAGTCTGATTATTAAAAAAGCTGCATCCAGAGGGTGTGAAAACGCAGAGCCGGTTATCTTACAGGCACATATGGATATGGTTTGTGAGAAAAATGCTGACAGCACACATGATTTTTCTAAAGACCCTATTACACTGAAGGTGGAAGATGATATGTTGATGGCGGCAGATGGTACAACTCTTGGTGCAGATAATGGGATTGGTATGGCATATTGTATGGCTGTGCTTGCCTCAGATGATTTTGTACATCCGCCGATCGAAGTAGTATTGACTACGGAGGAAGAAACATCCTTTGCAGGAGCAGCGGGAATTGATATAAACAGACTGAAGGGACGTCGTCTGATCAATCTGGATCATGCGGTGGAGAATGAGGTAGTTGTTGGAAGCTGCGGCGGTATGGGGATAAGAGTCATACTTCCGGTGAAAAAGGAAACCGGAAAAACAGAAGAGCATAAGTTATATAAGATCTCTGTCGGAGGTATGAAGGGCGGACATTCCGGTGAGGATATTAATAAAGGCAGAGGAAGTGCCATTCAGCTTCTCAACAGGATCCTGCGTATCTGTATGCAACAGATGGGTGCAAAATTAACTGATATCCAGGGCGGGACCAATCGTGTAGCAATTTCAAGGGAGGCAGAGGCTGTGATCCTGATCCCAAAGGAAATGGAAAAGCATTTTCTGGATCATATAGTTGCTTCACAACAAAGATTTGCCAAGGAATATCAGGCAGCAGCACCGGAGCTGATAGTGTGTGCTTCGTGCATAAAGAATGAAAAGGATGATGGAATAGGATATTGTACAAACGACTCGTTTGAAAAGATCGTGTCAGCTATTACACTGTTTCCAGATGGAATCCGACAGATGAATGCTGCAGCTCAAGGTGTGGTCGAGAGTTCCATTAATCTTGGGCGGATCGAGATAAAGGAGGGACATTTTGTAGCAACGGCGGAAATCCGCGGTGCATATTCATCAACAGTAGAGGCTATCAAGGAGAGAGTCCTATGCCTGACTGCTCTTCTTGGCGGAGAATATGAATGCTTTGATGGATACGCCCCATGGGAATGTAAGATGGAATCATCGCTTCATAAGATTGTGACACAGGAATACAAAAATCTGTTTGAAACGGAGATGAAAACCATCATATTGCATGCCGGGCTGGAATGTGGATTCTTTGCAGGAAAACGTCCGGAGCTGGAGGCAGTTTCTATCGGACCGAATTGTTGGTACTTTCATTCACCCCTTGAACGGGTAAGTATTTCTTCTGTGAAAAAGGTGTGGATATTTTTAAAAGGTGTTCTGGAAGAGCTTGTTAGGAAATAATAGGAGAGTTAGAGGGAGGTTCCTAAGGGGTTCTTCCTCTTTTTAAAGAATAATTATAATTATATGATTTCGAAGCCCAAATAGAATATTAAACTTTAAATAAGCCCATCCATATTGTATAATGAATAAACAATATGGATGGGCTTGTCATATTGAATAGTTTTGAAGGGGAAAAATATGAAGAACAGATATGTCATTGATTGGGATGCTTATGCAGCGACCGCAAGGAGAGCGGCAGCAGAAGGTGCAGTATTATTAAAAAATGAAAATGGGGTGTTGCCATTAAAGGAAGGAAGCAGGACTGCCATATTTGGAAGGACTCAGTTTGATTATTATAAAAGCGGAACCGGATCGGGGGGACTTGTAAATACCCGTTATGTGGTCAATATCTATGATGCCATGTGTGAGCAGAAGGTGATATTGGATCATGAGTTGGCACAAACATATAAGGCCTGGCTGGAAACCCATCCATTTGAAAAAGGTGAGGGCTGGGGTCAGGAACCATGGAGCCAGGAAGAGATGCCTTTGGATGAGAAAATGATAAAGGGGGCAGCAGAAGCTTCGGACACTGCACTGATCGTCATTGGAAGAACAGCAGGGGAAGATAAGGATGCCAGTAATACAAGGGGAAGTTATCTGTTGACTGAGGCTGAAGAAGATATGCTCAAAAAAGTATGTGCTAATTTTGAGAAGGTTGTTGTTATCCTGAATGTGGGTAATATCATCGATATGAGCTGGGTTAAAAAGTATGGCCCGCAGGCAGTCATATATACCTGGCAGGGCGGTATGGAAGGCGGCAATGCCGTGGCAGATATCCTTATGGGAAATGTTGCTCCATGTGGGAAACTTACAGACACCATCGCAAAAGAAATCACTGATTATCCATCTACTTCCAACTTCGGAGGCGAATATGGAGATGAATATCAGGAAGATATCTACGTGGGATACCGCTACTTTGAAACTTTTGCAAAAGAAAAAGTACTGTATCCATTTGGATTTGGATTGTCTTATACGCAGTTCGAAGTGAATACTTTAAAAGTTCAGTTTGAAGATGCGTCACTATATGTAAAAGCAGAAGTGAAAAATACAGGAAAGAGAGCAGGCCGGGAGGTTGTGCAGATTTATGTCAATCCGCCTCAGGGAAAATTAAGTAAACCGGTGCGGAATCTGGTGGGATTCAAAAAAACAGATCTTTTGCAGCCGGGAGAATCCTGTGTATTAGAAATTACCATTTCAGCATATACATTAAGTTCTTATGATGATGCCGGAAAGACTGACCACAAATCCTGTTATATATTAGAAAAAGGTGATTATGAGGTATATGTGGGAAGCGATGTAAGAAGTGCAGTATTGGCAGATGCATTTTCCTTAGATGAAACACAATTGATCGCAAGGTGTCAGGAAGCTATGGGTCCGGAAAAACCATTTAACAGGATGAAAGCAGAGTGGAAAGATCAAAAAGCAGTGGTAGCTTACGAAGAGGCAGCGCCAAGAAGAGAAACTCTTGCACAAAAGATAAAAAGAAATCCGGTCAGTCAGTTCCCTTATACGGGAGATCGTGGATACAAGCTGGGCGATGTATATGATGGCAAAGTATCCCTCGATGACTTTACAGCACAGCTTTCAGATAAAGAACTATGCTGTATGGTGAGAGGCGAGGGAATGTGTTCACCGAAGGTAACACCGGGAACAGCAGCGGCATTTGGCGGAGTGACAGAGGCACTTCAAAATTATGGAATTCCTTGCGGATGCTGCTCGGATGGTCCCTCCGGTATCCGTATGGACTGTGGTACCTATGCATTCAGCCTTCCTAATGGAACATGTCTGGCATGTACCTTTGATGAGAAATTAAACAGAGAATTGTATGTTTTTGAAGCCCAGGAGATGCGAAAGAATAGGTTGGATATGCTCCTTGGACCTGGCATCAATATCCATAGAAATCCGTTGAATGGAAGAAACTTTGAGTACTTTTCGGAAGATCCACTGCTGACAGGCAAAATTGCAGCAGCACAGCTTCGAGGTATGGCTGAATATGGTGTAACAGGGACGATCAAACATTTTGCTGCAAATAATCAGGAATATCATAGAAAAGTAACAAATGCTATTGTATCAGAAAGAGCTTTGCGCGAAATCTATCTGAAAGGCTTCGAAATCGCGGTAAAAGAAGGCGGAGCATATTCTGTTATGACTTCCTATGGGGCGGTCAACGGCTATTGGACGGCAAGTAACTACGATCTGCTGACGACGATCCTGAGAGGCGAGTGGAAGTTTGATGGTCTTGTTATGACTGACTGGTGGGCAGACATGAATGAAGAGAGCATGGGACCTTCAGTTACCAATCTGGCTGCCATGCTAAGAAGTCAGAACGATGTCTATATGGTAGTAGTGAATTCACTGGAAAACAGTAATCATGATAATCTGGAGGAAGCTCTTGGAAAAGGCACACTTTACAGAGAGCAGCTTGTAAGAAGCGCAAAAAATATACTGGGTGTGCTGCTTCGCTCACCAGTTATGGAACGTTCTCTTGGAAGGATGAGTGAGGAAGAAAAAGAATCCACAGCCCAGATGCAGGAAGAAGACAAAGTTGATTTTGATATGGAATATTTTCCAGTAGGAGATCGTTTGGAGATTGATGTCAGCGGGATTGACACAAGTAAGGGTGCAACCGCACTGTTTGGTCTGCAGATTGAGACTCCAGGGGCCTATGAGATCACAATGCAGGTAAAAATCGATGCAAATGAGCTTGCACAGGTTCCAGTAACGGTCACTGTAGGGGGAACGATCATGGGAACGATCACTATGAGCGGTACAAATGGAGAATATGTGGAAGTGAAACAGTCGATCGGAGAATTCGCAGCAACATTTTCATTTGTAAAATTATTCTTTGCACAGGGTGGTATGCAGATTAAGAAGCTGGTGGTTACAAGGGAAAACTAAGCAACGCAGAGGCGTTTTGACAGGTTTTGGATTTGTCTTTATTGTGTTTGGGTAAACACGGATAATACAAAAAACTTGTTCGGAACGTCTCTTTTTTAATATGCCAATCCTATGTAAAATAAGCTTATCAAAAACAAAACAAAATCGTTTGGGAGGAAAATGGATATGAAGAAAAAAATCGTAGCATTGGCATTGTCAATGATTATGACAGCAGGAGTTCTGGCAGGCTGCAAAGGAGCAGCAGAAAGTACAGAATCAAGTGCATCAGCTGGCGACAACGCAGACAAAACAAGTGAGTCATCCACTGAAGAGACTGGGGAGATGAAGGTTCCGGAGGAGATAACATTCTATACATATTATGCAGATTCCGGCATTCCACGTGTTGACGAGACCATGAAGAGACTGAAAGAAATCTATCCGGATACGAAAGTCAACATTGAACATCGTACTGATGGAGATGGAAGTGTTTTAAAGACAAGAGCAGCAGTTGGCGAACTTCCGGACATCTTTGAGTGTATCGGACAGGTTCAGGAACCATTGGTAAAATCCGGCGACATCGCTCCATTGGATGATATCATGGAGGAGACAGGATTTGAGTCGAATTTCCTTGAGGGAAATCTTGAAGTCAAACGCAATGCAGACGGTCACTTCTATGCGTTAGATGCTTCTTCACCATCAGGATATCTTATCTACTATAATACAGAAGTATTTGAAAAACTCGGACTTGAAGAACCTAAAAATTATGATGAATTCAAAAATGTGGTGCAGACACTTGCAGAGAATGACATTATTCCATTCGCGCTGTTTGGGCAGGAAAAATGGCCGGGACTTCAGTTATATGACATGGCAGTTGTAGGACAGGGACAGTTCGAAGGTATTGGAGGACTTGAAAAAGGAACAACAAAAATCACAGACCCTGAGTATCTGGAAGCGGCAAAGAAGATGGAAGAACTTGTATCTCTTGGATTGATCGGAAAAGGTGCTATGAACACTAATGCAAGTCAGGCATTTGAACTTGTTGGAACAGGCCAGGCTGGTATGGTTGGCAATGGAACATGGTTCTTTAATGATGCAATTACAGGCGGATGGGCAGATCATATTGGATATTTCCACTATAATCCATTTACAGATGCTGGAAAAGAGGATGAAACCCAGTGGCATCTGTCAGGCGGAGAAGGCAATACCAATGGATATTCAGTAAACGCTAAAGGTGAATATGCAGAATTCTGCAAGAAATTCCTTATGGATTATCTGATTATCAGACAGCAGGTAAATGCAGAGAATGGTGAGATCACTGATTTGAAAGAAGCTATTGAGCCTGTTGAGGCAAGACCGGCTTCCTATCAGGACTTTGCAGATAATGTAGGAAATATCAAATCGAACAGCAAATTTGAGTATTCATTTACTAATCTTGAACTTCTTGCGGCTTTGGAAAATGAAAACGAACTGTTAAATACCGGAAGTGTTAATGCAGAAAATTATATCAGTGACCTGACAGAAGAAATCGCAGACGTTTTGGCTGAATAGCCTAAGATAAGCTGTCGCATTAGTCGATGAAGGAATCTCCTTAGTTTGCTAGTGCGGCAGTTTTTTAAAGAAAGGAAATCTGGGAATGAATACTTTATTTAAAAAGAAAAAATTACCCATGCTTGTCTTTGTGGCACCTACAATTATCCTTTTTGGTTTGATAATTGTGATACCGCTGATACAATCGGCAGTTATGGGATTTACTGAATGGGATGGAATTAACAAAGCGACCTTTAACGGTCTCAAAAATTATAAAAAACTGCTTGGATCCAGAGATTTGGCAGTTGCAATCCGAAACAGTGTCCTGTTTTCAATCATACTTACAGTATATCAGGTTGGAATAGGTACCGGGCTGGCTTTTGTCCTGGCGAATTTTAAGTTTAAGGGCAGAACATTTTTTAAGAATATATATTTCTTTCCAGTATAGTTATCCGTATCAGTTGTAGCACAGCTGTGGATTTCTATCTACCACGGAGATTTTGGACTGATCAATCAGCTCGCAAATACTTTTGGAGTAAATTGGCAGCAGAACTGGTTGAATGAGCCTATTAAAGGCATTATTGCTGTCACTATTACAGAAGGATGGAAAGGTATGGGATATCATATGCTGCTCATCTATGCGGCAATGAAGAATGTACCGGATGTATATTATGAGGCGGCAACAATTGATGGGGCAAATAAGAAAAATCAGTTTTTCAATATCACGCTTCCGATGACGATTCCAACGATCAAAGTATCTGTTGTAATGTGTATTACCTTTGGCTTCCGGGCATTTGAGATGATATACCTGATGACAGGCGGCGGTCCTGGTAATTACAGTACTACTTTGCCGATCATGATGTACGAGGCACTGTTTGGATTACAGAAATATGGATATGGAAGTGCGATAGCTGTTGTGATCGTGATTTTATGTGTGGGTCTTATGTTACTGATCAACAAACTTACAGCAAGATTCGACGAGCAATATTAAGGAGGACGCAAAAATGAATAAATTAAAAAAAATGTCGGCGTCACGTATGCTGGTGTGCTTCATTGTTGTAATATATGGTGTGATCAGTCTTTATCCGATCATCTGGATGGGCTTCTATTCTCTGAAAAATAATGAAGAGATTTTTGTTACCAATCCATTTGGACCGCCCCAGGTTGCACAGTGGTCAAACTATACGAAAGCAATCGCACAGTTTAATATACCGGTATACTTTAAAAACAGTATCATCGTAGCCATTGTATCAATGTTTTTTGGTATTTTGTTCAGCCTGATGTTTACCTATGTAGTAGCAAGAGTAAGGACAAAAACCACAAAATTTTTACATAATCTGATTTTAGTGGGGATGTTTATCCCTATCCAGGCAGTTATGACTCCCCTTGTCGTTATGGTAAAGTCGCTGCAGTTAAGTAATACCAGATGGTCACTGATCGTTCCCTATGTAGCACTTAGTTTTCCGTTTGCAGTCATGGTGCTCTATGGATTCTATCGAAGCCTTCCGATCGAACTGGAGGAGTCGGCTTATATGGAGGGTGCTGGATTTTTTCGGACATATTTTAGTATCATCCTTCCGCAGATGAAGTCGATTGTTTCGGTACTTATCATCTATCAGTTTATGACCCATTGGAATGAGTTCAGTCTTGCACTTATACTGATCACGAAAGACAGTATGAAAACCATGCCGCTGGGGCTTGCAGGATTCTATGGATCCATGTCCAGTGAGTGGGGACCAATAGGTGCGGCACTTGTTATGGCCAGCTTGCCGGTTATCATCATGTATCTGATATTTGGCAATAAAATCAGTGATGCCATGACGTATTCTGGTATGAAAAATTAATGTAATTTGCTATAATAAATGAAAGGGATCAAACCCTTTCATTTGTTATGGGAAAAGAGGTTTGAATTAGTGAAACATAGAGAATTATCAATGCGGAGAAAGATAATATTTTTGTTTGTGGGATGTTTCATTGTATTTTTGATCAGTATGTGCGTGATCTTATATAATGTCTACAGCAAACAGCTGTATTCGGAGCTTACTCAAAGGAGTGACTATGAAGATGGTCTGATCACGCAGCAGCTGGATAATCTTGCACACAATGTGGAGAGCTGCTGTAATAATCTTATCATGGAGATGAATGTATCTATGAAAGGAAAAGGATTGAATGATCCATCCGAAGAGAGCGCAAAGGAAAAAATATTAAAGGTAATGGAAGATAATTTTCTGCTGTTTAAAGAGGTCAGTGAGATAAGCATCCTCTATAATACTGGTGAGAGGTATACGAAGATAAGGAATGGTATATTTTCCTACACTACAGATAACTATTATCTGGCGGAGGAAATGAAGGATACAGGTGTAGGTACAGATGGCATATGGATCCATCGTGATGCAGAAGGTGCTGCGGTGTATTTTGTTAAATATCTGAATGAAATCACAAGAAACAACCAGGTGGGATATGTTATATTAAAGGTTGACGAAGATACCATATATAATAATTTTAAAAGTAAAAAAGCAGATGGAATATCTCAGGTTTTTGTATTTGATAAAAATGGTTATCTTTTATCCAGCAGCCAGAGAGAGGCACTGAATAAGGTGAATGCCCAAGAGAGTTCAGAATTAAAACTTTCGGTCTCACAACAGATATATGGGCAGATCATGGAGTATACCAAAGAGTACCAGGTTCGGGAATATCAAAGAAAAAATGGCTGGAACGTCCTGACGGTGCTGGACGTCCGGCAGGGTATGGATTAGCTGGGAAAAATCAGCAGTATCGTTATTTCAGGAAGTGCGTTGTTTCTGATCTGTTTTCTCTTTTTAGTGATGCTTTTACTGAAAAGAATATTAAAGCCGGTTGTTGCGATCGGAAATCATATGAGGAAACTTGGTGCGAATCCTCTGTCGAAGATTGAACTGCCGAGCACATCAGATGAGATTGGATATCTGGTATCCAGCTTTAATCATCTTGTAGATAGAAACATGGCACTGATCGATCAGGTCAAAGAGGATGAAAGGGAAAAACGTCATCTGGAGCTTGCACTTATACAGACGCAGATCAAGCCGCACTTTTTGTATAATACCCTTGATACAGCATTTTGTCTGAATGAGATGGGTATGAACAAAGAAGCCAGCAGAGTGATCAAACAACTGGCGGGATATTATCGTCAGGTACTGAATCATGGAAGTGAGTGGATAAGTTTTGCAGAAGAACTCAGTGCTGTCGAAAAATATCTTGAGATCCAGGCAGTCAGATATAGTGATGTGATCAGCTATAAGATCGATGTCGGTGAAGAGCTATATGGGTTTCAGATTCCAAAGATGACACTGCAGCCATTGGTAGAAAATGCTATCTATCACGGGATCAAACCAGCTGGCCGTCCGGGCCATATTATGATCACTGGGGAATTATGTGAGGACGAGGTGACGATATCCGTCATTGATGATGGCGTAGGCATGTCAAAAGAAGATTTTGCGGATGTTATTAAAGGAAAAAGAAGAAGCACAGACAAAGAAAGCTTTGGTGTAAAGAGTGTGGCAGAAAGGTTGAGGCTGTTTTACGGTGATGCTGCTTCTATAGAGCTTGATGAAGAGGCACGTCTTGGAACTTGTATTGTCTTAACAATTAATTTGCGGAAGGATGAGAACAATTGAAGTATCAGGTATTGTTAGTGGATGATGAAGGGATATATCTGTTATACCTGCAAAAGGTGATTGATTGGGAAGCTATGGACTGTCATATATGTGGATGTGCACATAATGGTCTGGAGGCGATCAAAATGGTAGACGAACTGTCTCCTGATATTATCTTTATGGATATCAGCATGTCTCATATGAATGGACTGGATGCAAGTGCCCGTCTGAAGGAAAGTAAAAACAAAGCCAAGATTATCATTATGACTGCGTTCGATGAGTTCACTTTTGCTCAAAAGGCAATAAAATTAAATGTGTTTGATTATCTTCTGAAACCTTTTGATGAAAAAGAACTTAAGGATACGATAGGAAAATGTATCGAGGAGATTAATCGGGAACGTGAAAATGAGAAGAAAGAGCAGGAGATTTTTTTAAAGGAGACACTGGATTCAGGGATGTTGGCAAAAGGCGATGTCAATCTTTTGAGCAGCCATAAGTATGCAGCTGTTTTATTTAAGAAAACTCCGGAGGTTTCTATCAGTGAAAAGGAACGATTCAGGGCATTGCTGAAAAAATATCTGGGAGAACTGCAGGTTGAGAGCTTTTTTCTGGGCAACCAAAAGGGATGTGGGATCGTTATACATGCTTTGCTGGATGAGTGGATCACTCTGGATAACCTTAAGATGGCGTACAGGGCATTGTTAAGTGAGCATCCTAAGGAGGGGTTTGAATGGTTTGCAATAGGAAATATTGTGAATGGGATAGAGAACATACAGGAAACCTATCAAAATGCAAAGATAGTCCAGGAAAATCGTATCAAGATGATCGGGAAGGTGAATAGTTATGAGGATGTCCTGCATCTTGAGAGGGAATTCAATATGTTGGACCAGGATGATGTTAATGTATTGATCAAAGCTTTTGAGATGAAGCGATATGACAAGGTTGATGAGCTTATTGAAAAGATGTTTGCACTTTCGCGTAATCAGATGTTTTCGTATCAGTATGTGATCGCGACTTACTATTCGGTCACCACGGAGATCTATAGTCATTATCGCTATAAGCAAACCAGTGATCTGGAGGAAATGCTTTCGACTTCAAGTAATCTGTTGTCGGAGATCGGTATGTGCTCTACGAAGCAGCAGATGCTGGATATCGTAAAGAATTATATTTACGAGATATTCAGTGCATGCATGGGTGCGGTAACTGGAAGCAAGAAAGAAGTTCTGGCAGCTAAGATAGAAAAATATCTTCAGCAGCATTACGCAGACAAATCTTTATCCGTAGATCAGATTACAGAAGAACTATATTTTGAAAACAGTTATATCAGAAGAGTATTTAAGGAGCAGACCGGACAGACGATCATCCAAAGACTGGAAGAAATCCGTATAGAAAAAGCAAAACAGCTTCTGACAGAAGGTGTATATAAAAACAGCGAAGTGGCTGAAATGACGGGATATTGCGACCAGCAGTATTTCAGTAAGCGGTTCAAGCTTGTCTGTGGCTGTACACCGTCGAACTATCAAAAAATGAAAAAATAGAAAGTCTGATAAGCATAAAAAAACTGATTTCCTAAACAATGGAAATCAGTTTTTTTACGATCATAAACACGGATAATACAAAAAAATAGAACGTTTGATTGCTATTATAAGGGAAGCATAATTAGTATAATAGGCGCATCAAATGAAAATAACAAAACAAATATAAAAAAGGAGACTTATCATGACGAGCAAAGAAAGATTACTAAAAGCATTAAAAGGAGAGCGTCCGGACAGAGTACCAGTGACATTATTTATCCAGTCACAGGGGCATTTCCTGACACAGCTGGATCCTAAGGCTGATCCATGGGATTTTGACGCTTCGCAGAAAAGGATTATTGACTACCAAAGAAGTCTGGGCTTGGATGTTCATGTAAGGATGCTGTTTTTTAACCCTCATGATCCTGTATTTGCACACTGGGATCTGCTGAACTTCCAGAATGAAACAGAGGACTGGAAAGTTAATATTACAGAAAAAAAAGAAGGGAATACGTAACTGTTCAGAACCCCCTTGGGGAACTAATTAATTTTTGTACAAAACAGAGAATTTTTAAAACCTGTTTTGCGATATTATTTCGGTAATTGGTGG
>SAAH01000261.1 GCA_009929525.1 Clostridia bacterium | reverse complement strand
GAAGCGACTTGTCGGATCTATGCTGATAATCTGTATGCAGATGGAGTGGAATACGTAGAGATTCGTTGTTCTCCCTATAAGTATTGTGAGTATGGATTATCCCTCAATGAAGTACTGGATTGCATCATGAAAAGTATGGATGAATCAAAAGTTACTTATAGACTCATCATTATCATGGGAAGGACATCAACGAAGCAGGAGATATCTGAGCGTGTTGAGGAGCTCCTGCATATGTATCGGAACAATAAGAAATTTGCGACTAAATTTGTTGGAGTAGATCTAGCTGGTACGGAAGGAGCACAAAAACCCTCCGAGCTCCGTGAGTGTTTCTTGCCGTTGCTTCGAGAGTGTATTCATATAACCATTCATGCTGGAGAAACAGAATCGGTCGACAATATCTGGGAAGCTGTTTATTACTTGGCTGCCGATCGGATAGGCCATGGCCTGCAGTTGCTTGATAAACCTGAGTTGATGGAAAGATTTCTTGACAAACACATAGGCGTTGAGTTGTGTCCAAGCAGTAATGATCAAATAATTGGGTATGGACAAGGATACCCGTTGGCTTCTTACATGGAACAAGGTCTCAAAGTAACCTTGAATACTGATAATTGCGGGATATCAGGAACATCGATGTCAAGAGAATTTTTTAAAGCCGGTTCTCTATGTGGAGGGCTTTCCTTGTGGGATTGCCTGGTATTGATTCGAAACAGCATCAGCATTGCATTTCTGGATACTGACACCAAAAGATGGCTGATGGCAGAATATGAAAAAAAGATCCTTGATCACATTCAGAAAGGGGTGTTTTTATGAGCATTTGCTGTATCGAAAAACAATCAATTGATGAATCATGGTGGACAGACACTTACTATACAGAAAATACATTTCTCAATGATTTAAGAGTTGGAGATCTTAGATGGTTGCCTCGTAGCCGAGTCGAGGATGATCCATCATATAAGCAATTGATTCCTTATGTTTTAGTGAAATCCTCGAATAATGCATTTGCTTGTTATCAGCGTGCAGGTACAGAAATACGCTTGCACGCTTTTATGTCGTGCGGCGTGGGTGGCCATATTGAAGAAGTAGATAAGAGGGAAACGGTAATCGAGACAGTTCTGGCTGGAGCAAGGCGTGAACTTTCAGAGGAGTTTGCCAATTACCAATCGAATATTGGAAGGCTGCAAATAATTGGAGTCATTCATGAGAACGAAACTGAAGTTGGATTGCATCATATTGGCATAGTTCTGCTGCTGCAATTAGGTGAAACTGAGTCTTTATATCCGGATCTTGAATTGAAAGACTGCGCATGGTTGTCACGTGATCAATTGCTTGTTCAGCGATTGGAACTCTGGTCGAAACTTGCCCTACAATTGGAGGAAACAGTATGCCTTATACCTTGATTGCTTCAATAGGGACTGGTATGTATGATAAATCAAAAAATGATTCAACTGGATATCGAATAACCACGTATCGATTTCCTAACGGGATAGAAATCTCCTCCCGATTATTTTTGTTCTCAATCTTGGAATCGAGGAATTGGGATATAAACCAAGTAATTCTTGTTGGTTCAAAAACCTCCAGTTGGGATGCTTTGATTGTCCAAGCATATGAATCAGATGAGCAGTATGCAAGCATGTGGTTGCGACTGATTGAAGAATGTGAGCAGATAGATGGGGCGGGCATAAGCGAGAGTTCACTTAGACACCTTCAGACATTATTGGGAAATCTCTTTGGTATCCCATTCCTCTTACGAGCACATGATCCGACTGTTAACAATGATACGCTCCCATCGATATTCCCGCTATATAGAGAGATTGCAGCTGAAAT
>SAAH01000139.1 GCA_009929525.1 Clostridia bacterium | reverse complement strand
TGTTCAGAAACAGTATACACCTAAAAAGGCGTGATGTCTTTATTTTTAGGCAATTTAAAGTAACTTTGGTAAAATTTCAGATTTGCTCATTTATAGTTAATGATACTTTATACATTCTTATTGATCCGTACTAAAAAAGTTTTGTCAATTGCACCAATACAGGCCCTGCATAATACGGCTGATCATGGTATAGGAAGCCGATCAAAATTACGAAAAAACACACTTTTGATTGATCTTGCAGTTCGGGAAATATTTTCCGGATGGAAAAAATACATTTCTGTTGTGATCATATCTGCGATCCTGGTACTCTTTCTATCCGTGGTTGGGAAGATGGGGACATGGCTGGGGTCAAATGGAGAAGGGATGATGAATAGCTTTTCCGTGGCGGAACATGACTTGGGAGTACAACCCTTTAACAATTTGGTACCTGTGGATGAGATAGAACGAGTCATTGACTGGTATTCACCAATTGAGGATACTTATGAACTTGCAATGGAGAGTGTGACAATAAACGGCCATGAATATACGGCAAATGTATTGGACGATACGGAATGGTTTCATGTTATAGAAGGAAACGTCTGTGATGGGAATAGTATTCTGATCACAGATACAGTAGCAAGTGAACAAAACATTGCTATCGGTGACAGTGTTGCAATCGCAGCAGGTGGAAGAATGGAATCTTACTCAGTTTCCGGTATTTATCAGTGCGCCAATGGCATGGGCAGTAATATCGGAATGAGCAAGGCAGGATACTCTAAGATAGGGGATATTACAGGATATATATGGTGTAAACATTATATACTACAGGATGGTTCTGTCAGAGAGTATGCGATGAAATATCTGCAGGAGCAATATCAGGGAATCGATGTACATACAAATAGCTGGTCAGGTCTTACAGGAATCGTACAGGTAATGCACCTTTTGATGCTTGTCCTGTATTTGATATCAGCAATATTTATTTTGGTAGCAACAGTGCTTATTACATCTAAATTAATTCAATCGGAAACAGAAAATATGGCAATTTACAGAAGTATGGGGCTATCTACAGAGAAAATAAGGATATCATTTGCACTTCGATTTGTGCTGCTTACCATTATTGGCGTGATGATCGGATTATTCATATCTCAGATAATTGGAGACCGAATGATCGGGCAGGTATTTCAGATGTTTGGAATTGGAGAATTTTCATCCACATTCAGTGTACTAGGTATAATTGTACCAGGAATTATTGTTCCAGTTATTTTCTTTCTGTTTGCGTGGTTATTCTCTTGTAGGATAGCAAAAATATCCATTATAAATTTGATGGAAAGCTAAAAGAAAGGGGATCTATGGACAAAAAGATATTTTCAATTGGAATGATGTTGATCGCCGTACATCTGACAGGTTGTAGTAATGGTGAAAGTGTAGTTTCAGAAAGTGCAGAGTTTAGTCAAGAAGATTCATATATTACGGATTCTATGGAGGTAAATCCTACGGATGAAATAGTGGAATTAGAAGATGGATTATCAGTGGTAAGGTTTGAAGGAATTGATGGGTTTTCTCAATTTTTGGAAAATGGTGGAGCATCATCAGATTCAGAAGTGGTTCAGTATATCAGTTCAAGTATGTTAGATGGAGCTGGAAATCTTATTTTCCAGGGGAATCCATTTGGTTGCAGTACGATCGCAGCACAAAATGAAGAAAGTGAATATCTCTTTGGACGGAATTTTGATTGGTATAACTGTGATGCTTTGATCGTAGAGGCGTATCCGGATGATGAATATGCATCCATATCAACTGTCAATACCGATTTTATCAAACAAGGTGCAGGCGCAGCCTCTGCATTGTTTTCCGTGGATAATATCATGACGATTGCTGCCCTATATGCCCCAATTGATGGCATGAATGAAAAAGGGCTGGCAGTTTCAGTGAATATGATTCAGGATCAGGCAACGATAGAACAAACCTCAGAGTTACCAGATATCACAACAACAACCGCAGTGCGGCTATTACTAAATCAGGCAGCAACCGTGGATGAAGCTGTTGAATTATTAAAGCTTTATGATTTACATGCATCCTTTGGATTTATGATTCATTTTGCAATCTCAGATGCAAATGGTGAGCATGCAGTGATTGAGTATGTAGATCAGGAGATGATTGTTACCAAGACCCCGGTTGTTACTAATTTTTACATGGCAGAAGGTGACAAATATGGAATTGGAACAAGTCAGTCTATGGAACGCTATGATATTCTCATTCAAATGTTGGATGACACGCCAATTATGTCTGAACTTCAGATTAGGGATGCACTAGAGAGTGTTAGTAAACATCATTATCAGGATGGGGAGACGACAGAATGGAGTGCTGTTTTTAATCAGACAAAAGGCGAGGCCATTTACTATCACAGAGAAGATTTTACAAAAAGTTATCATATGTCACTTGAAAGAGTGGATGTTGAATAAAGAAACATGAAAAAAGAAAGGTATGGTGCTAATATGAAAAAATCAATTGCTTACTTAGTTACAATGGTGCTTACGATCAGTGTACTTACAATGACAGGCTGCGGCAAAACAGAGGATCCAGGTACCCCACCAGCAGAGGTAGTGAATCAGGAGGGTACAGATACTTCAGAATCAGAGATATCCTATGATGGCTCATCAATGGAAAATGCTGTGACGATCCGAATTGGACAGGGAAATACTACGGAACATGCAGTTACCATGTACAATAATGCGGCAGTACATACAATGCTTGATTATCTTAGTGATGATGAGACATTGTTTCCAGCTAATATCTATGAAGAAGAGGAAGGATTTGCTGCGCAGAATATTCGCGGAACCTATTCAAGAGATGATGAGACTATGGTCACTGATATAAAAGCAGGAGAACTGTATCTTTTTGGAGATGGACAGCTGCGTTTATATTTTAGGGATATTACAGGAGCAAACGTTACTGCAACACCGATTGGATTTGTCGAGGATGCAACGGATATTACAGAAGCAGTGGAGGAAGATTATGCTGCAAATGAAGAGGATCCCTGGGGTGTGAAGGTTTATTTCCAGATAACCAAGAACTTATAGAGAAGGACAACTATGCTTGAACTATTTTTAAAAGGATTGCTCATTGGAATTGTCTTTGGAGTTCCAGCTGGGGCAATAGGGGCACTTACGATCCAGAGAACGCTGGAAGGCGGATTCTTATACGGTTTCTTAACTGGGATGGGATCTGCAGCAGCAGATGTATTTTATGGAATTATAGGGATATTTGGTATTACAGTTATTACAGGATTTTTAAACAGATATGAAGTGGTGTGTACTATATGTGGGTCGGTGCTGATCATTCTATATGGTATTTTAATAATCAGAAAGAAAAAAATCACCGAATCAAAAACATTAAAAAGTGGGAAAACATATTTATCAGGTTTTGGTTCTGCTTTTGTAATTGCAATCATGAATCCAGCGACCGTAGTATCTTTTATGATTGCATTCACCACTTTTGGGTTAGAAAAACAATATACAATAATAGAAGGCAGTGCTGTAATACTGGGAATATTGATTGGAACAAGTGCATGGTGGGCTTTTATTAGCTTTTTGACAAAATGTATGCGTAAGAAGTTTACAGACAAGGTGTTTGTCCGTTTGAATGTTGTTTTAGGGATGCTACTTATTCTTTTCGGAATTAGTATGATAATCAGGTGTTTTTTCAATACTACACTGTCCACAAGGCTCTGGCGTACTTGAATTTATCTTACGGTATCCACTATTAAAGATAAAAACTTGCTGGCAGAATTACTAAATGTCTCATACTTTCGCCAAATCAGATACAGGCTTGCCTGAATCTTAGGATAAAGAGGACGAAAAGTCAGTGGATCATCTTGTCCTGTATAGCTAAGTCCATCAAAAGAAAAAACATACCCACCACCGGATTCAATCATCAGCGCTGCATTTGTGATTAGGTTGAAAGTCATGATGGGATTGAAATTCAAATATGATTCCCCCAGCCACTCTTTAATCCCGGGCACATTTAAGAGTTCGCCGGATGCATAAAGTGGTTTATCAAGTAAGTCTTCTGGACAGATGAATTCTTTCTCTGCCAGAGGGCTTTTTTTTTGCATTAGAATCCCCCAGGTATCTTTGACAGGAAGTTCCAAATAATTATACTTGTCAAAATCGACAGGCTCTACAATGATACCAAAGTCTAAAAGCCCACGATCCAGTTTATCTGTAATATCCTGTGCATTCCCACTGTTGATATGATAATGGATGCCGGGATATTGATTGCGGGATTCTCTTATGATCGCTCCTACGAATTTCATTGCCATAGACTCAGCAGCACCAATAAAAACTTCTCCAGTGAGGTTATCTTGAAAAGACCGAAGCACATTTTCTGTGTGGTCTGTCATATTGATGATATCTCGTGCCTGCTTTCTCAGGTACTTTCCTTCTTCAGTCAAAGTGATCCTGCGCTTTCCACGAATAAGAAGTGTTTGCCCTAACTCTTCTTCTAATTGGTAAAGCTGTCTGGAAAGATTGGGCTGTGTTGTATTCAATTCAGTAGCTGCCCTTGTGATATTTTCAATCTCACATACTTTTAAAAAGTAGCGTAAAGTTCTTAACTCCATATGGCTCTCCTTTATCATGCGTCTGACTTATGATACATAATAAATTATAAGTATTGGAAATGAAAAAAGCAAGATGATATTATAAATACAGGAAAACAAATTCACTCAACCAAATGTAAAGGAGATATCAAATGAAAGCAGCTTATGAAGGATATACTTTTCAGCTTAATGAAAAGGTCAACAGAACAAAAGTGAAATTTAGAAATCGATATGGAATTGAACTGGCAGGAGATCTGTATACACCAAAGAACGCATCAGGGAAACTTCCGGCAATAGCAGTATCGGGTCCATTCGGTGCAGTGAAAGAACAATCCTCTGGTCTCTACGCAGATGAGATGGCATCCCGTGGATTTATCGCACTTGCTTTCGACCCATCCTTTGTCGGAGAGAGCGGCGGTGATGTGAGAAATGTAGCTTCACCAGATATCAATACAGAGGACTTCTCCGCTGCGGTTGATTTCTTATCTGTACAGGATAATATTGATCCCGAAAAAATCAGTATCATTGGAATCTGTGGATTTGGTGGTATGGCAATCAATGCGGCTGCAATGGATACACGTATCAAAGTCACCGTTTCTTCGACTATGTATGATATGACTCGTGTGAATGCAAAAGGATATTTTGATGCAGAAGATAGCGCCGATACACGATATGAGAAGAAGAAAGCATTAAATGCACAGCGTACCATAGATTTTAAAAATGGAACCTATCAGCGTGCAGGTGGTGTTGTAGATGAAGTTCCTGCAGACGCACCTTTCTTCATAAAAGATTATTTTGACTATTACAAGACAGAACGTGGCTATACCGAACGCTCTCTTAATTCCAACGAAGGCTGGAATACTACATCTGCATTGTCGTTCATGAACATGCCAATCCTCCAGTACAGTGATGAGATCCGCAGTGCAGTTCTTGTGATGCATGGAGAAAAAGCACATTCCTGTTACTTGAGTAAGGATGCCTTTGAAAAACTGACTGGGGATAATAAAGAATTACTGATCATCCCAGATGCTGTTCATACAGACTTGTATGACATAAAAGAAATCATTCCTTTTGAAAAGATAGAAGCATTTATCAGAAAATATTTATAGAAAGCAAATGCCGGATAACCATGTCCGGCATTTACTACAGCAGATTGGAGAGATGTAGATGAAGATATTAGTATTAAACGGAAGCCCAAGACCACAGGGAAGTACAAGCGGCATGATAAAAGCATTTAAAGAAGGTGCCAAAATAAAAGGACATGAGGTAAATGTAATTGATGTCTGTAAGAAAAAAATAGCCGGATGTCTGGCATGTGAATACTGTCATGGAAAAGGCCATGGTGTGTGTATCCAAAAGGACGATATGCAGGAAGTATATATGCGCTTAAGTGAATGTGAAATGCTGGTGATCGCATCACCAATTTATTATCATGGAGTATCAGGACAATTGAAATGTGTTCTGGATCGTTTTTATTCGGCAGCTTATCCAACCAAACCAGCGAGGCTACAGAAGGTTGCTATGATTCTAAGTTCAGGTGATGCCAAGATGTATGATGGTGCCATGTTCTCCTATCAGGGGGATTTCCTTGACTATTTAGGACTGGAAGACATGGGCGTATTTACAGCACATGGCGCAGAGAATTATTCGCAGAAGACTTTGGAAAGATTAAGAGCATTTGGAGAATCACTATAAATGGGAAAAAATACACAGATAAAAACTTGTATGAAGGATGCAGGAATGGATGATTCATCCATAGAGACCTGTTTGGAATACTTTCAGATGGGGGAAATGGGCTGCGGCAGAAAGAAACTTCACGAATATCGAACAAAGCTTCTTGCAGAAATACAAATGAAACAAAAGCAGCTTAATTGCCTGGATTATCTGATTGGATCAGATTATATCAAGCAATAAAAAGGAGGACTTTATGAAAAAATTAGGATTCGGATGTATGCGTCTCCCTTTGCAGGGTGAGGTTGAAGACATTTTTAGTGCAGAAAATATAGATATGAATCAGCTTTGTCAAATGGTGGACACTTTTATAGAACGTGGATTTACTTATTTTGATACAAGCTATGTGTATCATAATGGAAAAAGTGAAGTAGCACTCAAAGAAGCATTGGTAAAGAGATATCCCCGTGATAGCTTTTTACTGGCAGACAAATTGCCCACCTTTTCCATCACAAAGCCGGAACAGATTCCAGCTATTTTTGAGGAACAGTTGGAACGGTGTGGTGTTACTTATTTTGATTATTACTTGCTGCATAATATATGGGAAACAAACTATGATGTAAATATTGTTCCTTGCGATGAGTTTGGCTTTGCACGACGCATGAAAGAGGCTGGGAAAATCCGTCACTTGGGAATGTCCTTTCATGATAGTCCAGAGGCTCTTGACCGAATTCTGACAGAGCATCCAGAAGTGGAGTTCGTTCAGATCGCATTGAACTATTATGATTGGAACAGTGAATTTGTGCAGTCCCGCCGTTGTTATGAAGTGATTCGCAAGCATGGACGTCAGGTCATTGTGATGCAGCCAGTTAAGGGCGGTATGTTGTCTCAGGTACCACAGAGTGTAAAGAATGAGATGAATCAACTGCAGCCAGATATGACTCCGGCTTCTTGGGCTGTTCGTTTTGCAGCAAGCCTTGAAGGGGTCATTATGGTTTTATCCGGAATGTCCAGTATCCAACAGATGATGGATAATACCTCCTATATGCAGGAGTTTGTTCCGCTCAACCAGAAGGAACAAGAGGTTCTTGTAAAAGCGGTTGGTGTAATGAAACAGAGCAAAGCTATTACTTGCACTCAGTGTAGAAAATGTGATGAAGTATGTCCAAAGAACATTCATATTTCTGATATTTTTGCTACCTATAATACCATTATGCGTCAACGTGAACAGGGGCTGAATATAAATGTGGAATTGAATTATTACAGACCATTGAAACGTCGCCAGCATGGAGGCGATTTATGCGATGCTTGCGGTAAATGCAGCGCAGTTTGCCCGGTACAGATTGATGTAGCCAAAGAACTTAAACTTGCATCAGAATTTCAAGATGAGAATAGCTTTTGGTAAAGAAAGGAATGTTCATGAAAAAAATAAAGGTAGCAGCACTGATACTTACATTAGTGACCTTAGTGGCCGGGTGCGGTAATACATCAAATGAAGTATCGGAAAACACGAAGGCAGCTACAACTCCTTCTCAGAGCGAAACAGCTTCTGAAGAGGTAGCCTCAAATGAGAGTGAAAAGCAAAATACTGTGGCAAATACAGGATCGAGTGTGTTGATAGCTTACTTTTCACGAATTGGTAATATCGATTCTGAGTACGAAATTGATGCGATATCATCTGCAAGCGTTGTCACACAGGGCGATGACTTGCTTGGAAATATGGAGTATATGGCGGACTTGATCCAAGATGTGACAGGTGGTGATATTCATTTTATAGAGACTTCCAAACAATATCCATCGGAATATGATTCCAGTGATAATAATGACCTTGATATTTATGTGAATAAGGAAAATAGAGAAAACGCTCGGCCAGAACTTGCTGCTCATGTAGAAAATATGGATGTTTATGATACGGTTTTCCTTGGGTTTCCGAACTGGTATGGAGATATGCCAATGGCAGTATATTCTTTCCTTGATGAATATGATTTGTCAGGTAAGAAAATCTATCTCTTCAATTCAAGTGGTGGCGGCGGTGCAAGAAATGCTTATTCTGAAGTTTCAGATTTGGAACCTGACGCAGAAGTTGAAAAGAATATTTTTTCTGTCAGTCATTCACAGGTATCTGAGTTGACAGATCCGGACATGCAGGAATGGCTGGATGAAGTCGGATATGATAATTAGTTTGGAGGCTTCATGAAGAAAAAAAGTATCGTAAAGATGATATTAGATTTGATTATGACCATCGTGCTCCCACTTTTGATGATTCAAGCCCTTGCAGGCGAGGAATTACACGAATGGATTGGAATTTTTATGTTCCTCCTATTTGTTACGCACCATTTATTAAATCTCAACTGGCATAAAAATCTGCTAAAAGGAAAATACAGTGCGATCAGAAGCCTTGGAACAGTTGTGAATGCTGGGATTTTGATTTGTATGATTCTTTCTGCAATAAGTGGAATCCTGTTGTCGCAGTATGTATTTGCTTTTCTGGATATCAATCAGGGTATTTCATTTGCCCGGGCAGCGCATATGATAGGTACACATTGGATGTTTGTACTTACATCATTTCATATGGGCATGCATTTGAAGATTATAAAAAGTTATATGGAGCAAGCTTCAAGAAGAAAGTTAGGAACAGTAGCAGGCAGAGTATTTACAATACTGTTTGCAATCATAGGCGTATATGGGTTGAAAGTATTTATAGATACAAAATTGTGGCAATATATGTTTTATCAAGTACAATTCATGTTCTATGACTTCAACAGGATGGCATTTAGTGTTTATCTGGATTATGTATCTATGATGGTTTTGTTTGCGGGTATTGGGTATTTTGTGTCTGACAGAATGAGAAAAATGAATTTACCTGTAAGGTGAGCAAATAATGGAAGACTTCCAGGTAATTGAGTGAGAACGAATTTGCAGGGCAGCTAGCCTAAAATGGTTGGCTGCCTTTTTCGTGCAATTATCCGGCAGATATTGAAGCTCCAACACTGGAAATCATTCAGTTCTTTGATCGAAGTAGTGGAAAGGTTGCAGCACGGGAGAGCGTTCCGTCAATTCTGTTTTCAGAAACGATGCGTGATCTGGATCTGGCAGTAAGCGTTGCCCATGTGGGAGGGGTAGATCCGGAAGCAAGCCATTCCACAGTTAAGATGCGTATATGTCAAAGATTATTTTGCTGGCGGAGGATAAGAAGATTAAGGATCCAAGTATTTTGAGACAGTTGGAGATGAGGTGATTGGCATGGCACATAGGATTCAGATGGAAGTGATTCAACTTTTTCTTGAGTTTCCGCAAAATGTAATTTCAAAAGAGATAACTTCTTCTAAAGTACCAATCTGTCCTATTTTTGAAAAAAATGAAAAGACAGTATTGT
>SAAH01000260.1 GCA_009929525.1 Clostridia bacterium | reverse complement strand
TGCTTTAAGTGCTACAAGATGATCCACCTCATCATTAATCTTGATTTGAAGTTCTTCAATTCGCTCCAGGTATCTGACAAACAAAGCATCGGTATGCCGCTGGGTTTGTATTCTCTCACCCCAACTAGGGGAGGAAACACTGGTCGATAGCTCCCTTAGCCTTTCCATTTCCTCAATGTTGGATTGGATTCGTTTATCTAGCCTGTAGGCTTGATGTAAATATTCTTTTGCTTTCATTACTCGCTCACCTCCGATTGTAGCTTTTTGATTAGGACGTTCCCATCAACAGAGGTAAGTTCTCTATACCAATCAGAGCGGAAGAACCTCTCCACCTCGTTTTTCAAATCTTGTGCCGGTCCATATCTAGGCCGTTTCATTAGTTTCTTTAAAGCATCTCTATAATCTTTAACAGCCATTAAGATAATGGCATTGGCTAAATCTTGATAAGGTTCTGTCATCGCATCACCTCTAAATTCGCCTTCACCGCATCAATCAAGGCATCTTGTGTTTTCTCCTTTTTAGTAAGAGCAAGCAGTACGTCTTCATCGATAGTGTTTTTGGTGATGATGTGGTGGACAATAACTGTATCCCTTTGACCCTGCCTATAAAGTCTTGCATTAGTTTGCTGATACAGCTCTAGTGACCAGGTCAGACCAAACCAGATCAGAGTCGAGCCGCCGCTTTGAAGATTAAGACCATGACCTGCACTGGCTGGATGAATAACAGCAATGGGTATCTTGCTATTATTCCAATCCTCAATATCCTTCGATGACTGAATTTGTCTGACCGGAAATCGATCTTTAATTCGTTCTAAATCATGCTTATACCAATAAGCAACAAGGACCGGTTTCCCATTAGCTCCTTCGATTAAATCTTCCAAGGCATCTAGCTTTTTGTCATGAATCACATGAGCCTTATTCTCGCTATCGTATACTGCACCATTTGCCATCTGTAGCAGTTTTCCAGAAAGGACTGCCGCATTAACCGCATCAATATCTTCATCACCTAAGTTAGCCACCATGTCTTCCTTGAAATCTGAGTAAACCTTCCATTCCTTATCACTTAAAGTGACAAATACTTCATTGCTGACATATTCAGGCATTTTGAGATAATCGGTAGATTTCATAGAAATGGTGATGTCTGATATTTGTTTGTAGATTTCCTCTTCTGCACCTGGCAGTGGTTTATAAGAAAATATAATCTGGGCATTTCGCTTATCTGGCTTAAAATAGGTATTTCGATAATGACTAATGTAGCGTCCAAGCCTTTGACCCAAATCAAGAATTCGAAATTCTGCCCATAAATCCATCAATCCATTACTGGAGGGAGTTCCGGTAAGGCCGACTATTCTTTTTACAGAGGGTCTTACTTTAAGTAGACTCTTAAACCGCTTTGCACCATAAGACTTAAAGGATGACAGCTCATCAATGACCACCATATCAAAATGAAAAGGAATACCACTTTTATGAACCAGCCAATCTACGTTCTCACGGTTAATGATGTATAGTGTTGATTGTTTCTTGAGGGCATCGATTCTTTCTTTTTCTGTTCCCACTGCCACCGAGTAAGAGAGTCCTTTTAAGTGATCCCACTTATTGATTTCGGCAGGCCATGTATCCCTTGCTACTCTTAAAGGTGCAATCACTAACACCTTGCAAACGAGGAAACTATCTAAACACAAATCAAAGATGGCGGATAAGGTAATCACACTTTTACCTAAACCCATTTCAAGAAATACAGCCGATATGGGATGGGATAAAATGAATTCAGTGGCATAGCTTTGGTATTCATGTGGCTTGTATTTCACTAAGTATCCCTCCAATCTGTTCTATATCATC
>SAAH01000138.1 GCA_009929525.1 Clostridia bacterium | reverse complement strand
CGTTTGGACATAGATGTTTTATCGCGCCTATGTACTGTGCTAGGCTGTGAAATTGGAGACCTATTAGAATTTGTCCCTGCGGAGGAAAAGCCGGAGTAGGATGTCACCTGACATCTTCCCCGGCTTTGTTTTTCTGCTACCTTCAATTTTACTCGTTTGATTCCTCTTTATTAACCATATCGAAATAGTCTTGAAGAGTCATAACATTTGGATGGTTGTCTCGCCATTTTCTAACATATTGTGCGCTATCACATACCATTTTGATTTGTTCAGGTTTCAGGCTAAGAAGTTGCCTGAAAAGACGATCCATCAAAACACCTTCTTCACACGGTTCCATACGAAATAAAATGTTTGGTGAGATTTCAAGCAGATATATATAACTGGCTAGTACAGTAGCCAATGGATTTCCTTTTCCATCTTCCACTTTTCTTACGGTTCTTAAATCTATATCCATTTCATCAGCCAGTTCTTGTTGTGTCCACCCCTTTTCTTCCCTTGCTTGTTTGATAATTCTCCCCAGATACTCCCTATCAGTCATATGCTTCACCTCATCGCTTTTTGAATAATATATCATAAGAGCCTCTTTCCGCAAAACACGTCAGTGCCGGTAAGGTGAACTGTGATGCAGACAAAAGAAAAAAAGCCCGGTGCAGGCTGCCGCATATTGCGACAACCCACACCGGGCTTGTGTTTTAGCTCAGATCAGGTTCTTTGGCTTTGCTCTTGATTTCAGGTGCGGTTCTATCTGCTTCCTGAACCACAGCTTTCTTTTCCTGCAATTTCTCCATGACCGAAGGTTTCTTATCAGTCGATCTGTCTTCATCCGTAGCTTTGGAACCGTTGTTGATAATTCCATCAATCATGCCGTAATCATCCTCAACCATCTCTTCTACCTTGGCAAGATGGTTCCTCTGCTTCTGATCTTTTACACCAGCATCCAAAGAAATGTCCGGCGTTTCCACCTCAGCGGCCTGTTCAGCAGCCATCTCACGAATAGCTTCCAGCGCCTCTTCGTCAAAACCATTGAAGATGTCCTCGGCCATCAGCTTGCCATTTTCATCTACGATTACACCCGCTGCCTCATCACCGTAAGTATCATGCTCCATCAGGAAGTAATCCTTACCATCGACCTGTACCTGATCAATGGTATGCCATGTTCCCATATGACCATCTACAGCAAGTCCGGAGGTCTTTCCATCCACCAGAGCCATGTCATGGTTCAGGAATTCCGGAATTTCAGTGAAACCAAAAGAATCCACGAAATGAGCGGTATCCTTACCGTTTTCGTGCAGCACGATCACATCACTGACGGAAAGGGAATGCCCACGGAAGTCATCAGGGTGCTGGAGATTAAACCGTTCATAAATGCTATCCAGCGTATCACTGGCTCCGAGTTTTCCAGCATATACTTTCTCGTACAGATCTGGATTCAGCTCCAACCCACGCCGTTTCAGATGCTCCATGCTCTCGAAACGATATTCTCTGGTCTCAGATACATCTTTCAACTGAAAAAGTTCGTAAGTGTTCTCAGCAAACCTCTCAGGTTCCACGCGGGGTTCCACTGGAATAGCAACAATCTCACCATTGAGCTGTGCAAAGATTTCGGGTTGCCGATACAGTGCTGTGAACTTACTGATTTCATCTTCCGTCAAGGAACGGAAACTGTCTTCTGTCAGACCAACCACCAGAAACTTGCCTGCCATGATGTCATAAATCTGGCCATCTTCCATGCGCATAGCACGGTTCAGTTCCATGCCATTGAGCTTTCCTTCCTCATTGCAAATCAAGCCAACAGGGTCAGAAAACGGATAGACCACTTCAATGTCACCGCTTACTTCATGCTGCAAAGACTCCAGCTCAGAAGAAATGTTCTTTACATAGGGTTCCTTCATCGGCTCTACGACCAGAACCGCAATCTCCGGCTCTTTGCCACTCTCGGTTGCCATGTGTTCCGGATGGAGAATGGCTTCCACTCTGTCAGACTGTTCCGGAGCCTCAAAGACAACTCCATTCAGCCAAGCAGCTGTGTCACGCCAGCTATCCATCGTCATGACATTGCCTTCGCTACCGATAAAGCGGAGTTGACCTTCGGAGCTTTCCAGCTCATCGTAATGATACCCGGCAGCTTCCATCGCCTCAATCAGAGTATCTTGGGTGATCTCCAGCTCCGGCTCCACCCCAGAAAGACGATACTCTTCTGGAATGCTGTCCAAGCTGCCATCAAATTCAAGATCCCATTCTTCACCGGTGTCACGGATATACCCAGCGTCAGAAAAATACCCGCCTTCATCAAGCTGGATATCCCACCCAAAGGCTTCATAATCAATGTAATTTGCCAACGTCCCCATGGACTTAGTGTCATAGGCTCCGCTTTCATTGACCCAATAGTTGCCAAGATCGGATTCATCGTGAACATCCGGCAAGATGTCAAACTTGTCCAGATTATAAGTCAGGTTGATATAGCCTTCCACCTCTCGGTCTCCGGGAAAGGAAGCACCAGATTCCAAGATGGCATCATACTGTTCACGCTCCGAAGCTGACAGTTCCTGAATACGACTTGCCAGATAATTCAGCGTATCCAGATTCTCATACTCGCTCAGTTTGTCATAGAGGTGAGGAATGTCTACATCGTAATCCGTGATAAAGATTTCCTCGTACTCTGCGTTGATACCAATTCGTTTGAAGACTTCCTGCATTTCTTCGGCAGTAGTGGGGAATTTCACCCACTCACCAACAAGCTGCCCTTCATTATACTTTCCCAGATTAGTGACAAATGCTTCAAATGCGCAATCATCCATGTGCGTACCTCCTTATTCGTTTTCAATGTCATCGGCAACAAAAAAGGCCAGCTCCGGGAAATCCTCTTCCGGAACGGCCTTCAACTTCGCTACTGCGTTATCCATAATTTCTTTCATACCGGGGTCATTAACCAGCATCCTCATTTCCAGTACCTCTTTGAGCATTGCTTCCTTGTCCCTTCTCTGGAACATAGCCAGCAGATTTTGCTCTTCCACCGTAAAACTCACATTGCTCACTCAATCACCGCCTTTCTCTTATTGGGTGCAAGCCCCGGTTTTACTTGGCCGGAGATCATTGCCTGCTTTTTGCGTAGATTGTCCATTACAGAAGCCTTTTTCCTGTGATCAGCTTCGGCTTCCTTTGCTGAACAGGCTATCGCTGGTTGTTCCTTTTTGAAATGTTGAACCGGAGGTTTCCTCAGTTCATAATCACTAAGCTGCTTTTCTGTGAGCGGCTGCGCATACTCCAAATACCCCCATGCCAACATTGTGCCAGCGCCAATCGGTTCACGGGTATCAAAATTTGTAATGTTGATTGGCTTATTCTCTCCGGTGGGATAGCTGCCGGGCATTATCGGTCTCTGTGTGGAATAGTACCGAAACACCGTCTTCTCGCCCTCATCAGCTGTCAGAGAGGACTTATCTGCCCAAGCATTTGTCTCCATCAATCCCGGAACTCTGGTTCCATCTCTGAGCGCAAAATAGAGCGTTTTCATATCGCTTGCCGCTATATCCGGATTGTTATAGATAGAGACATCAAAACCGCTTTCCAGACCTCTACGCAGAAACCGCATCTGCTGGGCATCATAAGCAGGATCTGCATAGGCAGTGACATCTATCCCTTTGAGAAGTCCTCTACGCAGCTCAATCATCTGCTCAGGAGAGAATTCCTTCTTGGCGTAGACCGAAACGTCGAGTTTCTTACGCATTCCTTCTTGAATTTCTCTCCATTGTTCATTTGAATACAACATCTTTGGAATGTCACCATATGCCATCTGTCGTTTGACATCAGCGATTTCGCTTGATTGCATGGGGTGTTCAGTCAACGAGACCTGTTTGCCTGCCACATAGACAGCTTCCACATCGTAGCCTTTCTCCATCATCTCAGAGAGAAACTGCATGTGTTCTGCCGGGAACTCTGGATTCAACATAACATCATAGGGCAGTTTTTTGTTTGCAGCTGCATACAAAATTTCCTTCTGTTCATCTGTAAAATCCTCATGGCAGACGAATTTTGCATCCATCGCTTCTTCCATTTCCACGCTGAGTGCTGTACGGAGAACGTAGTCTTCGTACACAAAGCCCTGCTCATAAAGGCATTTTGCCTCAGCGAAGCGGGTAGCGTTCTCCAGTTCTTCCATATCCATGGGCTTTACTGTTTTGGTTCCCAGCTTATGGGATTTCAGAATTTCCTCTGTAGCTGTGTCATAGGACATATCTTCATCACCAATTTGACCGCCATCTACCTCCAGATACTGTGCATCGTAAAGGGTGTAATCCCAGCTTCCATCACTGGCAACATGCATTTCCAGATAGTTGTCAAATCCGATCTTCAAGGCTGCGTCTGTTACTGGCTCCCCAAAGAACTGCTCCTTCGTCTGCTTGAACTGCGTGAGTACAGTCTGTTTTAGCCTGTCAAATTCAGCAAATGTTTCCGCTGAAAAGATACCACCGGCCAGACACTCAGCCTTTGTTTTTACGAATCCATCCCCACACAGGAGGCTATAGACCTTGGGATCATCAGAAAGATAGAGCATAGAACGGTCATGGTTATCGTACTGTCCTTTGTTGTCATAATTCTCCTGCCTGCCGAGCAACACCTTTCCATCCCCAAATGCGAAGACGATCATACCCTCAAAATTACTTCTGTCAGCGGCACGAACCGTAATCGTATCATGATCCAGAAATTCAGGATGGGTTGCGTCAAGAAGCGGCAGTTCTTTAGCTGCTTGAGCAAGTTCTTTCATCTCAGCAAAATCGGAGAAAATCAGCAGGTTCTGTTTCAGCCCCGTCCATTGGTGATTGCTCACGATTGCATCTTTAGCATCTGTCAATGTTTTCCCCAGAACAACGCCATCGTCCAAAGGATCCATTCCTTCATCAAAAGTCGTATATTTCCAACTACCATCCGGCAACCTGCTAATCTCAACATAGTGTTCTTCTTCGGGAAGCGACCCAATTCTAAGCGCAGCCTCGTCTGCACTCAGCAGACCAATATCCAAAGTTTGCTGATCCAGTTCCTCTTTGGTGCCCTCTGGAACAAATTCCATAAGCCGGAAGCTCAATTTTTCAGCCTCGTCTGCAAACTCTCCACCGTCAGCAGCAACTGTATTCAGATACTCCATCATGCCAAGAACCACATGCGGATTACTACTACTCAGCAAATGCTCACGCAGTTCAGCAACATGGCCTTCTGCATCCTTTTCATCACCTACATTATCTCTGTAATCATACGGGGCAAAATTCTCTGCAAAGCGATCAAGATCCTCAGCCAGTTGTGCAGCACGGTTCGTTTTCGCTTCCTCCCGCTCTGCTACAATCTCCTGCACATGGCCTTCAATCTCGGTAATCATCTCAGAAGCTGCCTTCCTGATCGTGTTAAGGGAAGCCTTTAGTTCAGGTGTTTCTTTGCCAGCAGACCACCCAGCAATGTACGAAAAGCTGTAATCAGAGGTATCAATACCAAAGTGTTGGCAAATCGTGTAGGCAACGCTTTCAGCCTCTACCTCTTTGCTGTTGCGAGTGAGCGTTTGATTCTCTTCCTGCTGATTCTCAATGGCATGGAGCTTCTGATGTGCCATTTCATGTATAGCAGTTTTAACTGTTTGGACTTGGCTCATATCCTGCTGGATTGCAATGCGGTGATCCACTTGATGGTAATATCCTTTTGCCCCAGTCTGGATTTCTTCAAACTCCATCGGAACCGGACAAGAACGCTTTAGTGCTTCAAAGAAGATATCGTACTTCTCCACATCCCCGCGCAATTCGTCAACGCCAAGAGTGGGGATTTCCCGTCCATCTGTCTGGCTAACATCAAAGACAGACACCACCTTGAACGCCGGTTTTGTGATTTCCTGTGGTTCCTTTACAGGGTTTCCGTCTGGATCAAGAACAGGCTTCTGCGTCTTGGGATCGATTTTTTCCATTTCCACCTTCACCTTGTAAGGCGCAGGTGCCAAAATGCGAATCGCTTTCTCATTCCTTTGAACCTGCCGTCCAAACTGATTTTTCCATGCGTTATAACCGGCAACAAGAGTTGCATCTGGCTTTTGCATAGCAATCAGAAGGGTATTATTCAGTGAATAATTATGGAACTTTGACATCGTGCGAAGGTATTCCATATAACGTTCACTCTCGAACATCTCTTGAATGCCTTGTTCCAGCTTATCCGTGATTTCCCGGATTTGCTGCTGTTGCTTATTCTCAGGCATTTTTTCTCTCCTTTCTTAAAAGTGAGCGCTCCCGCATGAAGCAGGAGCGCTCGTTTTTACAGTTCCACTGCTCTCTGGGTGGTCTTCTTAGATGCTACCTTTTGGGGAACGATGCTTTTCTTTTTCATGGACAGCTGCTCCATTACAGACTTTTTCCTAAGACCGGCCATGTGTTTGTTCAAGTCACCCTTCGGCATTGTTTCATGGAGCTGCGCTTCCTGTTCCAGCAAGAAAGACAGCATTTGAGGATTCTTGGGCTGAAAGGTGACAGAAGCGACCTGCTTGTAATCAATGTCTGCTCGACCATGATAATAATCTTCCCAGTTGCATTGCACAGTAGATCCATCCTTAAAGGCAACATCAGCGGTTTCCGTTTGCAAAGCAGTCTGTTTCACATGAAGGCTGTGTTCAGGATAGTCCAGCTCATAGAGATTACCCATGATTTTCCCATCTTCAACGCCAGTGATTTTAACAGCATAAGCAAGGATTGGATCTTTGGTCTGTTCTGCATGGAACTTCCAAGTGTTGAAAGCACTTGTCCCAGCAAGAAAAACCTCTGCTTCCTTCAAACAATGCGTACCGGAAGGCCGCGACATCCACAGAAGTGCTTTGTCTCTCGCTTTGTCGCTTTCTGCGCTCCGTTGAAAGATTTTCTTATCAATTTCAAAATCCGACTGGTAATAAATCGTATTGCTCTTCATGGCTGCTTCCAACGCAGCCACAATATCTACGTGTTCAAACTTGTGTTGCTTCACTTATCTTCGCCTGCCTTTCTTGTGGGAGGTTGCCTATTCGTAGCCAGCGCTCGTTCCCGATCTTTTTGTCTGCGTTCCTCGCTGTAAGGGCTTCGCAGGGAAACCAGCTTTTTATCCACACGGTATGATACGCCACCTTCGCGGTTTTTCGACACAAACTGGCAAGCTGCTGGATGCTCCTTTTTCAACTGCGCAAGACGCTTCTTCCATTTGCTGTTGTGTGTATAGATGTCTGCCAAATCATCGTCTTCATTGAAATTGACAATGGTTTCCTGCTCATATCGGCTCAGTTTCATTTATCCTCACTTTCTGGGAAACTCCATTTTATAGTTGACATAGGTTCCCGTATCGTCCAAAACAAGGGTGGCATCAAAGTTCTTGCCGGTTTTTTGTGAATAAAGACCTGTCACTTTCACTTTGCCTTCCTTCAAAAGAGATACTGCCATTTTCTTGGTCAGCTTCTTCTTCATCCCTGCAAGGAACTTTGTCTCTTTCCAAAGAACAAATTTGCACTCACGGTTGGAGCAATAGAAATTCTTCTGCCCTTCGTAAATTGGTGCGCCGCATCGCGGGCAAATTCCAATCTGCTCCTTTTCGGGTTTGAAGCCAGAAAATCGGCCTTTTTCCTCTTCGGAAAGGAAATGATATGTTTTTACCAGATCGCTTGTCATTGCAACAATGCCTTCCATGAATTCCTCCGGTGCAGCCTGTCCCTTCTCAATCTGCATCAAGGTGTTTTCCCAATCCGCAGTGAGCTTAGCTGATTTAACAGTATCCGGAAGAACACAAGCTAGATTGATCCCGTCTTTAGTAGGAAGCAGCTGCTTTCCCTTGCGTTCGACATAATTCGACTTTACCAGTTTTTCAATGATAGAGGCTCGTGTTGCAGGAGTGCCAAGGCCTTTCTTCTCTGTATCCTCGTCGAAGTCCTGATTCCCCGCCGTTTCCATAGCAGACAACAGAGAGTCCTCGCTGTAAGGCTTCGGCGGGGAAGTGAAATGTTCTGTGAGCTGAGCCTGAACCGGCTGATAAGTCATTCCTTCATTGACCTGCGGCAAAACAGGCTCCTCAACGGCTTCCTTCTCTTTGCTCTTCAATGATTTTCGGAACGAGTCTTCCACGCACTTCCATCCCGGTTCAGTGATTACCTTACCTTTAGTCGTAAAGGTCTCCCCAGCACATTCCACGACAATTTCAGTTTCCACAAAACAGTGTTTCTGCGCCGTAGAAGAAACCAGTCGCTGGGCAATCAGTTTCAGGATGTCTTGTTCACGAACAGGGAGATCCTGAACACTCTGCTTTCTGAGTTCAGCAGTGGGAATGATGGCATGATGATCCGACACCTTTTTGTTGTTCATCACTCTCTTAATGTCAGGAGATGGAGCCGCTTCAAAGCCCAGCTTTTCGGTAATTAGGCCAATGACTGCCAAAGCTGTTGATTCCATGTCTTCGGTCAAGAACTGGCTGTCCGTTCTGGGATAAGTCACCAGCTTCTTTTCATAAAGAGCCTGTGTGGCATCCAGCGTCTGTTGTGCCGTATAACCGAAGTAACGATTGCTTTCTCTCTGCAATGTGGTCAGATCATAGAGTTTCGGAGGATTCACAGATTTTTCTGTTTTCTTCACGGATTTCACGGTTGCCATCTGTCCCTGACAAGCGCTCTGTAGCCGGGTTGCCTCCTGTTCATCAAAGAGCTTTTCTTTCGTCACGTCCATGCCATCAAGTGACAGATGCACATTAAAATACTTTTCTTTTTTGAATGTATCAATTTGGCTACTGCGCTCTGCCAGCATAGCAAGGGTGGGCGTTTGAACGCGACCAACTGTCAGCTTCTGGTTGTAAAGCGTAGAAAAAAGGCGGGTGCCGTTGATCCCAACAATCCAGTCAGCCTGCGAACGGCAGAGCGCGGATTGATACAGGGCATCATACTGACTCCCGTCACGTAAATTTGCAAAACCTTCCTTAATTGCGCTGTCTTCCATAGAGCTAATCCAAAGACGCTTGAAAGGCTTGTCACAGCCAGCCATGTAATAGACCAAGCGGAAAATCAACTCCCCCTCACGTCCAGCATCTGTGGCCTCAATCAGTTCATCCACATCGTTCCGAAACATCAGCTCTTTCAAAATGGCAAACTGTTTTTTCTTGTCAGAAGCGACTTCATACTTCCAGTCCTCCGGAACAATAGGAAGATCTTCATAGTTCCATTTCTTAAAACGTTCCTCATAGGCATCTGCCTGAGCCAGTCCTACCAAATGACCAACACACCAGCTGACTAAGTATCCACTGCCTTCCACATAACCATCATGGCGTTCATATGCACCAATGACCTTTGCAATGGACTGTGCAACACTAGGTTTTTCTGCGATTACCAGTTTCAATGTCATTCCTCCTTCTTTTTCATCAATTCTTTCAAACAGTACCCAATGCAGGGATGAACTTTTGCATACGGGCAGCCATAACAGGGATGAGCCGCAGGCAGGGATTCCGAAGATTCCCTGTCTGCGCTCCGCTCCTGCACCGGCTGCTTCATCATGTATTCATAGGAGCTGCCGGTGAACGTCAAGTTTATTCACCGTCCTTCTGATCTTCCTCGTCCTCTTCAAATTCAGGATCGGCATCTTCGATGATTTCAGGCTCATCTTCGTTTACATAGTCCTCATCATCATAAAACTCCATGTC
>SAAH01000259.1 GCA_009929525.1 Clostridia bacterium | reverse complement strand
AGTGTTCCACTATCCTCCCCATGCTCCTTGTCACTTATTCACCATATCAGTTCATTATAAAAATCTTAGATTTTTGTCTTGACAACTGAGCCACTATATATGGACTGGAAAACTTCCAGAGATATGAGGGGATAGAACCAGATGGAATGCCGGTTGCCCAGGTACTTGAGAATTATAACAGCTGTATGATACAGAAGTCTTCCTTTTGTGAAAATAATTATTATAAAAGTCTCCGGTTTGAAAAGGGAATTAAACAAAGCTGGATAAATGGAAGCATTTATGATCGGGATGGAAATGATATTACTCAGATGGTAGCAGATGCAGAAAAATATTTGCTGGAAAACAGTTATTAGAAAAACAGTAAGAACTCCTTAATTTCTATCAAGGAGTTCTTTTTATGCCAGGTATTTTGTGGTAATATAGTCAATGGTAAAAAATGTACGGGGAAATATATTGATCAGTGATGAATAGAAATTATGTCTCCGGAAAGTGAGTGAGTATGAAAAAAGCATTAGTCTATGGAATTTTAGGATCCTTATTTTTTGCATTTACATTTATCTTTAATCGGAGCATGAACCTTTCCGGCGGGGACTGGATGTGGAGTGCATGTCTTCGGTACATATTTACACTGCCGATCATGGCGGTATTGGTCTGGAAACAGCAGGGTATGAAAGCGATAATCTGCGAGATCAAAGAAAATACAGGAAAGTGGATTTTGTGGAGCACCATAGGGTTCGGGATGTTTTATGCACCACTTTCCATGGCTTCTGTGTATGGAGCGTCCTGGTTTGTGGCGGCAACCTGGCAGATCACGATCATAGCAGGAGTACTTCTGACACCACTGTTTGGACAGAAAATCCCGGTGAAAAATCTGTTGATGTCGCTGGTCATTCTGATCGGGATCATTCTTCTTCAGATCAATAATATCCAGCAGGGGATCGGCGAGGGGGTGCCGATGGCATTGGGACTGATCATTGTTGCCTCGGTATCGTATCCGTTGGGCAACCGGAAGATGATGAGCTGCTGTCCTTCCTCGATCACCACGATACAGAGGGTATTTGGAATGACTCTTTGCAGCATGCCATTCTGGCTGATCCTTTCGGGTACTGCCTGTGTAAGAGTGGGACTGCCGTCAAATGGACAGATCCTGCAGTCATTTGTTGTAGCATTATTTTCAGGAGTGATCGCAACAATATTATTCTTTGAAGCTACCAATCTGGTGAAGCACAATCCGAAGCAGCTGGCAGTGATCGAGGCTACCCAGTCGGGGGAGGTTATCTTTACTTTACTTGGCAGTCTGCTCTTTTTGGGAGATACTGTGCCGACGGTGATTGGATTTATTGGGGTTGGAGTTGTTGTGGCGGGAATGATCGCGAATAGTTTGGTGTCGGATTAAAGCATGACCGCAGAAAATGTAAATTGGAACTCACCTAACCGGAAGATGTTCAACCGGAAGATGTCCAACCGGAAGATGTCCAACCGGAAGATGTTCAACCGGAAGATGTCCAACCGGAAGATGTCCAACCGGAAGATGTTCAACCGGAAGATGTTCAACCGGAAGATGTCCAACCGGAAGATGTCCAACCGGAAGATGTTCAACTGAAAGATATTCAACAGAGAGATGTCTGGCAGGGAAGTTAAAATATCAATTGCGGGGCACATACGTGAGAATGAAATGATTTACCTCGAAAAGTTGTAAGAACGAGGCAGGAAAAGTCAGTATGACTATAGCTGCCGCATTTTTATGAATTTTGGTAACTGTTCAGTACCCTAATATCTAACAAGTACTATATTTGTGCAAAACAGAGAAAATAATTTTTCTGTTTTAGCACCAGTTTTAGGTTTTTAGAA
>SAAH01000258.1 GCA_009929525.1 Clostridia bacterium | reverse complement strand
CTTTCTGTGGCTGAATGCGTAAAAGAGGATCACGACTATTATCAGAAAGAACAACGGCATCATAAACATCCCAAATGGCATCCCGCATCCGTTTGCTGCCGTTCCCCACCACATCTATACCACTCCCCGTAGAACTGCTTTTAATTTCCAGGAACAATATACTACAACATCGACATCTATCGATATGTATAAATGCCTAAAATACGAACTGCAATAGGGATAGAATATAGTTCGAGTACTATAGTTCGAGTACTGTCGTCGGCTACGAAAAATATTAGGAGCTGTGTGGAATCTTACGATTTCACGCAGCCCCAATACTGTAAATATGACAACTTATTCCATGCAATAGATTTTCTAAGAGAATATTTTATGTACGTAGGATGACGTCGAGGCAGAAAGCATAGCAGGGTAGTCAGGACGGAATCTCAATTTGTCTCCTGCATAATATTTTTTAGGACAATCTTCAAGATCCACAAGGAGGTGGTCGCTTGAAGCTGTGATGACCTCTACTCCTTCATCAAGTGGGACAAGCCCTTCTATCCGGATATCCTGCTTACCTATTGCAAGAACTCCGCGAAGCCTGTTACCCCTATCATGGAATATCGGAACGTTTCCTGAAAAGTCCATACCGATTTCTCCAATCGGAAGGGTCGGCTTTACGCGAACTTCACACAATTCCGCCACAATTTCCATTGTGTTCTGACTTAGCATCGTCAATGTGAACTTTTCAGAAGAATCTGTTCCCAACAGAATCGATTCGCCAAGTCTGAGACTATTGATCCCCTCGGGAAGGTTGCCTTTTATCATTTGAACAAGCGAGCAGGTGCCGCCACCAGAGACTAAGTCGATTGGCCTGTTAAGCTTATACTCCATCTCCTTGCGATATTCGAGAAGTCGTGTCAAATTCTCACGCCCCGGCAGGGCTCCGCTTGCACAGGCAAAATTTGCACCTACCCCCGAAATCTGCAGATATGGCGAAATGTCCTTCAGTTTTTCATAGGTTCTATCTAATTCTGTCGGCCAGAAACCTTCACGCAGATCTCCCATGTCGATCATAAATACAATTTTATGTTCCTTCTTCAACCTGTCACAAGTACTGGACATTTCAAGAATACTCTCAAGTTCTGAAACTAGGGAATAATCACAGAACCTTACGGTATCTTCGATCTCGGATGGCATAGGTATCCTTATCAGTGCATATTCGCTTTCTATGCCCGCTTCTTTCATCTTTACGATGTTAGATATCCTGCTGTCTGCAAGTATCTGAAATCCTGCCTTTTTGAAGGCCAGCGCAATCTCGGGATGAGCACTCATTCCTTTTGTGACCGCCCATAGTGATATCCCGTTCTTGGCGCATTCTTTGATCAGAATCTGTCCGTTTTCAACGATTTTTTCTGTGTAAATTTTCAGTATTGGGTATCGCAAGATGGGAGTCCTCCTAGCATACGCTTTTATCCGATATTGAAATAAGGTCCTCGATGACCCCATAGGCTGTGTCGAGAAGATCAGGACGATCCTGAATAATGGTGTTCGGATGCATGAGGTCAGATTCAATTCGTATTGCAGCTCCAAAGTGTGATATCAGCGCCATTACATCATCTTTGTCTACCTCTTCTACTTTTACACTAGCTTTTATTTTTCCATCAATAGTTTGAGCACGGCAAATCAGCTTTAGCCTTTTTCCTCTCTTTAAGGCATCTTTGCACATTTCCGGCGTAATTTGGGATATCCCCTTACGTTCCACATCAAAGGGGTTAATATCTGCATCCATAAGAACATTGGCAAAGGCCGCGGTCTTGGCTGCAGGATCCCATCCATCGGTATCCATTGTAGGATCTGCTTCAGCGATCCC
>SAAH01000257.1 GCA_009929525.1 Clostridia bacterium | reverse complement strand
TATTACTTGTCATATCCATTCTGGATAATATTTACTTTTCAAGGTTCAACCGACTGTTGAATCTTAGTCGGCAGGCTCAAGATTCCGAGAGCCTATTTCATTAAGGTCGACGTTTCAAAAATCTCCGTTTTTTATGATATTCTTTACGCATGTAATGTTTTATCATTACTGGTTCCTATATGGAGTCACAAATAAATTATTTAGGGGGGCTATTATGATTTATCAGCATTTTCACCAAAATCTCCGTTTCACCCGACAGCTCCGCCATTATACACAGGCGGAAATGAGTGCCTATCTCCACATGTGTCGCCAGACTTATACAAACTATGAGACCGGGCGGCGCACACCTACCTTAGAAACACTTACGCAGCTCACTCATATTCTGGAAGTTCCTGCAGACTATCTGCTTACCGGCGATCCATCTTTTTTCATTCCAGAATCGACATTGCATATTCTAAATGATTTTTGCTGTCTCTCTCCTGCCCAACAACAATCTGTCATCGATTACATCATGATGTGCAAAGCCGCCGCCGGATTCTCAGTTAAACCTCACGAGTTTTTTTCACGCATGCCTTCGCCGCTTCAAATACAGCACTGCGAAGACCTTTCTCTTCCAGTACGCGAACAGCCTCTATCGTTGTCCCCTTTGGTGAACAAACCATATCCTTAAGTTCGCCCGGATGTTTTCCTGTCTCTAAGACCATCTTAGCACTGCCAAGCACTGCCTGGGCTGCAAATCTGTATGCCTGGGCTCTTGGCATGCCATCTGCTACTGCTGCATCTGCCAAAGCTTCAATAAACATGAATACATAAGCCGGTGAACTTCCGCTCACTCCCACGACCACATCGATCATCTCTTCTGTAACGATCTCACTCTTTCCAAATCCTGCAAATATCTTACAAACCGTATCTATATCTTCCTGCGTTGTCCGGGGATTGCCGCAGATACAACTCATGCCTTCTCCCACAAGTGCTGGCGTATTTGGCATGGTACGCACGATCTTTGATGGTTTTCCAAACTGTTCCTCAAGCCATACCAATGTCTTGCCCGGGGTGATCGATACAATGATCACACCATCTTTTACGCTATCCTTTATCTCGCAGATCACTTCTTCATAATAAAATGGTTTAACCGCCAAGATCAGCACGTCCGCAAAAGCTGCCACTTCCTGATTCGATGCGCTCACCTTTATTCCGAGATTTTTTCTCGCTTTCTCACGGCCCGCTTCACTTTTCGCAGAAGCCAGTATATCCGACGGATCTGCCACTCTATTCTTTATTATTCCACCAATCATAGCCGAAGCCATATTTCCGCAGCCTACAAAACCAATCTTCATCGTTTTTCCTCCTGTAAAGTCAAAATGTCATAGCTATCCTATCCAGTCACATCTAAAATGCCAACTGATTACATTATGAACGAACCCGCATGATTCTGCAAGAGGCTCATTGTTTTTTTATTCACTTCTGGTATACTAAAAATAATTGTTCATATTTATCAAAGAACATGTTATATGAAGGAGGTGAATTACTATGCTCGTATGCGATTATAAAGTGATCTCCATCGACGGCGATTATGCCAATCTCCAACAGATTGACGGAGAACAGACAGAACCAAAACTGGTGGCAAGAGCACTTCTTCCAGCGGAGATTTATGAAGGCTGCATCCTACATTACGAAATGATGCAGTATGAGATTGTTTTGTGATATTGGTGTTGAAAAATGGGGACGCCAGGAGGTTTGCAGAGAGGGGGATTCCAAACGAGAGCAGGGAACTTGTAAGCTAATGGCTAAGCCGCACTAAGCTCATCGCCAGTGGGCTCTTCGCTAAGTGCTTGCTAAGCCATGGATCTTACA
>SAAH01000256.1 GCA_009929525.1 Clostridia bacterium | reverse complement strand
GATAAACGAACAGCATTGCTTTTCCATCCGGTCAAGGGTGGCGTAACAAATCAATACATTACGTGGTGGCAATCCCACGAAAAAAATGATTGACCCACTTTTTTTCAACAGTCCAAAGCTGTCAAAAGTACCTGTCAGGATCAGCTTTCTCAGATTTTCCCAATCATTTAATCCGTAACCATAATAAATATTCTGTGATACATCGCCCATGATTGTATAAGTGCAGTCTCTCATGCAATATTTCAAGACCCCGTACGCCATCATACCAAAGTCCTGAGCCTCATCGATGATCACGTGGCTTGCTTCCCGTATCCCATCCGTTTCCTTGATCCGCTTATACAGATAAGCCAGAGCCGCCAGATCGTAAACATCAAAGGAATCCTCCGACACTTCCACTGACTTGCCATTTTCCCTCTGTACCTGCAAAAATTCCTGATATAACTTAAAAATGGATCCCTTCCATTCATTTTTTCCAAAATAAAACCGATACTTCTTCTCAAGCTCCGTTTTTTCAATCGGTGTAAATGACACGTACTTCCCGGACAATTCATTTTCAAGCTTGGAAAGAAGGATTTCATTCAACATGTCAATCTTACTTTGCATGGAGACACCCGGATTACTTTTAAGGTATGTTTTTATCCGATCACTGTCTAAAAGCAGCGTGTGATTTTTTTCCAGATAAATATCTTTCCCCGGAATCACCATTTTCTCATAGTTGGAGCAAAAGTCTTCCAGGTCATGGAACCATGCATATCCTCCCTTAACACAGGCACGGATATCCTTTCTGTCCAGCGGAAGAATATGGAACTTCTGATCATCCCAGTCTTCGTAGAGCAGGCGTGTGAACAGCTGCTCCATCGTCATCTGCCGGATCCCGTATACGTCCAGATCAGGAAGTACACTGGTGATATAATTGAGCAGGATACGATTGCTTCCGATAATATAAAAATCTTCCGGCCGGAATTCTTCATAGTTGTACAGGATATAAGAGATGCGGTGCATCGCCACCGTTGTCTTGCCGGAGCCTGCCACACCCTGAACGATCAGATTTGTCTTTGGTGACTTTCGGATGATCTCATTTTGCTCTTTCTGGATTGTTGCGATGATCTCGCCCAAAACAGCCTTCTTACTTTTCGCCAGATATTTGGTCAAAAGCTCGTCCGTTGCCACCACATCTGAATCAAAATAGTCCACCAGTTTGTCATCTGTAATCTCATAGGTCCGCTTCCCTTTCAGGTCGATCTCGTAAACGCCGTCATTTTTCACCACATACCGACACCTTCCCAGCATATTTTCGTAATAAACTGATGCTGCTGGTGCCCTCCAGTCGATGACCAGCGGTTTGGAACCGTCCTTCGTAATCCCCACACGCCCCACGTAATAGGCTTCATCCTCTGTAAGATTCACATTTTTAAAATGAATCCATCCAAAATACGGTTTCTTTCTGGCTTTTTTGCATCGCACCAGATCCTGCATGTTCTCATTTAACTGAGATTGTGTGTTGTGCCATAGGGCCAGTGCTTCCTTGTCTTTCGTTCCATAAGTCTCGAGAAGATCCCTCAGTTCACCGGACAACTCATCGATATACTTTTGGGTCCTCTCCAGATTTTCCTGCGCCACATCGATGATTTCTGCCAGATTCTCTTCTTCCTCTTCCCGGCTTAGAGCATGGATCATTTGATCTTTTCCTTCTTCTTTCATCATATTCTCCTGATCATTATTATTCATCCCGATGTAGAAATCATATCATTTACTTGCTAAAAGCTTGAGTTTCCGCAAAATGTAATTTCAAAAGAGATAACTTCTTCTAAAGTACCAATCTGTCCTATTTTTGAAAAAAATGAAAAGACAGTATTGTG